>DATLEK010000073.1:0-18232 GCA_035525365.1 Acidimicrobiales bacterium
CTTCACCATCTTCGAGGGGACCAGTGAGATCCAGCGCCTGATCATCGCCCGCGCCATCTCTGGCCTGCGCCTTTCCTGATTAGAGTCCGCGAACGTGGCCAGCGTGGCCAGGCTGCGCCAGTCCAAGCAGGCTCCCCGCAAGTCGATCAGCGGCGACGACGTGCGGGCGGCCATCCGGGCGGCAAGGACCATCGACCCCGCAGCGGCTCTCGCCCTTCGTCTGGCAGCGGTGGCCGGCCTGCGGCGCTCGGAGCTGGCGGCCCTGCGGGGGAGCGAGATCGAGGGTGACCGCCTCACCGTCGACAGCAGCGTGGCCATCCGTCGTGAGGAGGGCGCCGAGCCCATCCTCATCGACGCCCCGACCAAGACCGCCAACCAGCGCACCGTCCGGCTCGACCCCGCCACCTTGGCCGAGTTGGCGGAGCTCCGCCGGGAACAAGAGGAGCTGTCGCCGTACCTGTTCTCCCTCGACGAGCACCCGGCGCCGCCGGCCCGGGTCGGGTGGTGGTGGTCGCGCGCCCGGGAACTGGCCGGCATCGACCGTCGATGGAGGCTCCACGATTTGAGGCACTGGTCGGCGACCATGGCCATCAGCGGTGGCCACGACGTCCGCACCGTGGCCGGCCGCCTCGGTCACGCCAACGCGGCGATGACCCTGCGCGTCTACGCCCACGCCGTGGACTCCGCCGATGAGGCGCTGGCGCTCGCCCTCGGCGGGGCCCTGGACGGCGTGACCGAAGACGACAAGGACGATCCGACTTCACCTGTCGGCGGCTGAGGATGGCGCCCTGGCGTATCGAGTTCTACGAGGACGACTCCGGCAAAGCACCGGTCCGAATCTGGATCGACAAAGACCTCACTGCCGTCCAACGCGATGCGCTCGTCTCGGCACTTCGGCTCGTGCTCGCTGAGCAGGGGATCGGTGTCTGCCGCAGCCAGTGGGGCAAGGCCCTCGGCCAAGGGCTCTACGAATTCCGCCTCCGTCACAGTGCCGCCGAAGTCGAGGCGATGTTCGCTGGCGCGCTACCCGGAGGCAAAGTCGGCGAGCGCGTTCTGCTGCGGGTTTTCTTCCATCCTCATGGTGATCGGATCGTGCTGCTGCTCGGTGGCTACGACAAGGGAGCTGATCCCAGCGAACGCAAGCAGGCGCGGGAGATCGCCAATGCTCGCAAGCGGCTCGCCGAGTTCAAGGCAAGACAAAGTCGGCCGAGGTGACCTTGACATCGTATGCGTTAGTCCCCATAATGATTGGCGTGGCTCAGCAGCTCGATGACTACGTCCGTGACAGCGAGGAACTTGCGACGCCAGAGTCTCAAGCCCGCCGTGCCGTCTTCGAGCACGCCTACACCATTGCCACGCAGGTCATGGCCCTCCGCCAGAAGCGAGGGCTTACTCAGACGCAACTGGCGGAGCTGAGCGGAGTTGCCCAGAGTGAGATCAGCCGCATCGAGCGGGGTTCCATCCGACCGACAGAACCGACGCTGGTCAAGCTGGCCGATGCCATGGGAGCTGACCTACGCCTCGTGGAGCGCGCCTCTGCATGACCAGCCAGTCTGACGCTCAGGAACCTTCGTTACTGGGTTCGTCTCCGTCGTCAGCGTCACGGCCGTGAAGCTTGCGGATCGCGTCGGCGTCGAAGAACGCTCCGGGCGAGTCGTTGTTGAAGGCGTCCAGGGCATCGGCCAGGCCCCGCAGGTTCGAGGCGAGGGCAGCTACTTCCTGACCCGGTAGCGGCGCCCCGCGCATCCGCCGTCGGGCCAGCCCGTTGAAGGCGACGGCCAGCATGTCTTCGGGCTTCAGGCGCTGGCGGCCACCGACGAGGCGGGCGAGGGTGGCGTCGTCGGGTGCCCCCTCCACGGGGTCGTTGGCGGGGACATTGAGAAGTGGAGAGACGTGCGCCCAGGGCGCAGCCCGGTCGGCCACGATCGGGAAGTTGGCGGCATGCCCCCAAACCAGCATGAGCAGGTACTCCCACGGCCAACCACCGGAGGTGGCGTCCGGCGTCACCAGTCCGCCGGCGCCGTCCTCGGGAGGCAGGAAGAAATACAGCACCGGACACCGGAAGGTCGAAGGTGCGGGCGAGAGCCACCAGCTCGTTGGCCGTGAACTGACGGACGCGCTGGGCTGGACACCGAGCCCTCAGCCTGGGCGACCGTGGCCTGGGTCCAGCGCGCTTCGGTGAAGCGGGTGAGACGCTCTGCCACCTCGGTCTGGGTCAGACGCCGAAGCTCCCGGGCGCGGGTGAGGTTGTGGGCGACGACCTGGCCGGCGCTCCAGGAGTCTGGTTCAGGCTTGGCCTTGGGCACTTGGCTCCTGTCTCAAATCAATGACACCTCCGGGGCGGCATTGATGTTTCCATCCTCGCCGGGTCCGGTAAGATGGCATACCCCATTACGCCTGCGTAATCTACACCAGCGGGAGCGAGCCATGCGAGTCGATGATCTTCCTCCGTTCCTCCGGGTGGAGCAGGCCCAGGAGCTGACCCAGCTCGGCCGGAGCCAGATCTACGAGCAGGCCCGTCGCTGGCTTGACACCGGCGGCAAGGAGGGAATCCCTGCTGTGCGCTTCGGGCGCTGCGTGCGAATCCGCACCGCGGCGCTGCTGGCGCTCGCCGGCATCGACGGCAACGGGTCTGCGCCCGATGACGATGAGCACTGAGGTCAGGATCGAACACAGCTACCCGGACGCGCTGGCCTTCCTCCGGGAGTACGGCCCGGAGACCGTCGCCGTCCTGCACGACCTGTTGGCCCAGGCGGAGCTTCGCGATGGCGAGCTGGTGGTGAGGGCGAGCGTGCGCCAGATCGCCGGTCGACTTGGCTTCATCTCCAAGGACACCGTGCATCGCCGGCTGCGCCAGCTGGTGCGGGCCGGGGTGGTGCGTCGCGCCGCCTCTACGGCGGCGGGCGACGCGGCGGCTCCGAGCTACGTCATCGACCTGACCGAGACAGCCATCTCCGTCTCCATCGCTCGCACCCCTTCCCGCGCCCGCACCCGCAACACCCGCTCCACCACATCTTCCAGTTCCCCGACCCTCTTCTGAGCGCGTCACCCCTCCCCGCATGACCCTTCCTCCCGCCCCCGTCTCAACCACTGACAGACGAGTGCACAGTTGTGCTTCCCGCCCCGGCGTTGAGGTTTCCGTTGAGGTTCTCGCCGCCGATCTGAGGGACGGTCACCGATGACCGTGCGGGTCCAGACCCTGAAAGGAGCCGACGCCGGCGCCTACTACGTGGAGCACCTGCCCAGCTACTACCTCGATGCCGGCGAGCCGCCGGGACGCTGGCACGGCAAGGGAGCAGAGTTGCTCGACCTGGCCGGGGAAGTCGATGACGAGGCCTTCCTGGCCCTCATGGCCGGCCTACACCCGGAGACGGGAAACCATCTCGGGCGCCGCTATGGAGACCACGCGGCGCGGGGCTTCGACATGACCGCCTCGGCACCGAAATCGGTCTCTGTGCTGTTCGCCCTGGGCGACGGCGCTACCCGCCAAGCGGTGCTGGAGTCACATGACGCGGCGGTGGCCGCCCTGGTCGATTGGGTGGAGGCCCATGCCCACACCCGCTACCGGGAGCGGGGCGAGATCGGGGTCTTCGACGCCGAGGGCATCGTGGCCGCAACCTTTCGCCAGCACACCAGCCGGACCCTCGATTCGCAACTTCACACCCACGTGGTCATCGCCAACCGGGTCCGTTCCAACGACGGTCGCTGGCTGGCTCTCGACGCCCGGCTCATCAAGCACGACCAGCGCACCCTGTCCGCCCTCTACCACGCCACCCTCCGCGCCGAGTTGCGCCGCCGCCTCGGAGTGGAGTGGAACGAGCCGACCAACGCCATCGCCGAGATCGCCACCGTCCACCCGGATGTGCTGGCCGAGTTCTCCACCCGTACCGGCCAGGTCGAGGCCCGTTTCGAGGAGAAGCTGGAGCGCTTCGAGGCCGCCTTCGGTCGCCAACCCACGCAGCGGGAGCGCTGGCGGCTGGACCGCGAAGCGGTCACCGACAGCCGCCCGGCCAAGGTCCATGGCTTTGACGCCGAAGAGCTGCATGAGCAGTGGGCCGATCAGGCCCGGGCCATCGGCTACGAGCCCGAGCGGGTCGTAGCCGCGGCGCTCAATGCCGAACTGGAGTCGCACCCCATCGACCACATCAGCAGGACCGAGGTCGCTGCCGCCGCCCTGGCGGCGTTGGCCGAAGGCCAATCCACCTGGCGCGCCGCCGAGGTGGTCCGTGAGCTGGCCGCTGCCGTTCCTCCTTCCGTGACCGAGGAGCCAGGACGCCTGGTGGCGTGGCTGGATGAGTTGGCCGCCGAGGTCATCGCGGCCCACATGGTGGAGTTGTCCCCCGCCGGTGCCCGGGGCATGGAGCTTCGGCGCGACGGGCGCCCGGTGAGCGAGTCGGTGCTGCACCGGGCGTTGAGCACCCCGGCCATCGTGGCCCAGGAGGAGGCGCTGGTGCTGTGGGCCGACAAGCGCATCGAGGCCGGCGGTGTCGATGCCGTCTCCGCCGCCCGGCGCACAACTCTGGATCTGAGCGGTCCTCAGCGAGAGGTGGCCGCCGCGGTGGCCGGCACCAGGGAGCTGGTGTTGGTGGTGGGCCCCGCCGGCACGGGCAAGACCACCGCTCTGGCTCCGGCGGTGGCCCAGTTGCGGGCCGAGGGCCGAGCGGTGTTCGGGGTGGCTCCTTCGGCCACCGCGGCGGAGGTGCTCAGCGCCGAGACCGGAGTGGGTGCCGACACCATCGACAAGCTGCTCATCGAGCACCGCCTGGCCCGAGCGCCACAGCCCGAGTTCTTCCCGCCGGCGCCACCGTGGTGGTCGATGAATCGGCCATGGTGCCCACGGCCAAGCTGGCCGAGCTGGCCGACCTCGCTGATCGGCGGGGCTGGCGGCTGGTGTTGGTGGGAGATCCCCTCCAGTTCTCCGCCGTGGGGCGCTCGGGCATGTTCGGCCACCTCGCGGACTGCTTCGGCGCCGTCGAGTTGGATCGTGTGCGGCGCTTCTCCAATCCCTGGGAGCGAGAAGCCAGCCTGGGCCTGCGCCGAGGCGACGCCTCGGTGCTCGGGACCTACGACCACCATGGTCGCCTGCACGCCGGCTTCCGGACAGCCATGGCCACCGCCGTGGTCGAGGCGTGGTGGCAGGCGCGGGGCCGGGGCGAGGACGTGGCCATGATGGCGCCGAGCGTCGAGGCGGTGGCCGAGCTGAACCGCCGGGCCCAGCGACTGCGGGCCGCCGCCGGCGAGATCGACCTGGGCGGGACCCACGTGGTTGCCTGCGGCTACCAGATCCATGTCGGCGACGTGGTGGCCACCCGGCGCAACGACCGCCAGCTGCGCACTGATCGGGGCTACATGGTCAAGAACCGGGACCACTGGGAGGTCATCCGGATCGGCGACGGAGGCGACCTCGTGGTCACCGGGCGCACCGGGATGGCTCGCCTGCCTGGGGACTACGTGGCGGCCCATGTGGAGCTGGCCTACGCCCAGACCAGCCACGCCAACCAGGGCCGCACCGTGGACACCTCGCTGGTGTTCATCGACGCACCGGTGGACACCGCCGGCGTGTACGTGCCCATGACCAGAGGCCGTCACAGCAACGAGGCCTTCGTGGTCACCGACGGCCAGCAAAGCGCCATCGAGGTGCTGGGCGAGGCGCTGGCCCGGGAGTGGATCGACCAGCCGGCCATCGTGCGACGGGACCAGCTGAGCGCCGCCCGGCGCCTCGAACCCACGCGGCCTCCACCCGTGCCTGAAACGCTGAAGGCGGAGCCACCTGGGCCCATACCCCAGTTGCCGCTCCCGCCGGCGGCCCTCCGGGACCTGCTCGAGGCCGACTACGAACTCACCGCCGCCACCTCACGTATCCGCTTCGATGCCGACCAGGCCCAGCGGGACCTGGCGGCAGCGGCACGACAGCGCGCCAGTGTCGCGTCGACCATGAAAGCAGCGGCCCAGCGCATCGAGTGGGCAAACCAGCGCTTGGCCTCCTACGACCGGCCCTTCAAGCGCCACCGGCACCGCTTCGACATCTCGAGCGACCACTCGATCATCGAGGCGGCCAGAGCCACCGTCGACGAGGGCCGAGAACAGCTCGCCGCACTGGAGGCCAAGAGCCGTCGCCTGCAGCGGGAGGTGGTCGATGCCAAAGAGCAGCTGTCAACGGTCCCTGAGCTGGAGCGGGACCAGCACCGTGTTCGTGCCCGCCTGCGCTCCGATCTGGAGATCCGAGCCGAGCAGTTGTCGATCGACTCGATGGTCGTCTTGCCCCGTCATCTCGGTCAGCGCCCGGGGAACGGCATCGAGGCCGCCGCCTGGGACCGCGCTGCGGCGAAGATTGAACAGCACCGAGTGGCCTTCGCCATCACCGACGACCGGGAGCCGCTCGGCCCGGCTGCGGCCATTCGATGACGCCTACGCCGCCAGCCGCCGTGGCGCCCAGCAGGCCACACATGGTCTTGAGGTGGCCCTCGGGCGTGACCGTGGGATGGAGAGCAGTGGCCCAGAGCTGTCGCCCTAGGTATCGCGCGCCCGGCCTTGAACTCCGTGGCCGTGGCTCAGAAGCTGTTGGCGCGCCTGCAACCGGTCAAAATGCCCATTTGCACTGCGAATCCGGTCTTAAGACCGCCAGATTTTCTTCAATGTCCCCCATTTTGGGGGATGTTTCTCAGGACCGGCTGCCGTACCCTCATCGGTAGCTGATCACACGCTGTCCAGGTGTGGAGCGGAATGGGAGCACGGTGTTGAACCTTTCTCGGGAAGCGGGAGCGAGTGACTAGGCGGGCCCCGCTCGCCTTGGCCCTAGTGGACTCTTCCTCGCTAAGGGACGCCGGTGACTCGGGGAACGACTCAGATCGAAGCCCTCATGCACCGCCCCCCGGGCTCTTTGTTGGCCGGGATGCCGAACTGCAGGAGGTGCTGGATCTCCTGCGGGAGGCTCGGCTCGTCACCATCACCGGGGCTCCCGGCGTGGGGAAGAGCGCATTTGCTCGTCATGTGGTTGGTTCGGCGCCCCACTCCATCTTCTGGCTGAATCTCGCCTCGATTGCCGACCCAGAAGATGTACCGCCGCTGATCCCTTGGGCCCTTGGTGCGGGCGGCGCACTCGCCTACCCCGCTATTCATGCCGTTCGAAGGCCCCCGCAGGATGACTTCGCACTCTTGGTGCTCGACAACTGTGAGCACCTGATCTCTGTGGTATCGCCTCTTGTCGAAGCCGTTCTCGATCGGCACCTCAATCTTCGCATCCTCATCACCAGCCGGGAGCCACTGCGGATCGAGGCCGAGACCGTGTTGCGGCTACCGCCACTTTCGCTGCCCCGACCGGGTTGCGCCGGCGTGCCCGATGCATTTGTCGAATCCGACGCCGTCCGGCTCTTCTGCCAGCGAGCCGCTGCCGTCGAACGAGGATTCATACCCACAGCCGACAACGTCGCAGCCATTGTCGAGATCTGCAACCGCCTCGACGGGCTGCCACTCGCCATCGACCTGGCCGCTCGGCGGGTGGAGGCATTATCACCGGCCGACATCGCCGCGTACCTCCGGTCCAGCTTCGAGCTGCTCAACAATGCCACCTCTGCTGCGCTCCCGCGCCATGCCAGCCTCCGAGCGAACCTGAACTGGAGCTATCACCTGCTGGAGGCGCAGGAGCAGGTTCTATGGCGCCGGCTTTCGGTGTTCGCCGGAGGCTTCACCCTCGACGCGGCCCAGATCGTCGCCATCGGTGACCATCTTGGCTCCGATGAGGTGGTCTGGCTCCTCGCCCGCTTGGTGTCCAAATCCCTGGTGGTGGCCGACACATCCAGGCCCCGGACGCGCTACCGACTGTTGGAGACCGTCCGCCACTTCGCCCATGAGAAGCTCGAGGCGGCGGACGAGTCGGACGCCGTGGCGGCCCGCCACGCCGACTGGTGCCTCGCCTCGGCTGATGACCCTGCGGTGCTCGGCGGCTCTGAGCCGCCCGAGGAGCGGCAGGAGCCCGACCGTGAGAATTTGGCTGCCGCCCTGGAGTGGAGCTTGGCCACCGACAGAGCCGAGACGGCGTTGCTACTGGCGATGAGCCACGCCGTGATGTGTCGCAGAGACGGCGTCTACGCCTCGGGGAGAGATGGCCTTGAACGGGCGTTGTCGTTGCCCACACCTGTGTCGCCGACACTGCGTGCCGAGGTGCTTATCGAAGCGTGGTCGTTGACGCACGATTTGAGCGCCGGTGACCTTCCCGGCTCCCGCGCCCGGCTGGAAGAGGCGCTGCATCTCGCTCGTAACGGTGGTGACACCAGGGCCGAGGCCCGCTCGCTTCATCACCTGGGCAGGCTGGCGCGCTCCGAAGGCGACGAGCAAGAGGCCGTCGCTCACCAGCTCGACGCATTCTTCCTCCAGACCGCGACTGGTGACCGTGAGGGGCTGGCTGACACCTTGGAGGCGCTCGCCGGCTTGGCCATCTCCAGCCGGCATGTCGCCCACTCGGCCCGCCTGTTCGGAGCGGCCACGGCCCTACGAGCCGAGACCGGATGTGTCCGGACGCTCTCCGGACAGGCCGCCTACGAAGCGGACCTCGAGCTGGCCCGCCAAAGGCTGGGCACAGGTCCGTTCGAGGCCGGGTGGCAGGTTGGGTTGACGTCCCCGGAGGTGACCGCTGACTATGCCGCCAAGTTCAAGAGACCGGGCGAACCTGTCATGGAGCCAGGGGACAGGCTGACCCCCGCCGAGAGCAAAGTCCGAGACCTCGTTGCCGAAGGGATGACCAACGCCGAAGTCGCTGAGCACCTCTTCGTCTCAGTGAGGACGGTTGAGTCGCACCTGAGAAGCGTCTTCCTGAAGCTCGGCATCAACTCCCGGCGCGACCTGGTGACCCGATCTGCCATGGGCCCCGCTGCTTCGGGTCGCGAGGAGCGTCATCCGGAATGCACGAGGTGGACGCCTTGATAGCTCAGGGGCCGACCAACCCCGATACTGCCGAGGTTGTTCGTCGCCGTGCGCAGGGTCGAATCCCACCTGGCCCGATCGTCGAGAAGCTGGGCGTTCGCTCCCGCGTCAACTTGTGCGGAACCGAACGACGGTATGAGTAGAGGTCGTTTCCAGCAGTTTGACCAGCGACTTTTTGAGCTGCGTTCGGTAGATGCACCGATCACTTACGTAGACGGCGGGGGCAAAAAGATCAGTACCTCGTACCGTTGTCTTTGCGACAAGCTTCTGTCAGTATCGACAACAGCGCTGGGGAGCTTGGACATATCGCCTAGGCGACTTGACGCAGCCATGGGCAGCAAGTTGGGGGCTCAGCTCCTCAACGCCTGCCCCTACCGGAAAGGAACCCGAAGATGAGTGTTCTGCAACGATTGAGCGGCGTCGGTTTGGCCATCACTATGACGGCAGGAGGTCTGGCCGCCATGGCCTCACCTGCCTCAGCCAATCATACGGCACCGTATGACAATGGCACCGGTGGCTTTACTGCTACGGCCGCCGCAACGTTCGTCCCACCGGCGGGCGAGCCTGCCGGCTCTGCTTACCCTTGCTCCCTTTACACGGCCTACGAGACCACTTTGCGTTTCGCGAATGGCGCAGTGGCTAATATTCACAGCAATCCGGGGGTGTCCTGGGCGGAGGGGCCGTACGGAACGTATGGTAAATACACGCCGACGACGAGCGGCCTCCAGACCGGCCCCCCAGACGCTCCGGTATGCCCAGATGTTCCAAACCCCAATGCGCCACCCGCCACCACTGCCATAAGCGGGTTTTCCGGCCTACTCACCGTAGGAACCTCGGTTTGTCAGCTGGGGAATCCAGCTGACGCGACCAGCACCGCCGGCACCTATCGCCGAGGGAAACTCGGAACTGGATTCGAGGAGTTGAACGTCAACTTCGTCCTCCCCGTGACCCCTCTAGCTGGCAGCCTCGGCTGTCCGGCGTCCCCTGTCACGATCCGTACCACCGTTGCACACGTGAAGCTCGGACCGACGGCGTTGGCGACCGTTGCCGACGGGCCCGGACCGCTGTTTTCCCTCCTGTTCAGCCTTCCGATCGTTGGACCGATCCTCGAGGGCATCGTCGGTACGCCATATTCGCTCCTTGTCCAGCCTCTCTACGATGCCTTTGTGGGTGGACAGGAGTACATCGCGGTCTGTTCGACTTTGATCGCTCCGTCATCTTGCTCCTATTCACCATATGAACATCCTCTGACCACCACGCCGTGAATTCCCGTATCTGAGGGATCTGAGGTTGTTTCCAAGCCGGAATGGCCTGGCGGGCTTGCCCGCCAGGCCATCTGCTTCTTCTCGAATGCTGGGATTGTGCCATTCGGGAAAGTGGCGCCCGCGAAGCCCGCTCGTCCCTCGGGGTGCAGACATGCACAAGAACAAAGTTTACCGAAACATCCCCCATTCTGGGGGATGTTTTCTCGCATTGGCTTCTGTACCATCGCGAATAAGCAAATGAGCAGCGACTATGGATTCTCGAGGCGGTGTTTTCCGATGGGGTGTCGGCATAGAATTCCTCGTCGGGCGCTGATGAGGCCAATGGCCTCTGGAGCGACTGCCTCGCCACAGGGGCAGCGAGAACCGGCCTTTTTGGGTCAAACCGCCGTGTTGTGGCTGGTTCTTCTTCTGGTGCTACCGGCGCTGGTCTTGATGGAGCCGGCGAAGTCGGTTACGCCCGACCGACTGATCGCCTTCGGTGGGAACGGTCAGGGACAGCTCGGCGACGGTACTACCACCAACCGAACGGCGCCTGTAGCGGTCGATGGGCTCGATGGAGTCACCGCGCTCGCCGCTGGCAGGGACTACAGCTTGGCCATCAGTACCGGTGGGATCGTGCACGGCTGGGGAGTGAACATATCGGGGCAGCTGGGCGATGGCACGACTGACAGTAGAACAACTCCGGCGCCAGTCTCGGGCCTATCGGGAGTCACGGCGATTGCCGCTCCACTCGTGGGTAGCCACAGCTTGGCTCTGCGTGATGACGGCACGGTGTGGGCCTGGGGATCCAACCTCTCAGGACAGTTGGGTGACGGAACGACTCTGAGTCGAAACATGCCCATCCAAGTGCCCGGCCTGGCAGACATTGTGGCGGTGGCCGCAGGTGCGAGTTATACTGGGTTTAGCAACCCTGCTCACAGCGTAGCGCTCGCCAGCAACGGCACTGTGTACACGTGGGGCGCCAGCGGAGACGGCAAGAGCGGGGCCGCCAGCCGGGTCCCGCACCCCGTGATGCTGCCCGCGGGGAGCGCCAAGGCTATCGCGGTGGCCGCCGGGGGTAGAAGCTCATACGCTGGAGGCCACACCCTTGTCCTGACGGCGGACGGGAAGATATATGCCTGGGGAGATAACACGTCCGGGCAACTGGGGTCCCCGACGACCACGCCAGCAAACTCGAATGTACCAGTCCAGGTACAGGGACTCGACGGCAAGGTGGCCAAAGCCATAGCTGCCGGCGGCGCACACAGCATGGCTCTCCTCGATGACGGCACACTCTGGGTGTGGGGAAGTAACGACGAGGGCCAACTGGGTACCGGGCTCGCTGACGGCGCCAGCACGCCCCCGGTGTCGTTGATGGCAATCCCGGTCCCTGGGGTGAAGAATGTGACGAAGGTAGCGGGGGGCCTCACGCACACGCTCGCCGTGGCCGACGACTCCGCCGGGGCGCCCGGAGCCCTATGGGCATGGGGGGCCGGCACGACCACATACTCGGGGCAGACGGGTTGCCACCCTGACAGCGCCGGACAGCCAGCGTGTGCCGGTTCTTCTATCCCCGCTCGTGTCATTAACTCCGCTGACCCGACCGGGTTCGTCGTCGGCGTGACCGTGATTGGCGCCGGGGGGAATCACAGCCTTGTTGTCACTACCGACCAGACCACCTCGACCAGCACGAGCACAACCACGACTACGACGCTCCCCAACTCGGGCCCAAGAGCCGCGGTGTTTGGTTTCGGCCGGAATGCTGCGGGTGCGCTTGGCGACGGCACTCTTGTCGACAGGTCGGTCCCGACGGAAGCGCTAGGCGTCCTCGTTGCGACTGAGGTGTCCGCAGGTTCTGAGCATAGCCTTGCACTTCGGTCGGACGGTACCGTGTGGGCCTGGGGTATCAACGCTAACGGCCAGCTGGGCGACGGGGAGCCGGTGTCGGGCTCCACGCCCCCGGACCCGCGACCGGCGCCGGTGAAAGGCCTGAGCGGCCGCTTCACGGCCGTGGCCGCCGGTGGTGGTTCCAGCATGGCACTTCGCGACGACGGGAGTCTTTGGGCCTGGGGAAGCAGGACGGGAGATGGAACCCCCATTGATCGTTCGGTGCCTGTGCGGGTGGCCAACCCAGCCGATCCCTCAGGCTTCCTTACCGGCGTCACCGCCATCGCCGCCGGCAACGACCACAGCCTGGCGGTCACCAGCGCCGGGCAGGTCTACGCCTGGGGCTCCAACAACGTCGGCGAACTCGGAACCGGCACCGTCCAAACGTTGGGTGCGCCGCCTCCCGCCCTTGTTGTGTTCCCATCAGGTTCCCCGAAGGCGGTCGAAGTAGCAGCAGGTGGCGGCGCGACTGCCGGCCGTGGGTTCAGCCTGGCACTGATGGATGACGGCAGCGTGTACGCCTGGGGGGGCAACACCTACGGCCAGCTGGGCACTCCAAACAGCGCAGTATCGCCGCGGCCGACGCCGGTGCCAAGCCTTGCGAGCATGAAGGCCACGGCGGTGGCTGCCGGTGGTGGCCACAGCCTCGCCCTAATGGAAAGTGGGGTGGTCTATGCATGGGGCGACAACACCTACGGCCAGCTGGGCGTGGGTCCTTCGGGCATACCGGTCCCCGCCCCCCCCGGCTCGTTCCTGGCGCTCGAAGTAGTCGGCATGGACGATGCGGCGGAAGTCTCTGCCGGTACATATCACAGCCTCGCCCTTCGCCAGGACACCACGGTATGGGCGTGGGGCGCAACGTCGCCCGGTGGCAGCGGCGGCATCTACTATGGACAGACTGGCTCCAGTCCCTCCACCTTCCCCGTCGCCGTGAACCGAGCTGACGGCACTGCGCTTGACGAGGCAAGCTCGATTGACGCTGGCTACCTCCACAGCCTGGTCTTGGTCGAGACCACGGCATCCCCACCACCCCCGCCTCGAACTTCGCCGTGCCTTGTTCCGTCGGCATCACCCCCTAGCGGCGAAGTCACTCCGACTTCGACACCGCCGGCTTCGACGGGTTCAACCTCAACGACCACCACAACCGCTGCGCCTAATGCTGCGCCTAAGGCACCAGGCCCGACCGGCCCGGCGGTGGCACAGGACAATCCGTGGGTGGAGCACCGCCAGTCCCCTCCCGGCTTTACACCGGCCGGTCGGGAGCATTCAGCGATGGCCTACCTGCCCACCGAGGGACAGGTCGTGCTGTTCGGCGGAGCCACGGATAGCGGGAACACCCCCCTGGGCGACACCTGGGTGTGGAACGGGGCTGCCTCGACATGGGAAGAAGTCATCCCGCCGCCTGCGGCGGCCGGCCAGGCGCCAACGAGCCCAACGGCGCGGGCCGGAGCAGTGCTCGCCTATCACGAGGAAACAGGCGAACTCGTGTTGTTCGGCGGGATCGCCAACGGGGGGCTTTTCAACGACACCTGGACCTGGAATGGACAGAGATGGGCCGAGCAGCGGCCCAGGACCATTCCCGTAGCCCGCCAGGGCGCGACCATGGCCGAGCATCCGCCAACGAGGTCACTGGTGCTATTCGGGGGTACCGCCGGCGCTCCTAATCCGACCTCGACCGAACCGGACCCGGATCTGTTGTGCGATACCTGGACGTGGGACGGTAGTGACTGGACCCAGCGGCAGCCATCGGCCACGCCTCCGCCCCGACGTTCTGCATCGATGGCCTACCACGCCGGTAAGTCCCACGTCTTGCTGTTCGGGGGCTTAAACCGCACCCGGGACGCCATGAACGACACATGGACCTGGGACGGCTCGAATTGGGCGCCCCGCGCCTCAGCCCAATTCCCCAGACGCAGCTCGCCTTCCATGGCCTCACTTCCTGAAACCGGAGTAGTCGTGCTCCTTGCTGGGGGCGACACCTGGACCTGGGGCGGGACGGAGTGGTCGTTGCGGTCCCCGCCGACATCGCCGCCGCCTGAGGTTCGGAAGCAAGCCATGGCCTACGACGGGCTCGCCCGCCGGGTTGTGCGCAGCCCCGTGGAAAGCAGCGCCACACAGAACACCCCGGCTGCGCCTCTCGACGGCAGCACTTGGACCTGGGACGGCCTCACCAATACCGATGGCGTCGATACTGCCGTGAGGATCGCCGTGACTCTCGATCCCGCCACCATCTACGGTGACGGCTCCTCGACATCCAAGGTCACAGCTCGGATGACAGTCGGTCATCGGCCTTGGGCGGGTGACAACGTGACCTTCACCACCGACGGTGATGTCACCATCGATTATCCGTCGAAGGACCACGGGGACGGCACCTACACCACGACTCTTCATGCCTCGCGTACCGTGGGCCAGGAGACCATCGCCGCCCGCAGCTCTGCGTTATTCGCTGGCACTCCCGACGGATCGGGTGAGGGCTACGCGGTCTTGACCGAGGTCGAGCCACCGCGGGGCGACGGCCGCTGCCCACCGGTGCAGGAGTACGACGGTCCGACCGGCCAATGGACTGACCTGGATGAGAGCTTCGGGTGCGGCGGAGTGGTCCGCGACACCAACAGTCAGGGCGCAATTGGGGTGAAACTTCTTCCCGACGGCAAGCTTTTCGTTGTCGGGTTCGGCTCACTTTCCCGCTTCCTCCCCGACGGTCGACCTGACCCGACCTTCAACCCTTGCGGCGCCGCTCCAGCGCCGGACACACCATGTGGGGGATCGGTTGGGTTATCGATCAAAGGGCCCTACAACATCAGCTTCGCCTGGCAGCATGTCGACGGAGCGGACAAGATTCTGATCCTTAGTTCAGGGGATGGTTCCGAAGCGTTCATACAACGCTTCAACCAGGACGGCTCGCCGGACCGAGCGTTCGGCACCGGTGGAGATGGGATAGTCAAAACTCGCTTCTTCGAGGATGTGGCCGTCCAGCACATCGGCGGCGAGGACAAGATCATTGTCGTAGGCACTCACCGAGCCGACGGCATCGGAGACAATCTCGCAACGAGAATCGGGTTGACTCGCCACCACGCCGATGGCCGCGTGGACACCAGTTTCGGCCAAGCGGGGGTTGCGGCCCACGACGTTGGAGCTGGGCAATGGAGCGAGGCTCAGGAGGTAGTTGTCCAACGCGACGGAAAGATCGTGGTGGCCGGAAACGTGGTGGGTCTCGGCGCCTACGGGTTTGCCGCTGCTCGCTATACCGCCGAGAAAGGTGACCTGGACCCAACCTTCAACCCCTGTATGCAGTCTTCACAGCCCCCATGTGGAGGGATCGCGACGAGTGGCGACGATAACCAAGCGGGGGCTCCGACCGATGCCACGATCGCCATCGACCGCGATGGCAAGATCCTGATCGTCGGATCGGGGGCCAACAGCGTCGATGGCAGCATCGGTTTTGCCATGGCACGCTTTAACGTCGGGGTTCCAGGTCGGCCCGATGGAAGTCTGGACGCCACATTCAATCCATGCGGGCAGGGGGCCAAGCAGCCCTGTGGTGGAAAGCAGATGGGACCCACCCATTTTCCAGGGTGGACCCCGCGCGGCGTCGCCAACTACGGCCCCGAGGATGCCGGGTGGAACCCGAAGGTGACCATCTCTCCGGTTGACGGGCGCATTGCTCTGGCCGGTCACGGACCGTACGGGTACAGCGACCTACTCGTCGCCCGCTACAGCACAGATGGAGTTTTTGAGAACTGCGGAACACCCGGGTTTGCCCGCAGGCGTGTCGGCATCTGGGCAGTAGCCACCGCCACAGCGATCCAGCCAGACGGGAAGATCGTGGTGGTCGGCGGCTATACGGAGGGTGGGGGTGTGGGTGGCCTGACTCTTGTTCGTTACGCGGGCGGCGACGGTAGCCCCTGCGACGGGCTTCGGGTTGCCGACGCCGCCCCGGTCACCGAACCAGCCCGGGGCAGCTTCCCGGCCACCTTCACCGTCACCTTGAACGACCCGCCCGTGGCCACGCTCCCTGGCAACCCCCCGCCCCCGTTCCCCGCCGCCTCGGTCCCGGTGCAGGTCGACTACAGCACCGTCGAGGGAACGGCCAAGGAGGGCAGCGACTACACCGCCACCTCGGGAACCTTGGTGTTCGCGCCCGGTGAGAAGACCCAGACCATCAGCGTTCCGGTCCTGGCCGACGACGACGCCGAGGGCGCCGAGCACTTCACCGTCGAATTGTCCAATGCCGAGGGCGCCACCGTGTCAAGAGCACAGGGACTCGCCACCATCGAGGACTCCACCCTGGTTGGCGTCTCGCTGCCCATCATCTCGGTGGGCGACGCCCCCGGCGTTGTCGAGCCGCCCGAGGCCGCTACCGCCACCGCCAGCTTCCCCCTCATGTTGTCGAGGGCGATGCCCGAGCCGGTGAGTGTTCGCTACGCCACCGCTGACGACACTGCCAAAGCCGGCACCCATTACACGGCGGTATCGGGACGTGCCACCTTCGCCCCCGGTACGACCACCGCAGAGGTGGCGGTACCCATCCTTCACAGCAACGATGCTGCAGCCGGACCGCTGCGGTTCTACCTGGACCTGTCGGACCCGGTTCGGGCCAGCGTGTCGGGCCCGTCACGAGCGGCAAGCTTCACGAATTCCGCTGCCATCGTGATCCCCTCGCCTGATCGGCCCAAGAGCTGTCCTCCGGCATGCCCGGCGACCACCGCCACCCCTTACCCCTCGCCCATCGCCGTGTCGGGCACCACCGGCACCATCAGCGACGTGAACGTCACCCTCACCGGCCTTACCCATAGTTCCCCATCGGACCTCGACGTCATGCTCGAGGCCCCGGACGGAACCACGGTGATGCTCATGTCGGACGTTTGTGGTAAGGGAGACGACAAGGCCATCAAAGCCCGGATCAACCTGGGCTTCGACGACCAGGCCGCCGGCCCGATCCCCGCGAACGAGCCCTGCGTCACCGGCACCTACAAACTCTTCGACGACGACACCGACGAGGACTTCACCTTCACCCCAAAGGACAGTTTCCCCCTCCCCGCACCGGCCACCTCGATCAACTCCTCGCTGTCGTCGCTCAACGGCATTGGCGCCAACGGTGACTGGAAGCTGTGGGTGGTGGACGACTTTCCCACCGATCCCGGCGCCCCCAGCGGACAGTTCGCCGGCGGCTGGAGCCTCGACATCGCCGTCTCCGGCTCTGCTACCACTCCGCCTCTACCGCCGCCGTCGATCGGCCGGGGCCGAGGGGCGGCGCTCATCATGGTCGCCGGCCAAACCCCCGCTTCACCTGGATCCAACCCCGACCCGCTTCCGGAGAACGACACGGGTCAGCCCCCCAGCGGGCTGGCGCAGCCGCTGCCCGGAGCGTTGCCGCCAGCTGCAGCACAACCTCTGCCTCAGCCCTTGACGCAGGCGCAAGCGCAAGCGCAGGCCCAGGCCCAGGCCCAAGCGCAGTCTCAGGCCCAAGCGCAGTCTCAGGCACAACAGCAGGCACAGGCGCTATCTCAGGCCCAACAGCAAGCCCAGAGCCAACGCGAGGGCCAAGCCCACGGCCAGAGTGCGCTGGGCGATGAACGACAACGCGAGTCCCAGGTGGAGCGAGCTCATATCTCGGCCCTTGATTCCGAGACCCATCTAGCCACCGGCGTGCGCCAGTCTTCGCCTGTAGGGCCGGCAGCGCTGTGGGGCGGAATGGTGGCCGTCGGCCTGGCCATTGCCTTCGCGCAACAGACCAAGGCACCCGCCCCGGCGCGCCAGTCGTCCCCCCTGCGCCGGCCCGGGCACCCCGGCCTGGGTGGCACGGGGCGGCTTCCCACCGAGCGTCTCCGGGGCCGGCACCGGAGACGCTGAGGCGTTCCCGGAAAACGGACCAGCTCAGCGGTCCCCCGGGTCCGAATGCCCGGTGGTCGCGCCAGCCAGTCTCATCCCTACTTTCATCCCTACAACTTGCTGATACTGGCCGATACGGCGCATCACGAAACCCTTACAGGATAAGGCTTTTTGGACAGGGCATCACGCCCCGGACGGCCACAGGGGAACTTCACCATCTTCGAGGGGACCAGTGAGATCCAGCGCCTGATCATCGCCCGCGCCATCTCTGGCCTGCGCCTTTCCTGATTAGAGTCCGCGAACGTGGCCAGCGTGGCCAGGCTGCGCCAGTCCAAGCAGGCTCCCCGCAA
>DATLEK010000106.1:0-31411 GCA_035525365.1 Acidimicrobiales bacterium
CCGGACGGCCTGCGCCAGCGCATTTCGTACGATGGCGTGGATCCTGGGCAGTGACTTAACTAGCTACCTGCTGCAACGCTGTGACCTGCACTTTTCTGGAGGCGGCGACCGGAATCGAACCGGTGTACAGGGCTTTGCAGTGTCCATGTGGGAGGTCCACCACTGTCCGCTCGGATACATAACCGCAGGTCACAGCGTTATGCGGTCGGGGGCGGACGACGAGAAACGTGGGCGGATGTGGGGTCGCGTGTGGTTGGCGTGTGGTTGGGCGGCCCACCGAGCAGGGTGGAGACTGGTCGCCGGGGTGGCGTGGAGTGGGGCCAACGCCAAGCGAATCCCGTCAGGTGCCGACGACACGAGGGTCCGGAGCGAAGTCGTCCGGATGCCGTGCAGGTACATCAGCGGGCACCTCGGTCACCTTGGGCCCTTCGCTGGCCATGCGAGCGGGTTGCCTCTTCGACCCCGCCGGACCAATCCCCCACTACCGGGGTGTCGGCGGTCAACCCCGGCAGTACGATGAGGTCGCTGGCGTCCTTGGCGCGGGCGGCCAATAACAGGTGCTGGGAGTACCTACGACGTGGGACGTTCGAAGAAGCCCAACGATTCGACCAGCGCGGAGCTGGCTGTAGCGACATACCGGCGGAACGCGGCGGCGATCACCGACGAAGCGGTGGCACCTCCCGCCCAGAAGCGCCAGCGCCTGTGGCCCGTAAACAGAGACCACGGACCTACCCGAGGCCACGCCCCGGCCCCCCGCGTGGCCCATGCCGAGGCCGAAGAGGTCCTCGACGTGGCCGAGCAGTGCGTTGGCGCCCTGACCGCGAGCCTGGGCACCCTGAGCGCGCTCAGGGTCCCCCGGCTGCTGGGCAAGGTGGAGGAGGCTCAGGTCCAGACCAGGTCGGCGGCGACCAGGCTGGGCGACGCCCGCCTGGCCTTGGCCGATGGCGATTTGGGCCTGTGCGGAGGGCTCGCCAGCGAGGCCTTCCGGGGCCTGTCGGCGGTCGGCGGGCCGTTGATGCTGGCCCTCAACACCGAGTTGGCCCGGGCCGCGTTGTCCCGCGAGAAGGCGGCGGAGCTGGAGGCCAACGGGGCGGCGCGCAAGGAGGCCCAACGGGCTGTGGCCGAGGCCGAGCACCGCTCCCCCCGGGCTGCGCTGCTGGCGTCCTCGGCCTTCCACCAGTGCACGGCCGATGCACTGGCCCTGGTCGCCGAGATCCTGGGCCGACAGGTGCCGCCATCCGAAACCGTCCGCCGGCCCCGCACCTCGGCATCGGGCGACGCCGAGGTGCGCCCCGTCCCTCCCCAGGAGCTGCCGACCTACGCCGAGGTGGGTGGGTTGGAGGAGGCCAAGGCCCATCTGCGCCGTACCGTCGGCGCCAGCCTCGAGCGCGCCGGACGGGGAGGCGCGGCCCGGGTGGCCCACAACGGCATCCTGCTCCACGGCCCGCCGGGGACGGGCAAGACGCTGCTGGCCCGGGCCACCGCCGGTGAGTACGGCCTGCGCTTCCTGCGCTTCTCTCCCGCCCTCATCGCCTCGGCCTACCAGCACGAGCCGGCCAAAAAGCTGCGCCAGCTGTTCGCAACGGCGGCGGACTGCGTGCCCTCCTTGTTGTTCCTCGACGAGGTCGACGCCATCGCCGGCCGGCGCGAGGGCCTGGCGTCCGCCGATCATCGGGAGCTGGCCACGCAGCTACTCAACAGCCTGGAGGAGTACCGCGACGTGCCCGGCCTGGTCATCATGGCCGCCACCAACACCCTCGACCACCTCGACGCCGCCCTGCGGGAGGGCCGCTTCGACAGCCGCATCGCCATTCCACTGCCCGACGCCGGCGCCCGCGCCGCGATCCTGCAGGTCCAGCTGAGCCAACACGGCGCCGAGGTCGACTGGGACAGCCTCGACGTGGCCGCCTTGGCCGAGGCCACCCCGGGGCGCAGCGGCGCGGCGTTGGCCTCCATCGTGGCCGGTGCCGGACAGCGGGCCCTCGCCCGCGGCGGCGGCGATGGCGGCGGCGGCGGTGGGCGAATTACCCAAGCCGATGTGGTCGCCGAAATCGAGGGCCGTTCGGGCCAGGACCGGGCTCAGACCCTCGAGGACCAGATCAGCTGGGACGACGTGGTGCTGCCCATTGCCGTGCGGGAGCGCCTGAGCGAGATCCTGTTGGTGTTCCAGCGCCCCGAACTGGGTCGCTCACTCGGCGTGCGGCCCCCCGCCGGGATCCTCCTGCACGGCCCCCCGGGCACAGGCAAGACCACCATCGCCCGGGCCCTGGCCACCGAGGGCAGGGCGTCGTTCTACGAGCAGTCGGCGGCCGACCTGTTGTCCAAATGGGTGGGCGAGTCCGAGCAGAAGGTGGCCCAGCTGTTCGCCCGGGCCCGGGCCAACCGCCCGTCCATCGTGTTTTGTGACGAGATCGACGCCGTGCTCAAGCGCCGCAGCTCCGACTCTGCCGCGCCGTGGGAGGAGCGGGTGGTGTCGCAGTTCCTGCGGGAGCTCGACGGCCTGCACAGCGGCGAAGGCGTGCTGTTGGTGGGCGCCACCAACCGTCCCGACATCATCGACGACGCCGTGCGCGACCGACGCCTGGTGGCCATCGAGGTTCCCCTACCCGACGAGGCGGGGCGCCGGCGCCTGCTCGAGGTGTTGTGCCGCGATGTTCGGGTGGACGCTGACGTCGACCTCGACGAACTGGCCGCGGCCACCGACGCCATGAGCGGCGCCGACCTCAAGGGGCTGCGCAACGCCGCCGGAATGAAGGCGCTCACGCGAGCCGCCCGTGCCGGGGTGGCGAGCGGCGAGGCCGCTGTGCTTCGGGAGGACTTCGTCGCCGCCCTCGCCGAGCGGGGGATCGCCCTGGAGCCGACCTCCCGCCGCCGGCCCCCGGCCGCCAAGCGTCGCGCGCCGCGCCGGACCTCGTAGGAACGAACAGACGGCGTTACAACGGACCGCGCACCACGCGGACACGGTCCGCTTCGGTGTCGGAGATGTACAGGTCGCCGTTGGCCGCCACGGCCAGGCCGGTGGGCTTGATGTGGGCCTCGGTGGCCGGCCCACCGTCGCCACGTGTGGCCGACAGAAAGCCACGCCCACCGGCGACCGTGGATATGACGCCGGTGGCGGCGTTGATCTTGCGCACCCGGTTATGGGAGGTGGCGCCGACGGGGCACTGCCCCCGCTCCACCAGGGGGACGTCGCAGGCGTCGGCGACGAACAGGTTCCCGGATGCGTCGAGGGCGATCATGCTGGGCCGGCACAACGACGCTTCGGTGGCCGCACCGCCGTCACCGAGCCCCTCGGCGCACGGATAGGGCTCAGGCTCGGTGGGGGGAAAGAGGGCCGGCGCCACCACCGAGAGCAGGCCTCCGGCTCCGGAGTCGGAACTGGAACGGGACGAAGCTGCCCGCCCGGCCACCGTGGTGATCGTCCCATCGGTGGCCACCTTGCGGATCCTGTTGTTCGATGAGTCGGCCACGTACAGGTTGGAGGACCGGTCCACCACCACCCCGATGGGGTAGTTGAGGCGGGCGCTGGTGGCCGGCCCGCCGTCGCCGGAGAAGCCGCGTTCGCCGTTGCCGGCAACGGTGGTGATGGTGCCGCCGAGGTCCACCTTGCGGACGCGGTTGTCCCCGGCGTCGGCGATGTAGAGGTTCCCGCTGGCGTCGATGGCCAGGCCCAGAGCATGGACCAGTCGAGCGGACGTGGCGCTGACGCCGTCGCGCCGATCGCCGCCCCCTCCGGCCACGGTGGTGATGACGCCGGAGGTGTCGACTTTGCGCACCCGGCTCCCGCCGGCGACGTAGAGGTTCCCGCTGGCATCGAGCGCTACCGCCGCGGCTGGGAGGTCGGCCTCGGTGGCCGGGCCGCCGTCGCCCCGGGCGGAGTCCTCGGGAATGCCGTCCCCGGCGACCCTCCGGATGATGTTGTGGTTGTCTATCCGTCGAACCCTGCCGTGGGTGGCGATGAACACGTCGTTGGCCGGCCCGATGGCCAGCCCGTACGGAGTTAAAAGCTGGGCGGACGGTGCCGGGCCGTTGTCGCCCCCGTAGCTGCCGATGTTTCCATTACCTACGAGGGTGGTGATCACGCCGTGGGGATCGACTTTGCGGACCTTCGGCTCATGGGCGATGTACACGTTGCCGGCGCTGTCGGTGGCCACGGCGCTCAGCAGATAGAGCGTGGCGGCGGTGGCCGGGCCGCCGTCGCCGGCCAGGCCGGCCCGGTCGGGGTTCCCGGCGAAGGTGGTGATGACGCCGGCTGCGTCGACCCGTCGAACCGTGTTCAACCAGGGATAGTCGGGGATGTACAGAGAACCGGCGGCGTCGTAGGCGATCTGTTGGGGGTACTGGAGCTGAGCGGTGGTGGCGGCCACGCCTTCGCCGCCTGTCCCCAGTTCCCCGTCCCCGGCGATGGTGGAGATCGTGGCGGAGGCCCGGTCCACCCGGCGGATCCGGTGGCCGCAGGTGTCGGCCACGACGAGGTTGCCCCCGGGGTCGAAGGTGACACCGAGCGGGTAGGAGATCGCCGCTTCAGTGGCGGCCAGGCCGTCGCCCACCGCCACGGATGGTCCGTAGCAGTTCCTGCGCTCGCCGTTGCCGGCCACGGTGGTGATGCCGCCGCTCGTATCGATGCGCCGGATGCGGTCGTTCCCGGAATCGGCCACGAAGAGGTTGCCGCCGGCATCGAAGGCGAGCTGGTGGGGCCCGGCAAGCTGCGCGTCGGTGGCTCGTCCCCCGTCGCCGGAGAAGCCGGCGGTCCCTGTACCCGCCACCGTGGTGATGACGCCCGTGCGTGCGTCGATCCGCCGGACGGTGTTGTGGAGTAGGTCGGAGACGTACACATTGGCGGACCGGTCCACCGCCACACCCGAGGGAAGGAGGGAGGCGAGTACGGCGGGGCCACCGTCGCCCACCGTCGGCGAACCGTCCTCGTACGTGAGAGGCGGCAGGCCTTTGCGGGCGAAGGCGCCGCCGGCGATCGTGCGCATGTGGCCGGATACGAGATCGACGGCGCGTACGGCATTGAAGAAGTACGGATCGACTACGTAGAGCGTCGATCCGGCAACCGTCAGGCCGCCGGTGGCCATCGCCGACGGCAGCAGCCCCAGGTTGTCAGCCGGCCCCTCACCCGTTCCCCCCGCGGCGTTGGTGATCGTGCCCTGGGCCGGCGGAGGAGGCGGACGAGAGGCGTTGGCCAGTGCCAGGCGCGCAGGGGTGGCGGTCGATGCCGACACCACCACGTCATAGGCACCGGCCACCGCGTTGGCGGTGAACAGCGGCGCCGTGGCGGTGCCGGCGTCGTCGGTGCGGACGGCGGCTGACGACTTGTCGTGCGGGAACGCACCACTGGGGCCGGTCGCCGGCGCCGCGAACGTGACGCGGGCACCCGCCACAGGTTTTCCGTAGGTGTCGCTGACCTTCACCTCGAGCGGCGTCACGAAAGGCGCCCCGACGTATGCACTCTGGCCTCCACCGCCCTTCGGTGCGATCACCAGTGGAGTGGTGTTGGTAAGCGAGAAGCTGGCCGTTCCACCGACCCCCGGGGTGGTGGCGACCACCGAGTAGGACCCGAGTGTGTTGTTGGCGGTCAAGGCAGGGGCGGTGGCGACCCCGGCGGCGTCGGTCACGACGGTGGCGGAACCGGCGTGGCGCGCGAACATGGCACCGGGACCGGTGGCCGGCGTGGCGAAGTGGACGCTGACGCCACCGACCGGCGAACCCTTGGCGTCGACCACCAGAGCCCGGAGGGGCTCGGAGAATCCGCCGCCCACCGGGGCTGCCTGCGGTGATCCCCCGCAGGGCGAGATGGTGGGCCCTGAATGGATGGCCAGGCTGTGCGACCCTCCGGCGGCCACGGCGAAGACGCCGCTACCCGGCCCCATGCCGGCGACCTGGGCTGGTTTGGGCCGGCTGTCGAAAGTGCCGTCGCCCAACTCGCCGTAGGTGTTGTCCCCCCACGCCAGCACCGTGCCGTCGTTCTTCAGGGCGAGATTGTGTGCACCGCCCGCGGCCACGGCGACGACGCCGCTCCCGCTTCCCAGGCCGGCCACCGGCGCCGGTCGGTGACTCGGCCCGGAGACCGCGTCGCGACCCAGCTGGCCGACGCCGTTGGCACCCCAGGCCAGCACCGTCCCGTCGGCTTTGAGGGCGAGACTGTGCTGGGCCCCAGCGGCCACGGCGACGACGCCGCTCCCGCTTCCCAAGCCGGCCACTGGCCCGGGCTCGGCGCGTTGGGACGGGGGGTCCTCGTTGATCTCGGGGTTCACCACGTTTCGCTTGAGCGCGTAGAGCGGGTCGTCCGCCGCGGCGTAGCCGTCGCCGAGCTGGCCGTCGCCGTTCTGGCCCCAGGACAAAACGGTCCCGTCGCGCTTGAGGGCCAGGTTGTGCCGCCCGCCGGCCGACACAGCCACGACATCGCTGCCCGGCCCCAGGCCGGGGACGGGGGCCGCCGCCGATGCGCCCCGGCCGCTGCTGCGCGAGAAAAGAACACCCCCTTGGTCGGTGAGGGCCAGAAAACCCGGGGTGCCGAAGTCGACGAAGCCGGAGGAGGCGAGGGCGATCATGCCGCTGCCCGGGCCGAGGCCGGGGACCTGCGCCGGCGTGGGCTCAATCCGATTCCCCCCGTTGTCGACCGCAGCGATGGCCCACGTCCACACGGACCCGTCGCGCTTGACGGCGCCGTCGTTGTCCCACCAGCGGGACCCGCTGATGTCGCCGCCGGCGGCAATCACGGTCGCCCCGCTCCCCGGGCCGAACCCCGGGACGGTAATGGGGACAACGTGGTCAGCGGCGGTGCCGAAGGTGAGCACGGACCCATCGAGGCCGAGGACCGAACTGTGGCTGGGCCCGGCGCCCACCTGCCCAACCGCGCCCCCGGGCCCGAGGCCGCTCACGGGACCGGGTAGCGCACGCGGCGATCCCACGGCCCCGTCGCCGAGCTGGCCGTGATCGTCGCGCCCCCACGCCAGCACATCTCCGGCCTGGCGGGGGAGGCCACACAACGACGGTCCCACTTCGGCCTGTGCCGCCGGCAGGCCGGCATCGACGACCGGGATACCCGCCACCAGAAGGGCGACGGCCGCCGAAACCCTCGCCACCCGCACACGACGCCACCGCGCTGCCCCCGGGCGGCTCATCGGCGTCTGGCCGGTTGTCTGGGCGGCGTGCCGTTGTCGCCACGGCTGGTCGATGCGCCGAAGACGAACGACGACAGCTCGGGGCGGGCAGGGGCGGTGAGCGCCTCCAGAGCCGGGCCCTCGAGCGTCTCCTCCACCTCGAGTCGGTCGGCCATGGTCGTCAAGAGGTCCCGGTGGTGGGCGAGGATCTCGCCCGCCCGGGCCTCGGCCTCGGCCAGAAGCCGACCCACCTCCTCGTCGAAGGCAGCCATGGTGGGCCCCGAGACGGCCTCCAGGCTGGTGCCGCCACCCAGATAGCCGTCGTTTTTGGTCAACAGGCGCCGCCGCCCGATGCCAGGGGCCAACCCGTACCGACCGGCCATCTCGGTGGCGATGGCGCTGGCCCGGTCCACGTCGTCCTCGGCGCTGGTGGACGCCTCTCCGAAACTCAGCTCCTCGGCGGCGATGCCGGCCAGGGCCACCGCCAGCTCGGCGGACAGCTCGGTGACGGTACGAAGTACCCGTTCACTGCCGTCATCCATGGTCGACGACCCCAGCCCCCGGCCCCGAGCCACCACCGAAACCCGGGAGGCTTCGCTGTACATGCCGAGGGCAACCGCCACCAGGGCATGCCCGGACTCGTGGTGGGCGATGCGCTTCCGTTCCTCGGCGGTCATGATCCGCCCCCGGCGCTGGGGCCCGTGCAGCACCCGGCTCACGGCCTCGGACAGATGGGACTCACGTATCTGGGTCCCCTCGTCGCCCTCGCGGATCAGCAGGAGGGTGGCCTCGTTGATGACATTGGCCAGGTCGGCGCCGGTGAAACCGGGCGTCCGGCGGGCGATGGCCTCGAAGTTCACCTCCGGTGAGATGGGCTTGCCCTTGGCGTGCAGGCGCAGGATGGCCTCGCGTCCCATCACGTTCGGGGCGTCGAGGGTGACGTGCCGGTCGAAGCGCCCGGGCCGCAATAGGGCGGGGTCGAGAATGTCGGGCCGGTTGGTGGCGCCCATGAGCACGATGCCGGCGGCCGCCTCGAAGCCGTCCAGCTCGACGAGCAGCTGGTTCACGGTCTGCTCCCTCTCGCCGCCCGAGAAGCCTTCACCCTCCCGCCGGCGCCCGACGGCGTCGATCTCGTCGATGAACACGATGGCCGGCGCCACCTCCCGCACCTGGCGGAACAGATCCCGTACCCGCGCCGCGCCGACGCCGACGAGCGACTCGACGAACTCGGCGCCGGAGATGGAGAAGAACGGCACGCCCGACTCGCCGGCCACCGCCCGGGCCAGGAGCGTCTTGCCGCACCCCGGGGGACCGAACAGCAGGACGCCTTTGGGCGGGGCGGCGCCGAAGGCCTGGTATCGGCTCGGGTCGCGGAGGTAGTCGGTGACCTCCCGGAGCTCGGTGACGGCCTCCTCGGCGCCGGCCACATCGGCAAAGCTCACGCCCGTGCCCGGGCCCGCGCCCTGGCCACCCGGTCGGCGACGCCCGATGCGTCCGAAGCCGGTGATCTGGGCCAGCGGGGATCCGCCGCCCCGGGCCATGAAGATGAGGGCAAAGAGGTTGGCCAGCACCAGCAGCGGCAGGACGAAGTTAACGACCACCTTGGCCACGGCCTTGGCCGGCTGTTTGTCGACCACGACCGGCGAGGTTTCGGCCACCCGCTCTATCAACGTGGCCGTGGCCACGTCGGAGCGCGGGTAGGTGGTGTGGAACCGGGCCCGGGCGCCCGGGCAGGCGGCCCGGGTCGGTCGTCCATCCGTCCGGGGCCGGATGGTGCCACCCCGGGCCAGAGCCGACGCGCAGACGGTGCCGATCATCTCGGCGTCCTCGTCGAGGAAGGTGGCGGCGCGGATCTGGCCGGCATCGGCCAGGCGGTAGAGCTGGCCGAGGCCCACCGCGGTTCCGGATGGGCCGGAGCGGTAGGAGTAGTTGACCAGCACGGCGAAGATCAGGGCGAGGACGACCAGGCTGGCCACCAGTACCTGAACTGCTCGGTTCCCCGATGCTCTCTTGTCGGTCATTGCGTTCCTTTCAATCGAATGGGTCTCTCCGGCGTGTGGCTCACAACGGGGGCCGATGGATGGGACGCCGGGGCCGGCGATACACGGGGCGGGGCGAGACGGCCTGGGCCGGCGTGGGCCCGGGGCGCGTCCGGGCCAGGGCGGCCAGGAAGACGACAAGAGCGACGCCCCAGGTGAGGGCCCGGGGGCCGCCCGGGGCGCCGTGCTCGGTGGCCACCGCCAGATAGGTGCCGCGCCGACCCTCATTTCTTCCGCGCGCCGTCTCGCCCCCCGGAGCGCCGGAGGGCTCCGCCATCACCCCGGGCTGGGGGTGAAGCTGGCCCTGGGGCTGCAGGTGGGGAGCGGCGTTGGCCTGCTGCTGGACCTGCGTCTGGGTCTGAACCTGTTGCTGGACCTGCTGTTGCGCCTGGACCTGTTGCTGCGCTTGGACCTGTTGCTGAGCCTGGACCTGTTGCTGCGCCTGGGTCTGGGTCTGGGCCTGGGAGACCTGGGCTTGGGCCTGTGCCTGGGTCGGCTGTGCCGTCGGCTGTTGCGCCTGGCCCGGCTGGGGCGCCGGTTGCTGCCCGGGAGCCGGGTTGCCGGGCCCGGGCTGCAGACCCTGGTCGGTGGGCGGCTGCCCAGGTGGGTTCCCGTTGTCGTTGTTGCCCGGCCCGCCCTCTCCGCTGCCAGGGTCTTCTCCCTGTGCCGCCGGGGTGGCGTCGTCGTCGATGATCGTCCCCGTGGCCCTGGTGCGGGTCAGGCTCACGTTGACGGGATTGGCCAGGACGACGAAGAGGTCCTCGTCGGACTCGTCCACCGTGTCGCCCACCACCTGCACCTCGATGGTCTTGGTCGTCTCGCCCGGGGCGAAGAACAGCGCCCCGGTGGTGAGCTGCCTTCCCGCCGGCGTGGTGGTGAGGTAGTCGGTGCCGTCGACGGCGGTGCCCTCCTTGACCGTGTAGTCGACGCTCGCCTCCTTGTCCGCCGCCGCGCCGAGGCTCACCGTGAAGGTCATGGGGGTGAGACCGCGGTCACCCTCCTTGGCCGTCGCGTCGGTGATGGTGGCCGTCCCGGGGTGCGGGCCGAGACGGGTGGCCAGGCTGACCATACGGTCTTTCAGGTCACGGTCTATGACGTCGTAGCCGCAGCGCGTCGTGAACCAGTTGTGGGTGATGTTGAGCGGGAAGTCGGCTTCGGTGAAACCCATGGCCCGGCCCTCCGGTGTGACCGTCGTGCCCACTCCGGTGCCCTCCGACAGTTCGGCCTCGGCGTACTCGCTCTGCTGGAGGCAGGGAAGGAAGGAGTAGCCGCGGTCGTGGAACCCCCTCTGGGAGAACACCACCAGGCCGTGCCCGGCCCGGACGTAGTCGGCCAACTGCTCAGCGTGGCCCACCAGGAAGGCGAGGTCCCTCGCGTCGATGTCTCCCATCGCCACCGTGCCCTCCACCACGACGGCGTCGTAGTGGTACAGGTCGGCGTTGGCCAGGTCCTCGGTGACGCAGGCAGGGCACACACGGGACGGCTCGGCGCCAATATTGGCCATGTCGAAGCAGCCGAGCACACCCTGCGACGTCGCCGCCGGCTGCGGCCAGGCAGACGCGCACCGGGGGAAGCCAGCTTCGGCCATACCGATCTCGCCGCGATCGGCAGCGAAGGAACCCTGGCTCCGGGACACGTACAGCAGCCGCGGCCCCGGCTTCTCATTGGTGACGTACCCGACGGCGCGTTGCACGATGCGACGGGCGCCCGGGGGGGCAGATGGCGGAATCTCCTGCTGCAGACTCGAGTGGTAATCGGCGTCGTGGCCGCTCACGAAGATGCCGCCGCCGGTAGCGGCGCCCTGACCGGGGATGACTCCGGCGGCGACGTCGTGGACCAGGTGGGCGGCGCTGGGGCCGTCGTCGTCGACGATGGTGGCCGCACCGCGGTCGTCCGTATTTGTCTTGGAACTTCTGGGGTCGCAGCTCCCGGTGCCCGGGCAGGGCACGGCCAGCTTGGCGTTGGTCGGCTGAGTCAGGACGAGCACGAACCGTTCGTCGGGCTCGTCAAGCGTGTCGCCGTTGACGAGGGCGGTCACCGTGGCGCGGGTCGAGCCGGGCTCGAAGCGCAGCGTCCCGCTGGTGGCGGTGAAGTCCTCGGGCTCGGTGGCGGTGTCCTCGCCCGTCTGGTAGTGAACGGTTACCGGGACCGTCGCCGCCTTCGACAACGAGATGGTGAAGGTGGCCGGCGCCGTGCCGGAGTCCCCCTCGGTCACCACCGGGTCGTCGATCGAGAGTTTGGGCGGGTCGACGATGGTGCCGGTACCCACCGCTCGGGCCAGCGTGGCTCCCACCGGTTCCCTCAGCCGAACCGAAAAGGTCTCCTCGGGTTCCTCCTCGGCGTCGGCGAAGGTGTGCACCAGCACCTGCTTGCTCGTCTCCCCGGGCTGGAAGACCAGGCGCCTATATCCAGTGCCCAGGTAATCGCGCAGGGTCGCCGTCCCGGGCATAGCGGAGAAATACACGCGGACCTCCGTGGTCTGTGCCTTCGAAAGCGTGACGGTGAAGGACGCGTCATCGCCTTCTGTGACGACGACGTCGTCGACGGACAGGCCGGCCTCGTCGTCCACGATGGTGGCCTGGCCCCGGTCGGCTCCCTGATCGGCCACGACGGCGCCGGCGATGCCCGAGAGGACCACGGCAAAGTCCTCGTTGCCCTCCAGGGCGGTGTCGCCCCGAATGGCGACGGTCACCTCCTTGGTGGTCTCGCCGGGAAGGAACCGCAGCGTGCCCGAGGTGGCGTCGTAGTCGCCATCGCCCACCGTCGCGCTTCCGTCCTCGGTGGCGTAGTCGGCCACCACCGGCGAGGGCGAGGGCTTGGCCAGCGTCACCGTGAAGCGGGCGGGCGTGGTGCCACCATCGCCCTCGTCCACCCTGGGCCCGACGATCCGGATGGCGGGGCGGGCTTCGTCCACGACCGTGGCCCGGCCCTGGGCGTCCACGAACATGTTCGGTCGCGGCGGGTCGGGCATCGAGACATTGAGCACGAACGCCTCTTCGGGCTCCACCACGTCATCGGCCCTGACAGGAACGGTGATCGTCGCCCGCACGTCCCGCGTGTCGTCGTGCTCGTATGGCTCAAGGCTCACCCTGCCCCGGGTCGGCTCGTAGTCGGCGCCGGCGGTGGCCGTGCCGTCGGCGGTCTCGTAGTCGACGATGACGGGCTCCTGTCCGAAGTAGTCGCCCGGTGCGTCGTCAATGACGGTGAACACGGCGCTGCCCCCCTCCACTGCCCTGGCGTCCTCGACGCGGATGCCGCCGGTTCCGTCGTCGTCGCGGATGACGGCGGTGGCCTTCGGGCGGCGGATGGCGGTGTTGACCGGTGACGACAGCTCGAGGGCGAACGTCTCGTCGGCCTCGTCGTCGGTGTCGCCCACCACGGGCACGGCCACCGTCGCTGTGGTCTCGCCGGGGGCGAAGGTCAGCGTCCCGCTCCTGGCCCGGTAGTCGGCGCCGGCGGTCGCCGTCTGGTCGGCCGTGGCGTAGTGCAGGGTGACGGTCCGGTCACTGGGGGGCGACACGGTGACGCTGAAGACGGCGTCGGTGGTCCCGGGGGGGTCGTTCTCGAACACCTGGGTATCGGCTACCGCCGCCCCCTCGTCGGAGATGATCGTTCCCCGTCCCTGCCCGTCTCCCACCACGGCGTGGTCGGCGCCCGTCAGGTTCAGAAAGAACATCTCGTCCGCCTCGGGTATGACGTCGCCGTTCACCTTCACGGTCACCGTCGTCGTCTGGCGTCCGGCAGGAATGGTGACGGTCCCCGATGCGGCGACGTAGTCGGAGGCCGCCTTTGCTGTCCCGTCGGCCGTCGCGTACTGCACCGACGTGGCGACGGGCGACGGGGCATCGAGGCTGACGGTGAACACCATGTCGCTCGTGGCCGAGTCGCCCTCGGCGACCGTGGCGTCCTCGACCGAGACGATGGCGCCGCTGCCCATATCGACCTGTGCCCCCACATCGCCCTTCGGCACCACACTCTTGTTGCGCCCCGTGCCCGGCGGGGTCTCGCCGTCCTCGTAGACGTCGTCGCCGCCGGCGTCGAGCAGCAGCCCGCTCCCGGGCACGCCCAGGACGCGGCTGCCGGCACCGTTGGCGCCGGACCTCCCGGCGCGGTAGGCGTCGTCGCCGCCGGCGTCGAGCAGGAACCCCGTCCCCAACGCTGCGCCGCCATTGACCCCGCCGTCGCCGCCGGCGTACGCGTCGTCGCCGCCGGCGTCGAGCAGGAACCCGGACCCGAGGCTCCCGCCGCCGTTGGCCGCCGCCCCCTTGGCCGCGTAGGCGTCGTCACCACCACCGTCGACCAGGGCGCCGGCCCCGAGCGAGCCGCCGCCGTTCGTCGCCCCACCTCCGTCCGCTGACGCCTGGTAGTGGTCGGAGCCGCCCAGGTCCAAGAGCATCCCGCTACCCGAAAAGCTCCCCCCGCCGTTGGCCCCCTGGCCACCGGCGGTGTAGTGGTCGTCGCCGGCCAGGTCCACCAGCATTCCGGTCCCGAAACGCCCGCCGCCGTTTGTGCCCCCGCTGCCCGCCGAGTAGCGGTCGGCGCCGCCGGCGTCCACGAGGAGGCCGCTGCCCACTGCCCCTCCGCCGTTGATCCCTGACCTTGCCTGACTGGCGGCGCCGTAGGCGTCGTCGCCCCCGAGATCGACGAGGGCGGCGGCGGCGCGCAGTTCAAGTGAACCGGCGCCGCCTCCGTTGTTGAGGTACGTGTCGGCGCCTCCGATGTCCACCACCAGGGCGTAGTCGGCCTGGTAGGTGTTGGCGCCGTTGCCGACGTCGATGCAGATCACCGGCGCCACCGGGACCTGGCACTCGCCGCCGACGGCGGCGGCGCGCATCGACACCGGCAGATCGAGGCGCGGCGTAGCGGCGAAGGCGCCGTCGAGGGCGGCGATGGAGTCGAGCAGCTCCAGACGAGCAGCCAGGGACCGCCCCAGGGCGGCGACATCGACGCCCGTCGCGGCCAGGGCGGCGGCGGGCGATGGGGGTGGGGTCCCTGCCTCCACCCGGGGTACCGGCTGGTCCAGGACGGACCTGTCGGCACCGGAGAAAGCCTGGCGGCTGCTGATGTCGAAGGCGGTGAACGCCTCGATGACGCCGGCCAGAGCGGCTCGGGGCCTGGCCGGCAGTGAATCGAGTGCGGCGAGTTCACGCCTCTGGGTGGGCGAGGGATCGACGCCGGACTGCGCCAGCAGGGCCAGTGCAGCCACCTCCGGACCATCTCCGGAGTCCGGCACCGGGGCGGCAGGAAGGCCGATGCCGAGGAGCTGCGCCTGATGGGCCGTCATTTCCCGGGCCATGGCCGCGGCGTTGAGCATCGGGTCGCCGCCGCGGGAATTCAGCTCCAGCAGCTTTCCTGCGGCATCGACGTTCGCTTCCTGCTGGTCGAGCAGCGGGCTCAGCGTGGCGCCCGCTGACGCCCGCTGCGCGGCCAGGATCATCCTGGCCGTGTCGAGAGCCCGGGTGAGCGACTGGGTCTGCGACCCGACCTGGCCCGCAGGAGGCCCGGCTCCGGTCGCCGGCAACAGGACGGCAACGAGGGCGATGGCGGCGATGAACCGACTGACCCGCCTCATGGCCGTCGCCTCCGCCGGCGGCCCCGGCCCGCGACCATGACCATCACACCGCCGGCCAGGGCCGCCGGGATCACCAGGACCATGCGACCGGCGCGGAGTGAACCATCGGCTTTGGTGTCGGGCGGTCGGGCGGCGGCACGGGTTCCGGGCGGGGTGAGGATCTCGGCGGTGCTGTCCGCCCCGCCGACCACGAGCACCCGGCCGTCGAGCAGGGACGTGGCGGTGATGGCGCTGAGGTGGTTGATCGGCACGAGAGGCGCCGTGGTGGTGTCGCCTCCTCGACCCCGGCTCATCGCCGGCGCCGCTCCCCAGACATTGGCGGCGGGGTCGTAACGCTCGGCGCTGGACAGGAACTGCGCCGTCGCCCCCGGGGTGCCGCCCTGGTCGGCTACCGCGGCTCCACCCACCACCAGCACCGAACCGTCGCCCAGTACGGTGGCGGTCTGCGCCAACCGTGGCGTGGCCAGTCTCCCCGCCGGCGCCCACGCCCCCCGGTCCGGGTCGAACACCTCTGGTTCGGTCGGCTTGCGGTCGGCGCCGAGCCCGCCGGCCAGGAGGACCTTGCCGTTGCCGAGCGGAGTCAGCGTCCCCCACAACGGGGGCGTTTTGGGGGTGGAAGACTGCAGCCAGCTGGCGTTGTCCGGGTCGTAGGTCTGGGTGGGTGCTCCGCCTGTCGGGGTGCCGCCGACGATCAGCACCCGACCGTCGGCCAGCACCGCCGCGGTATGAAAGGCCATGCGGGCCGGCGTGGTCGTGCGGGACCAGCGGTTGGAGGCGGCGTCGTAGAGGGCGGCGACGGGCACGAGTGAACTGAGCGCGGAGGCCACCACCAGCACCTTCCCGCACCAGCGCGGATGAGCCGGATTCCGGCACCGGGGACCGGCGAGCAGGGTGGCGGTGTGGTTGGAGAGGTCGTCGCGCAGCTGCTTCGGGGTAGCGGGGACCTCCCCGAACACATCGACCTGGTCGGGGCCGATGCCTCCGCTCGGGCGTCCGGCGGGTTGCCATTCCCCCGAAGACGGATCGTAGATCTCGGCGAACCGGGCGAGGTCGCGGGCGATGTCGCCTGGGGCGTCGCTCCTGGCCGGGAAGCCGCCGGCGACCAGGACCTTGCCGTTGGGCAGCAGGGTGGCGGTGTGGCCGGCGCGGGGCAAGCGCATGGGCCGGACGGCCCGCCATCTGGCTGCGAACGGATCGTAGATCTCGGCCGAGTCGGACCGCTTCACGCAAAGCGAGTTCCTCGTCTCCGGCGAGCCGATGCAACCTCCGGCTACGAGGACGGTGCCGTCCTGGAGCCGCGTGGCCGTGTGGTTCGATCGGGCCAGCGCCGGGATTACCTTCCATGTCGCCTCCAGCACCGGCGACGACGGAGGCACCGGGTTGGGCTGGGGCCCGCTGTTGGTGGTCGCCGACATCGAGGGCGCTGCCGTCATGATGGCTGTCAAGATGGCCATCACGGCGGCGCCGAGGGCGGCGGCGGCCGCCGAGCACCGTGAACGGACGGGGCCCATCTAGCTCGATCTCCGGCGGCGAGCGGCGATGACGCCCAGCAGGACCAGCAGGACCAGCAGCCCTCCGGCGGTCGCCGCCACCGCGATCCTCCTGGTGGGGCCGCCGTCGCCGCCTGCACCGCCGGGCGTGTAGATGTCGGCCGTAGGGCCGGCCCCGCCGACCACCAGCACCCTGCCGTCCCGCAGGAGGGTGGCGGTGTGGGCGGGCGTGTTCGAGGTCACGGTGCTGAGGGCCACGGCGTAGTACCCACCGCGGGCGTGGCCCATCCGGCCGGCCTGCTGCCACCGGCCGGTGCCCGGGTCGTACAGCTCGGCGGTAGCCAGCCGCCGCGCCGGCTGACGCTCGCCGGCCGCCACGCCTCCGACCACGAGGACCTTCCCGTCCTTCAGCACGGTGGCGGTGTGGGAGAACCGGGGCCCGGCGAGGGGCGGAACCGGCTTCCACGCCCCCTGCGCCGAAGTCTCGGTCGATCCCTCGGCCGCGCCCATCTCGAACAGCTCAGCGCCGGCGATGGGACCGTGGAACACCCGGACCAGGGAGTCCGCCGTCTCCCTCGCCAGGTCCGTGCCACCGCTGACCAGCACCCGGCCGTCGTGAAGGGCGGCGACGGCCTGGAAGGTGACCTTCACCGGAGCCGAAGCGGCCTCGTGCCAGGCGCCTCCGGCGGGGTCGAAGACGGCCGATCCCCCGCGCTCCCCTCCGGTAACGAAGACCCTGCCGCCGCCGAAGCGGACGGCCGCCGGCCGATCGATAGCGGGGGGTGGGGGTGCCTCGGTCCACGCATTCGCAATCGGGTCGTAAAGTTGGGCCACACCGGGCCCGGCAACGAGCACCTTGCCGCAGAGAAGGGCGCAGGCAGCCGGCGAACCGTTCAGCACGGTGGCCGTATGGGCGAAGCCGGTGCCGTTCGGGGGGCTCAGCTCCGCCGCCCTCAAGGGTGGAGAAGCGAGCGACCAGCGCCGGGTAGCCGGGTCGTACAGCTCGGCGAGGTGGTCGGCCGGCACGCCCCTCCCGCTGGGAGCGGTGAAGCCGCCCAGGGCCAGGACCTTCCCATCGGGAAGGAGGGTGGCCGTGTGGCCGGCGCGGGCCTGGATCATGGGGCCGGTCGCCCGCCAGGTTCGGTCACGGGAGTCGAAGATCTGGGCCTCAGCCGACGGGTTGGTGGTGCGCTGGTCGCCGATGGCGAGGCCGAAGAGAGACACCTGCCCGCACGCCCGCCGCAGCACGTCGGCCCCCACGCATCCTCCCGCCACCAACACCGTCCCGTCCCGGAGAAGGGTGGCTGTGTGGTACGAACGGGTCCGGGCGGGGATCGTCTTCCAGGCCCCGACCGGCGGCGGTGACGAATCGCGGCCAAGCGCAGGCGCCGTCGTCGCCGTGATCACCGCCGCGACAAGGGCCATCTGAATGCCCAACGCGAGGCGGCGCCGAAATCCCGGCGTGGTCCTTCCGGCCTTTCGGGTAGTGGGCCGCCGTTGGTTGGACATGTTGCGTACGGCCTCTCGTTCGCTACCCGCGGAGCCAGCCGGGTGACTGACTCCGCTCAACCAGTGGGCTAGCCAAGCCGAGGCCTAGCCGGCGTTATGTCGAGTGGCCTTCGCACGCCGTCGCGGCACCAGGATCATGGACATGGACGCCGCCCCCACCAGGCCGGCGGCACCGCCGAGCAGGAGACCCATTCCGATGGGAGACACGTGTCGGGCACCTACCGGGGCGTTGTCGAGGCGTGGCGCGGTTGCTCCACGGTCAAGGGCCGACCACAGGTCGCCGGAAACCGTGCCCGCTGACGGCCGGGGTGTCGCCTCGGCAGCCGCGGTCGCGATCTCGAACGGCGCCGCGGTCGCGATCTCGAACGGCGCCGCGGCCTTGGTCACCACGGCGCCGTCGGTTGGATCGCGCTGGATGGCGACGATGGAGTAGACACCGCTTGCGGCCGTTGCCGGCGTGCTGATCGGCAGCGAGAAGCTCGGCCCGCTGGTGGTGGCAAGGAGCTTCCCACTCGCGGAGTTCCAACGGATCTCCACCGGCATGCGATCGATGAAGCGCTCACCGGTGACCGTCACCGGCCCCGGGCCGGACGTCACCTTGATCTCAGTCGAGGCGCTGCACGCCCACGCCGCGCTGGCCAGGGCAAGACCCGTGATGGCCAGGGAACCGACCACACCGGCGATTCGAGTCACTCGCATGCTGTATTCCTTTCGTCGCGCGCCTGGCACGCACCTGCTGGGGAGGGAGAAACCGTCTGTCATCAAGGGTACGGGAGCGGCCAACGGAAATCATCCGCCATATGGCGGTATTTCGTGGGAGCGCTCCGTCTTCGAGCGCCCACGTGTTGCCCTTTTATGGCTTTTCGGCCCTTTCCTCGGCCGACCACATGGTGGCAACCTCGACGCGAGAGCGAGCCTCCAACTTGGACATGATCCGCGAAACGTGGGCCTGCACCGTGCGAGGCGAGATGAAAAGTCGCTCTCCCACCTCCCGGTTGGTCAGTCCTTCGGCCACGAGGGCGGCGACCTCCCGCTCCGTTCGAGTGAGGCTGTCGGACCCGACCCTCGCTCGTCCTCGCGGCCCCCGGCGCCTCGATGCATAGGCCACCGCCTGTTCCAGGCCGAGACCGGCTCCTTCTGCCCACGCCGCGTCCGCCTGCTGGGCGAGACGTTGACGCACGACGGCCACCTGCTGGTCGTAGGAGAACTGTCGGGCGGGAGCCCGCTCGTGGCCACCCACATCACGCAGGACCTGCGCGGCGGCGAAGACACGGCAAGCCTCGTCGTCTCGCCCTGCCGTCGCCGCCAGTCCCGCTACGGCCTCAAGGGAGTCGGCGACACCGGGTCGGTTGGCGCACGCCCACCGGAGCGTCAGGGCCTCGTGGTGCAGGTCGGCCGCCTCGCCCGGGCGGCCCTCGGCGCGGGCGACCTCGCCGAGGGCAAATGACGACCACGCCTGCTGCAGCACATTGCCGTGGCGACCGGCCAGGTCGCGGCCCTCACCCAGGAGCTGCCGCGCGGCAGCCACGTCCCCTTCAGCGTGAGCCAGCTCACCGAGGGCGATGAGAGCCGGTGCCCAGGTCCGTCCCGTGGCGTCGGTCACGGCCCGGCACTCTTCCAGGGACGCTCGCGCCGCGGGCAGGTCACCCGTCGCAAGCGCCGTGGTCCCGAGACGCAAGAGGGCATCGGTCATGAGGAAAGGGGACGCCAGCTCTCGTCCGGCGTCCAGACCGCCACGCAGCAGCTCCTCGCCCTCGGAGCGGTCGCCCCGGCTGACAAAGACTGACCCGAGGGTGATACGGGCTCGCGCGGCTTCATGGCGGTCGTCCACCTCGAGGGCCAGGTCGAGCGCCTCCCTGAGGAGGTCCCCGGCCTCCTCGAACTTTCCCGTGGCCAGCGCTAGCTGGCCGAGTGACGCCAATGCAGTGGCGAGGACGCGGCCATCACCACTGCTGCGTGCCACCGAAACCGCCTCCCCGAGGATGGCGCCGGCTTCCTCGGGGGATCCGGTCATGGCGACCGAGGACGCGAGACCCACCAGGGCCCGGGCGAGACACCACGTGTCCGCCGCCGTGCGGGCCAGAGCCACGCTCTCCTCCAGGTACGGTCGGGCCAGGGCGGGAAGGTGGGCCGTCAGTGACAACAACCCCAGCTCGTGGATGCAGCGGGCCGTTCCGCTGAGGTTCTCGGCCTGCCGCCACAGCGTGAGGCTGCGCTCGAGCGCAGGCCGAGCGGTGTCCAGGTCGCCGACCCATCTGGCCATGAGGCCTGCCCCCCACAGGGCCTTGGCCCGCGCCGCTGGAGGTCCTTCCTGCACCGTGCAGGCCAGGTCGAGCCACCGCCACGCCTCGGTATAGTCCCGCCGGGCGTGCCAGAACAGCACGAGCGAACCCACCAAATGGAGAACCATCTCGTCTTCACCCTCCCGGACAGCCCAGGCGAGCACGGCGCGCACGTTGTCGTAATCGGCGGCCAGCAGATGGATCGCCTCGCGCTGGTGTGACCCGACGATCTCGGGCTCCAGTCGCTCTACCAGCGTCACCGCCCATCGGGCCCGACGGGCGAGAAATACTCCGGCTTCCCCGGACTCGGCGAGACGGTCAGCTCCGTAATTGTGCAATGTCTCGAGGAGTCGGTACCGGCTCCGGGCTCCGGAGAGCTCCATGACCACAAGCGAGCGCGAGACGAGATGGGAAAGAAGCTCTGACACCTGCTCAGCCGGGACCGCTTCGTCGGAGCAGACCTCCTCGGCCGCCTCCAGGGTGAAACTGCCGACGAACACCGCGAGCCGGCGCATGAGGACCCGCTCCGCCTCGGTGAGTAGTTGGTAGCTCCAATCCACCGCAGCCCGAAGGGTCTGATGCCTGGGAAGGACGGCTCGACTCCCTTTGGTGAGCAGACGGAACCGGTCGTCGAGGCGGGTGGAGATCTCCGCCGGCGAGAACATGTTCACGTGGGCCACGGCCAGTTCAATGGCCAGCGGAAGACCGTCGAGCCGTCGGCATATCTCGGCCACGGCGGGAAGGTTCTCCGACGACAGCGCGAAGCTCGAGGATGTGGCTGCGGCGCGGTCGCAGAACAGACGGATCGCCTCAAAAGTAGACGCCATCTCGACCAGACCTTCGAGGTCGGCAGAGGGCGGGTCAGCCGGCAGCGAGAGGCCTGGAACGGGCCACACTGCCTCGCCACCGACCCGTAACGCCTCCTGGCTGGTGGCGAGGATGGCGATGCCGGCGCTGGCCTCCAGCAGGGCGGCGGCGGCCAGGGCGCACGGGCCGATGAGGTGTTCGCAGTTGTCGAACACCACCAGCAGATTTCTGCCCCGCGCCCACCGGGCCAGCGTCTGTTCCACGGGTCGGGGAGGCTGTTCGTCCACGCCGAGTGCCGAGGCGACGGCAGCTGCGACCGAACCGGACTCGGTCACGGCCGCCAGTTCCACGAGCCAGGCGCCATCGCCATAAGACCCGGCGAGCCGGCGAGCGACCTCGAGGCCCAGCCTCGTCTTGCCGATGCCGGGTGGCCCGGTCAGGGTGACGAGGCGCGTATCCGTGAAAAGTGCGGCCACCTCGTCGATCTGGGTGGCTCTTCCCACGAAACTGCTCGTCGACGCGGGAAGATAACCGACCGCGCCCAAGCGGATGTCGGTTCCCGGTAAGGACGCCCGGCCAGCGGGATCCGGTCCTTTTTTCGCCGGTCCGGACGACCCACGACCGCTACGGCCGTCGGAGCCTGCTGCGTTCGTGGGGCGTCTGGGCATGGTCCGTTACCCCGACAGGATAGGACCCCGCTCGCTCTTGAGGCGAGGGTGAGACCGAGCATGGACAGCACGCGCATGCCGACCCACCCACCCCACGCCCAGAGCCCGATTTCCACACCGTTTCGCCGGCGTTCGGGAAGCACTGCGGCGTAGGGCCGTGGATTCGTCCTGGTTGGCGATTTACCACCGCCGAGGTCAAGGACCCGGCAATCGACCGGACCTGAAAAATCGGAGCCGGTCCCGCGTTGGCCGCTGGCACCCCGACCGGTCAGGTCTGGTGCGGACATCGGGCAACACCACGATCCAGTGTGGGGCAACCCGCCGGATCCTTCCCCGGCCCCCACCTCGGTAACCTGTAGTTGTGGCGAAGGACCGTGACCTGATGGCAGCCGCCGAACTCGACGAGCTTTCGCCGAGCGAGCGTGCGCAGGCCGTCAGAGAGGGGCTCGTGAAGGATCTGGATCAACTTCCGGAGAGCTTCCGCCGCCGACTCGAGGACTCGGCTCGAAGACTCTCTGCTGCGCTGAACCGCCATCCAGGCGGACACGAAATAAGCCTGGCTGAAGGCCGCCCCGCAGCACCGACTCTGGGTAAGGCTCACCCCGGGGCTGATCGCTGAGGGTCCCAGGGGCACGGCCTGGGCCATTCACGACAGGGGGGTCCGCCGGCGCACACCCGGTGTATACGGCAGTATCCTGGTTACCGTGGCGAACCGGGTCATCCACATGAGTCTTGAGGAGTTCGAGCGCGGCCTCGTTCTCCCCCCGACTGCGGACGACACGTCCATCACCCGCAGCGGCCGTCGGCTCGACAGCAAGGACGCCGTGCTCTCCTGGTGGGCCGACGTGGCCGCCGAGATCGAGGCTGGAGAGACCGCCAGACACGCCGCGCCGGGAGCTTGACGGCGACACCTGAAGGCCCCGACCTCCAGAGGATGTAATCGCCAGCAAGGAGTGGGCCAATCGCCCGAAGGATAGCGACGCCCTTCCTGAGTTCCGCTCGCTGCGCCACGACTAGGACGCCGACGTCCTCCTCCTCGATGGCCGCGTTCAACCAATCACAGTGGTCGAACGTTGGCTCGTCCACCAAGGGTTGCCCCTTGCGCGAAGCCAGATCGGTTCCGGGAAGCCGGATGTCCGTGCCGAACAGTGCCCTTCGTGGACGGCTGCGGGTCCTACAATGGCGGGGTGTCCACCATCGAGCAGCCCGAGGAGCCGGTCCTGCGCTTCTATCCGGCCGATGAGGCCTTGAAGCGCGCTCGGCCGCTGCCGTCTCCCGAGGACCTGAAGATCGAAGGTCTGACTGAGGAGGAGTGGGTTCCATTCCAGGAGGTTCTGGCCGAGCTATGAGCGACGCCCGCGCGCCGGGCGTGGTCGTGGACACCATGGTGATCAGCTGGCTGTTTGCCGACCAGCCACATCCCCTTGCTGAGCGCTATCGAGCACTTGTCGACCAGACATAGCCGCTCCTAGCCGGGACGCTGTGCGCCGGGATTGTCCGCCAAACTGGAGACGGCGCTCCACGTGTCGCTGGTTCCCCTCAGGTGGTGGCGACAGCGACGCCCGCTGGGGGTGGGCGAGTCAGTCAGTCCGACTGCGGTCAGGGCGCCAGCAGAGACGCGATCTCGATGATCCGGACCACGTGGTACTGCTCGGCGATGAGGTAGGTGACCACGACGTTCGAGCCGGGGACGAAGCATGCGAACACAGGCGCCGCGATGCCGGGAACCGGCATGGCTTCTTGGGCGTGCGGGTCGCGAGCCAACGCGACGAGCCATTCACGAAGAACGTCACGCTCTTGTCGATCCTCCTCTGCGGCAAGCCACTCTCGTACCCGAGCAAGGCCCTCGAGCTGGTAGGTCAACGCTCAGGCGTCAGTGTCCAACGCAGCGACGAAGTCCTCCGCTGGGAGAGCGTCGGGATAGCCGCGACCAGTGGCGACGCGCTCTTGGTGGTCGCGAACTGCTTCTGCCACTGCCGGGTTCTCCGCCTGCTCGAGGGCGTAGAGACGCAAGCGAAGCTCGTCTCGAGTTCTTTCTACGGTCACCAAGGTATCCCGCACGAACTCCTTGACCGAGGTGATTTCCGTTGCTCCCGCAGCCGGCTCTTGTAACGCCATTTCGCGACCTCCTCATCCCCCGCCACGAGCTGCGGGTCAGCTTTCAGTGTAAGGGCTGAGGGCCGCCCTGCAGCACCGACTTCTGGGTAAGGCTCCCCGGGGCTGATCGCTGAGGGTCCCCAAACAGCGTTCACGGTGCCGAGAGTAAATTTGCGCTTCGGCGCGGGTGGGGCGCGGGGTTTGGCAATCGGTGCGGCCGTTAGGTTCATCGGCGTGATCGACAGCGAGCCGCGCTATCCGGCAGCATTAGGAGCCTGCGCTGGGTCCGTCGCTGAGGTGGGTTGTGGCAAGGTTGCGACCGTGTCAGAAACCGTCAGAGCGTTCCGTCGGACGGGCCCGCGTCTCCTTTGACGGCGTGCATGTCGCTCTTCCTGCTCATCGCCGTAAGCGGTTTGTTCGCCGCCGGGCCGGATGGCAAGGAGACTCGACGGTTATTCAGCGGATTGTCATGACACCATTGGCTCTGTTAGCCCTGTGGATCACGATCGGCGTTTTCCGGCAAGGCGTCTGGTCTAGCCCGCAAGGCATCACCGTCCGCAACGCCTTCAAGAAGTACCAGGCGCCATGGTCGGAAGTCGAGAGCGTCGGTCAGCCGCCCGAGTACGGAGCGTGGCGGAACGCCGGGATCCCGATTCGCCTTCGAGACGGGCGGCGTATCAGCGCCGCCCTGTACGGCGCGGGACGCGGCAGCAGGCCGGGGTTCGCCGACGATGTGATCTCAGCGCTCCGAGAGGACCAACGGAGATACGGAACTTGCGACAGCGGTACCTAGAGGTGCCGTTCATCGCGTGGTGAAGATCAGCTGCCGCCGTCGGTTAGGCCGGACCTATCGCCGGCGATCTGCCAGCCTGATGGATCTGTGCCGCCGTCCCTCCGGCAGCCAGCTCCATAACGGCCGACGGTCGAAGCGACCAACCCGGCAACGGCGGGTCCGCCCAGGGCAGTGCACCGCGGCCCAATAGTTCTCCGCGTGTCCGGCCCCCATCAGTAGCCCGCGATGTCGGCGCCCCTCGTCTCAGTAGCGAGTTCCTTCGCCATCGACCGGCGTAGCTGGGCGGCGAGGTCGTCGAGCTGGGTGGGGGCTGGCGGTCGCTGGTGCCCTTCATTTTCCTCGGTCACGACATAGAGGGCGTTGGCCTCCCGACCCCTGGAGAGCGCCGTGTAGCTGGACTCAAGGAACAACCGATCGTCGGCCAGGACGAGGCTGCGATCACAGGTCATGCCTTGCGCCTTGTGGACCGTAGAGGCGTAGGCGTGGGTGACATGACCTGAGGCCAGGTAGTCGCCGGAAAGCACGACGACGTCGCCTGTGTCGAAACGCACAACCAGCGCGGGGTTCTCGGGATCGACGCCGGTCACGATGCCACGGGCACCGTTGACCACCCCGAGGCGGCGGCGGTTTCGGGTGGTCATCACCCGGTCCCCGACACAGAACTCACTGCCAGCGACCACCACGGCTGGGCCTTGAAGCTCTCCCGCCGCTGTGAGCAATGCTCGGGCTCGGCCGTTGAGGTCGGCGACGCTGGCTCGGGTGGTGGCCAACATGACGACGTCCTCGCCGGCGGAGCGGGACCGCGCCCAATCCGCCACCATCTGGCGACGCACCTCCTCCCCGCTGGCACCGGTCACCACCGCACTTCGCCGCGCCAGCACCGCCAGGGCGAGGTCGGATCTGCCGTGGCGAAGATGGGCGAGGGCGGAGCGGTCCACTTGGTGGCGCTGGCGGCGGTTCTCAGTGAGCTCGACGGCGCTGAGTTGCTCGCCCAGAGCCCGGAAGGCGCCGCCGGCGGCGATCTCGGGCAGCTGGCGGTGGTCTCCCACCAGCACCACCTTGGCTCGTGCCGCCTCGGCATGGCCCAGCAACTGGGCCAGCTTGCGGGTACCCACCATCCCTGCCTCGTCGACCACCAACACGCAGTTGGGCGCCAGCCCGCCTGAGGTGGGATCGTCGAGGGCGGTGAGCAGGGAGTCGAGCGTGGCCGAGGAGATGCCAGAGCCGGCCTGGAGCTCAGCGGCGGCTCGGGCGGCCAGGGCGGCGCCGATCACCCGATAACTCTGCTGCTCCCAGGCGGTACGACATGCGGCCAGGGCGAAGGTCTTGCCCGTTCCTGCCGGGCCGACGACGATCTCCACTCCGGCGCCCGAAGTGAGCAGCCTCTTCACCATGGCGGCCTGGTCGGTTCCAAGCCCAGGACACTGCGCCACCGCCTGGTCGGCGGCCATACGGCGGAGGCGGGCCACTCCTTCGCCCTGCCGCCGGGCTGCACTGTCCAGCATCTCGGATTCGAGCTCCAGCAACTCCGGCGTTGACCAGCGCATCTCGGCGCGGCGGCCGGTGCCCACGGCGACCACGGCCTCGCTGGACAGAAAGGCGTCGGCGGCTCCATCGAGTTCTGCGACCGAAGCCCCGGCCTGGGCCTCCTCGGCCAGCTCCCGCAGCACGGCGTAGCGGTCGAACGTCGAGTTCTCCTCGGTCAGTCGCCGAGCAAGGCTGTGAGGGTCGTTGGGGGCTTTTGTGAGGGTGGACGTGAGGCGCGATGTGAGGTCGGTTCCGGTGTTGACCACAGCCGACAGCTGCTCGGGGCCGAAGTCGAGGCTGTCAGCCCGCTCCCGCCACTCACCGGCCAGCGACTCAGGCCCCACCTCGTGGTTCTTGGCCGCCCTGGTGTCCAGCGTCGCCACCTGGGCTGCTCGGGCCGATGACTCGCCCCGTTCGGCCAGGGCGGCTTCTATCTCGACGCGCCGGCGGCTGAAGGCACGCAGCACCTCCTGTGGTACCCCCACCATCTCAGACAGCCCACGGCGCACCGGCTTCCAGGCCACGCCGAGGCGCTCTACGAGAGCAGACCGCAGTTCGGCCTCATAGAGGAACCCGGCGGTGCGAGCGGCTGCGTAGAGGGCTCTTCCGTCAAGAGCTCGCCAGCGCCCGTCGGGGCCGGGGGTGAGATTGGCCACGAGCACGTGGGTGTGTACCTGGGGGTCGCCCGCTCGTGAGCTTCGATGCCCGAAGCCTGCGGCCACAAGGCCGCCTCCGGCCAGTCTCACCACACCGTCGTGCCCGCCACGGGTGCCCACCTCTTCCTCCAGCCAGCCAAGAGCAGCGTCCACGGCCTCCTCGTGGGCGGCGATGACCTCACCGGCGACGTCGGGACCTCCGAGTGCCCACAGCAGCGAGGCCGACTTCGGAGCCGAGAACGTGAGATCGAACCCAGCCCGCCGGCGGTTGGCCGCCGCCAAAGTCTCACCGCTGCCCGGGTGGCGTCCGGCCAGCACGGCGCGGAGCTGGTCGGGGCCAACTTCGCCGGCCAGGCCGACCAGATGAGCCGAGGCGGCCCAGCGGCCGGGGGCTTCGGTGGGGCCTAGGTAGTAGTCCTCTACGCCGGCGGCGACAGCGGACAGGTAGTACTCCTCGGCGCCGACGGCGAGTTTTCCGATCGACAGCACACACCTCTACGCCCATTGCGGCGCGCGAACGTCGTGCGCATCTTTGGATGCAAGTGCGTGAAGCCATATTCAGGAGGTGCCATTCGCCAGGACCTGAGTCGTCAGGAGCATCGAGGCGAAGGGACGAGGTGAGGCCTCATGAGGGTGTTCTCGGGTTTGTTGGTGCCGAATCCGACTCGGGATGGGCGTAGAGGGGTGCTTGCGGATGTCGCCAGACCGGTGAGGACCGCACCGACCCCAAGGAGATGACCATGTCCGAAACCCCCCTCGTCACCAAGCACCGCCACCCTCGCCCGGCCCCGCTCCTGCTCACGGTCCTGGATGCGGCGCGCCTCCTCGGCGTGGGCCGATCCACCGCCTATGAGCTTCTGACCTCTGGCGAGCTGGAGAGCGTCCACATCGGCCGAAGCCGGCGAGTGCCCCTCGCCGCCGTCGAGGAGTTCGTCACGACCCTGCGGGCCACCTCGGCGGTGAGGCAAGATGGCGCTCGCCGCGTCGGGCCGGCGGCAAGGCAGTTCGGCCCCGCTTCAAGTCGCACTTCCGCCCGGGATGCCTCCGTGCACGCGACAGGGCAAGTGAGAGAGGGATCGGCGCCGCGATGAGTGTGCAGCAGCGACGGACGAAGGCAGAGACGATGTTCGAGGCTTGCGCGAAAGACTGGCCGGAAGCTGGGCGAGTCCCAAGAGGCCGAAGGCCGGGTGAAGAAGGCCACACGACGGTGGCGACGGCGGTCTGAGCCGCCGGGATCGAGTTGACGGAGAAGCGCAGCTGCGCAGGAGGAAGGGAGCGGGTATGGCCAGCATCGAGAAGAGGGCATCGAAGGCGGGCGGCGTGCGCTACGTCGCGCGGTTCCGGGTCAACGGACGCACGGACGAGCGGTGGTTCTCCACGCTCGCGGCGGCGCGCTCGTACAAGACCCGGATCGAGGCAGAGGCGCAGGACGGGGTGCTCATCGATCCTCGGGCCGGTGCTCGGAGCCTCGATGCCTACTTCGCCGCTTGGGTGGCCGACCGACTGGTGAAGGGCCGACCGCTCGCGCCGTCCACGAGGCTCGGCTACGAGGGGGTCTACCGACGCAACATCGGCGCCAGGCTCGGGGCACGTCAGCTCCGGACCCTGCGCCCTGAGACCATCCGCACCTGGCGCAGCGAAGTCACGGCCGCTGTCGGCCAGGACCAGGCGGCCAAGAGCTACCGTCTGCTCCGCGCCGTACTGGCCACGGCCGAAGCGGACGAGCTGATCCGCCAGAACCCGTGCCGCGTTCGGGGCGGTGGCGGCGAGAACCGAGCCGAACGGCCCATGTTGGCCACGTCACTGGTGCTCGACTTGGCCCAGGAGATCGAGCCTCGCTACCGCGCCCTGGTCCTGCTCGCCGGCTTCGGCGGTCTGCGCACGGGTGAGAACTTGGGTCTGCGCCGGCGGGACATAGACCTCCTGCACGCCGAGGTCCGTGTTGAGCGCCAAGCCCAGGAGATCACTGGGCGCGGCCGGATCGAACTCGTGCCGAAGTCGGATGCCGGGCGGCGCATCGTCGCCCTGCCTGGCGTGGTGGTCGACGCGCTCGACCATCACTTGGCAACTTTCACCGGTCACGATCCTGAGTCTCTGGTGTTCACGGGGCCGCTCGGGACCCCGCTTCGGCGAGCCACCTTCTCGGCCGCGTGGAGGGCAGCGGTGAGCCGTGCCGGGGCGCCGCCGGGGCTGAGGGCGCACGACCTGCGTCACCATGCCGCCACCCTCACGGCGCGGATGCCGGGCGTCACCACCAAGGAGCTGATGGCTCGAATCGGCCACGCATCACCTAGAGCGGCGCTCATCTACCAGCACGCCACGGCCGAGCGCGATCACGCCATCGCCTCGTTCCTCGACGGCGTGGTTGCGGCCACGGAGCGGCCGACACGGGCGCCCGTCGTGGGGCTCGACGGCTCGTCGCGTGTGGCTGGCGTGTGGTTGGCCCCGGAACCCGACCCGCCCAACGAGCCAGAAAGTGCCTCTGAACAGGACGTTTACTTGGAGGCGGCGACCGGAATCGAACCGGTGTACAGGGCTTTGCAGGCCCTTGCCGTCTCTCGCGAAGTCCCTGCTCAGCCTGCACAAATCATACCTCGCCGAGCGGCATAGTGAGCGGTTGGTGAGCACGGGTGATCGATACAGAGCCCAGCACGGGACCGTGCCCGGTCACTGCACGAGGGGCCTCGTGGACTATTCACGACAGGGGGGTCCGCCGGCGCACACCCGGTAGATACGGCAGTATCCTGGTTACCGTGGCGAACCGGGTCATCCACATGAGTCTTGAGGAGTTCGAGCGCGGCCTCGTTCTCCCCCCGACTGAGGACGACGCGTCCCTCACCCGCGACGGCCGTCGGCTTGACAGCAAGGACGCCGTGCTCTCCTGGTGGGCCGACGTGGCCGCCGAGATCGAGGCTGAAGAGACCGCCAGACACGCCACGCCGGGAGCTTGACGGCGACACCTGAAGGCCCCGATCTCCAGAGGATCACCGACGCCCTCGCCCGCCACGATGTCGAGTACCTGTTGGTCGGAGGCATTGCCGCTCGCGCTTACGGCGCTCAACGTCGGACCTTCGACGTCGACTGCATGCCAGAGCCAAGTCGGGAGAACCTCGATCGGTTGGCTGCCGCCATGCGCGACCTTCATGCACGCCTTCGGGTCGAAGGGCTCACTGATGAGGAGGCAGCCCTCCTTCCCGTCCAGCTCTCTGGTTCGACCCTGGTCCGCATGGAGATATCCACCTGGCGCACCGACGGTGGTGACCTCGACATCCTCGCGGACATCCCCGATCGCCATGGCCGGCACGTGCCCTACCGGGAACTGGTCGACCGCGCTACGGATCTGAATCTCGACGGAATCGTGGTCCGAGTGGCTGCACTCGACGATGTAATCGCCAGCAAGGAGTGGGCTAATCGCCCGAAGGATCGCCAGGCCCTGCCTGAGCTGCGCTCGCTCCGGGAATAGAGCGCGCATCCTCGGAGGCCGCTCATGTAGGTGCTATCGCATGCGCGCCCGCGAGGCGGAACCGTGGCTCTGGAGCGCAAGCATTCGGGTTCGACCACCCTTCCTAGCGGCGCCGATCGACGCTGTCGTCGGGACAGAAAGTGACTCAGTCGCTGCCGATTTGGAAAAGCTAAACACCACCCTCGAATCAGGACTTGAACCACCAAAGGTCAGCATCGTGGCGAATGGCACCATGGCTTAGATCGACGATGTTCGCCCAGCGGAGTGAACGCCGACCCGAAATCTGGCCCACTCCCGTGCCTGGTCCGTCAATCGGAAAATCATGATCGTAATCCTCGGAACATAACCACATCGTTCCCTCGCGACGATCTTTAAACAGAGCACGACCTCCAGCCCGTGGAGGCTCCGTCGTGCCACGGCGAAATCGCCCGGCAGTGCCATAAATGATACGGAACACACCGGGACGAGTGCACCGGTCGACGACACACTGCTTTTTCCAGATTAATCCAGTGATATCGCGGGGTGACTCGGGTGCCTCGATTAGCCAAGCGTCAAGCTCTCCTGCATCAAGGCCGAGCGCTCGGCGAATCTCGGCTTTTGAAGTGGTGCGATTTGATTGCGGACCTTGGGCGCCAGCACGAACAACCCCCACAAATGCGCTTCCTGTCGCCTCGACCTGAGCGATCGATTTTGTGAGCGCGTCCGTTAGACTGACCGCGCCTTGCTCGATGTCCGCGTACAGTCGCGATTGGACGATCGCTAAGGCGGCGCTGCCGAGAACGCTATCGAACTCTAACTCGATCAGATCCGTCGGCGGACGCGTGATTTCAATCAATAATCGATAGAGCGGCATCGGACGCAGGGTAGTGGCACCTTCCAGCCCAATGACCCGGGTTGATACTCGCGACTGAGCGGGCACTGGCTCGCACGTCGCCCTCTGTCACACCCCCCTGGGATGATGGAAGCCGATCGTTCCTGCCCCTCACAGCAACTGGAAGTGGGTAGCCCTTGACTGTCTCCGAAACTGAGCGACGCCGGGCGTGGGCGCTCGCGGCCGGACGCTGCGTGATCTGCAACAAGTACATGCTCGAGGGCGGCGTCACGCATAGGGAGATCTTCCTCGGTGAGTTGGCGCACATCGTCGGCCAGAAGGACTCCGAGAAGTCGCCCCGCGGCAAGGCCGCCAACCTCAGCCAGTACGAGCGGGACTCGGCGGACAACCTCATCCTCGTGTGCGCCGACGAGCACGACGAGATCGACAATCGAAATGTTCTGGATGCCGCCACGTTGGCGTGGCTGCACCGCATGAAGCGGGAGCACGAGGCTCGGGTGAAGCTCGCCACGAGTTTCGGTCCTGATCGTCGGTCCACCGTCCTACGGATGATCGGCAACCTCCGCG
>DATLEK010000117.1:0-4875 GCA_035525365.1 Acidimicrobiales bacterium
CTACCGCTACGTGCGCCAGCGGGTGGAGGTGCGCCTGACCTCCCAGACCGTGGAGGTGTTCAAGGGAACGGTCCGCATCGCCAGCCATGCCCGCGAGTACACCCGGCGCCGCTACGTCACCGACCCGGCCCACATGCCGGCTGTGAGCGCCGCCGTAATTCCCTAGCCCGACGTTGCCGTTATTCCTCACCGGGCTCCTGGAATGACTGTCTACTCGATCGTTTTTCCCTTCCGAGGGGAACCTGGGTGGAGGATGTCGTTGAGCTGTCCGGCGAGCGCTTGGGCCGAGGGCCAGCCCAGGTCGTCGGCGATGACCACGACGTTGTGACCACGCCGGAGCCGGACGGTCCACACCCTCCGCACCGGCCGTCCGTCCGGGCTGGTGTCGGGGTGGTCGACCTCGACGAGGACCCCTGGCCGGGGTGGGCTCGCCCGGCACGCCGGCGAGCAGTAGATGGCCGGCCGTCCCGGTCCCGTGCGGCGGGTGACGGGTTTGGTGCAGCCGGGCGCGAGGCAGCCGATCGGCGCCGGCGTCATCGCCGGCCCTCGACGACCTCGATCAGCTCGCCGGCCGCCACCGGCTCATCGCAGCTCGGGCAGCATCCACCGAGCCCGACGCGGCGCATGAAGACGCCACAGTCCTCACACCGCTGCTCACCGAGCGCCCGACCGCCGCAGTCTTCGCACTCATAGACGGTGTGCGGGCGCCGGGAGCCAGCCGGCGCCACGACGACGACCGGTGCCGGAGGGCCCTGGTGGCGACGGGCCCAGGCGGCCCGGCGGCAGCCGTCGCTGCAATAGCGGCGGCGTCCGGCGACGACGAATGCGCACCCGCACACCGGGCAGGGAATCGTCGCGTCATCGTCGCGCGACGGGCCACGCTCAGCCGCCTCCTCGGCCCGGATCCGCTCCACCAGCTCGGCCTTGATGGCCAGGATCTCCTCGCGCCGGGCGAGGGCATCGGGGTCTCGTTGGCCGAGCAGGTTCAGCTCGGCCAGGACGGCGACGATCTCGTGGACGGTACTCACGAGCCGGCCCCGGGGCGGTGCTTGGGCCGGTAGCTGCGTCCGGCCATGGAGATGTGGTGGGCGCCGTTGACCACCCGGTCGAGAATCGACTCGGCCACCACCGGGTTCGGGAACAGCGAGTACCAGTCGGTGGCGGCCCGGTTGGCGGTGATCACCAGGCTGGCCCCGGCCCGTTCGCTGATCAGCTCGTACAGGTCGTCGGCCTGGGAGGCGGTGAAGGCCCGCATGGCGAAGTCGTCGCATATGAGGAGGGCCGGCCGGGCCCAGCGGCGCAGTCGGGACTCCCAGCTGCGATCGGCATGTCCCCCGGCCAGGTCGGCCAGCAGCCGGGACGTCTTGGTGAAGGCGACGCTGTGGCCCCGCCGGCAGGCCAGGTGGCCGAGGGCCTGGGCGATCATCGACTTTCCGACCCCGACGGGGCCGTGGAGCACGACAGACTCGCCGGCATCGAGGAAGCGGAGGGTGGCCAGGTCGCGGATGTGGGCGGCGGGGATCTTCGGGTTTAGTGCCGCGCAGCCCGTAATGCCGCGTCGGGATGCGGGGGTGCGGTGGAGCCCGGACCGGGCGGGCGATCTCGCCTCGGGGACAGCCGGTCAACGCGGCATTACGGGCGCGTGCAGGCTCGGGCTTCTCGACGAGAGGAGCACTGAGCATGGTGGGAACAAGGGCGTGGACGGGCGGGCCACTTGAGCCGCTCCGGGACGGCATCGTGGCGGAACTGGCCGAGTTGGGCTATTCGGATGGGCGAGCGGGCCAGCTGTTGTTGGTTGTTGCGCATCTGAGCTGCTGGTTGGAGGAGCGGGGCTTCGGCGCCGGGGATCTGAGCGGCGAGGTGGTGGCCGATTTCTTCGTCACGTTTCGGCGTAGCTGGTGCAGGTCGCCGAGGTCGCTGGCGCCGGTGTTGACGTATCTGCGGGCGATCGGTGTGGCGCCCGTCTCGCCGGCGGTTCGAGTGGGCCGATCGGCGGTTGAGGTAGAGCTGTGGGAGTCCTATCGGCGGTGGTGTGTGGAGCAGCGAGGGCTGCGGGCGTTGACGGTCGACGGGTACGTCCGGCGGGCGGAGGGGTGCCTTCGAACCTGGCGGCCGGATGGTGAGATCGTTGTCGCTGATTTGGACGGCGCTGCGGTGTTGGCGGCTGTTCGTGCGGCGGCGGACACGCTGCCCGGACCGTCGCTTCGGTGCACGGTCACAGCGTTGCGCTCCCTGCTGCGCTTCTTGCATGCCACGGGCCGCACGCGGTGGCCGCTGGTGGGAGCGGTGCCGGCGATGAAAGCGCCGGTGCGCATGATCGGGCCGTCGCCGGTCTCGGAGGCGGCGGCCGCGCAGATGGTGGCGAGCTGCGACACGACCACGCGCACGGGACGTCGTGATGCCGCGATCTTGGTCGTGCTGGCCCGGCTCGGTTTGCGGGCCAAGGAGGTCGCGGCGCTCACTCTCGACGGCGTCGACTGGCGGCGGGGCGAGTTGAGCGTGGACGGCAAGGGTGGAAGGGTCGAGATCCTGCCAATCCCGGTCGATGTCGGGGAGGCGGTGACTGGCTACCTGACCGGCGGGCGGCCGGTCACAACGTGCCGCGCCTTGTTCGTCAAGGCGACCGCCCCTTTCGGCCCCATGTCCGCAGACGGCGTCGCCGCCGTCGTGCGCTTGAGCTGCGGCCGTGCCGGGCTGCCCGGGGTCGGGCCGCACCGGTTGCGGCGCATGGTCGCAACCGAAACGTTGCGTGCGGGCGCGCCGCTGGCGGAGGTCGCGCAGCTGCTCCGCCATGCCGACATCGCCACCTCGGCGATCTACGCGGTCGCCGACCCGGTGTCGGTGGCCGCGTTGGCTCGGCCGTGGCCGGGGTCGGGTCAGTGACCGCCACGGCGCTGGAACGCGCCGCAATGGACTACATAGCTATCCGGCGCTCGTTCGGTTACAAGGTGGTCGGCCATGACCGGCTGCTTGCCGACTTTTGTGGCTGGCTGGACCGGGCCGCGTTGGACACGGTGACGACGCAGGCCGCCGCGGCGTGGGCGGTCTTGCCGGGAGCGGGTGACTCCTGGCACGCCCAGCGTCTGAGCGTGGTGCGAGGTTTCGCCGCCCACCTGCGCGCCGTTGACCCCCGCTGCGAAGTGCCTCCACGAGACGTGATCCCTGCCGGCCATCAACGGGTCCCACCGCACATCTACTCGACCGAGGAGATCGAGGAACTCTTGGCACAGGCCCGGTTGCTGTCCCCACGGCTGCGGGCCGCGACCTTCGAGACGCTGCTTGGCCTGCTTGCCGTTACCGGCATGCGGTCCGGGGAGGCGTTGCGGCTCAACCGCAGCGACGTTGATCTGGAGGCGGGGACGGTCAAGGTGGTGGCGACCAAGTTCAACAAGTCGCGGGAGCTGGCCGTGCACGCCACCACGGGTGCGGCCTTGGCGGCCTACATCGATCTGCGTGACAGATGCTTGCCGCGACCACCGACGACGAGTTTCTTCGTTTCCAACAGCGGGCGACGGCTCGGTTCCAGCAGCCTGTATGCGGCGTTCGGGCAAATGCGCGGCCGGGCTGGGCTCGACCCGCCGGTGGGCTCGAGAGGGCGGCGCCCGCGGCCTCATGACCTGAGACACAGCTTTGCTGTGGCGACGTTGATCGACTGGTATCGCACCGACCAGGACGTGCAGGCGCTTCTGCCGTCGCTTTCTGCCTATCTCGGTCACACGAGACCGTCGGCGACCTACTGGTACTTGTCGGCCGTTCCCGAGCTTCTCGCGGCGGCCAGCGAACGGGCCCAGCAGCGCCGGAGGCGACCGCGATGACCGCTCTGGCCCCCACCCTCCAGGCGTTCTTTGTCACCGGCCTCGACCGTCAGCGCGGCGCCAGCGTGCATACCGTCGATTCCTACCGCCACGCCTTCAGGCTGTTGCTCGCTTTCGCTCGCGCCCAGACCGGAAAGCAGCCCTCCGACCTCGACATCGCCGATCTCGACGCCGAGCTGATCTCCCGGTTCCTCGACCATCTCGAGATCGACCGCCACAACAGTGTCGCGAGTCGCAACACCCGTCTGGCCGCCATCCACTCGTTCTTCCGGTTCGCCTCCTACCGCCATCCCGAGCACGCCGACACCATCTGGCAGGTGATGGCCATCCCCCAAAAGAAGGGTGTCACCATTCCACGGTCGTTCCTCACGGAAGAGGAGATGGACGTTCTGGCTGCCGCCCCCGACCGATCGACCTGGGCCGGCCGCCGCGACCACACCCTGCTGGTCGTCGCGCTCCGCACCGGACTCCGCCTGTCCGAGCTCACCAGCTTGCGCTGCCAGGACGTGCAACTGGGACCCACCGCTCATCTGAAATGCCTGGGCAAAGGACGAAAGCGGAGGGACACGCCGCTGGACAAGCCGACGGTCAGTCTCTTGCGGTCCTGGCTCAGCGAGCGTCAGGGAGGACCAGATGATGTCGTCTTCCCGTCCCGTCGGGGGGGCCAACTCAGCCCCGATGCGGTTCAGAGGCTCATCGCCAAGCACGTCGCGACAGCGCGGCGAACGTGCCCGAACCTCGACAACAAGCGGATCAGCACCCATAACCTGCGTCATAGCTGCGCCATGGACCTACTCCGCAGCGGGGTCGATTCGGCAGTGCTGGCCATGTGGCTCGGCCACGAGAAACTGGAATCGGTCAACGCCTACATCCACGCCGATCCGACCCTCAAGCAACGCGCCCTCGACCGTCGGTCACCAGTCAACACCCAGCGATCCGGCTACTACAAGCCCGGCGACAAGCTCCTCGCCTTCCTTGAGCGGCTTTGAATAATGCCGCGTTGACCGGCTGTCCCCGAGGCGAGATCGCCCGCCCGGTCCGGGCTCCACCGTACCCCCGC
>DATLEK010000118.1:0-21804 GCA_035525365.1 Acidimicrobiales bacterium
CGACTTCGGCCGGCTCCTGGCCGCCGGCACGCCGGCCGAGGTGCGGGCCGACCCGACCGTCATCGCCGCCTATCTCGGCAAAGAGGCGCAGCCGGCATGACCACCGCTGCTCCGCTGCTGGCCGTGTCGGGCCTGTGCTCCGGGTACGGCCCGGTCCAGGTGCTCTACGGGATCGACATCGAGGTACGGCGTGGCGAGGTCGTCGCGCTCCTCGGTCCCAATGGCGCGGGCAAGACCACGCTGCTGCGCACCATCGCCGGCCAGATCCCCGCCGCCGGCGGCACCGTCCGCCTCCCCACCCGCTACGGCTGGCTGGCCCAGGACACCACGGCGTCCACCGAGGTCGAGCACGTGCTGGCCTACGACCACCTAATCGCCGCCAGCCCCCTGGTGGGCGTGAGCGGGCGGCTGGCCGCCGCCCAGGTGAAGATGCAGGAGGCGACGGCGGCCAAGGACGCCGAGGCCCTCGACCACTCACTGGGCCAGTGGGGGGAGCTCGAGGAGCAGTTCCGCCTGAGCGGCGGCTACGAGCTGGAGTCCAGCGCCGAACGGATCGCCCAGGGGCTGGGTCTCGACGAGGAGGCGCTGCTGGTGGAGGTCGGTTCGCTGTCCGGAGGCAAGCGGCGGCGCCTCGAGCTGGCCCGGCTCCTCCTGGCCGGCGGCGACCTGCTCATCCTCGACGAGCCCACCAACCACCTCGACGCCGAAGCCAAGGCCTTCGTCATGGACTTCCTGCGCACCTCGCCAAGTGCCGTCCTCGTGGTGAGCCACGACATCGAGCTGATGAACGAGTCCATCGACCGTGTCCTCGCCCTGGAGAACGCCCAGATCGAGGTGTACCGGGGCACGTACTCGGAGTTCCTGAAGAAGCGGGCCCAGAGGGAGACGGCCCGGGAGCGGGAGACGGCCAACGCCCAGAAGGAAGTGGTGCGCCTCCAGCAGACGGCGGACAAGTTCCGGCAGGGCAACGCCACGTCGGCCCGCCGGCGCAAGGCGCTCGAGCAGCGCATCGGCCGCATCACCGAGAGCCAGGCTCTCCGAATGCCCACCGTCCGCCGCCGCCCCCTCAAGGTCCGGTTCCCAGATCCCGTCCGGGCCGGCGACGTGGTCCTCACCGCCGAGGGCGTCACCAAGGGCTTCGGCGGCGAGCCGGTCCTCGAGGATGTCAGCTTCGGCGTCGGGCGGGGCGAGGTATTCCTCGTCGTCGGCCCCAACGGCGCCGGCAAGACCACCCTGCTGCGCTGCATCGCGGGCATCCACGAGCCCGACAGCGGGCACGTCACCATCGGCGCCAACGTCACCGTCGGGTTCTACGCCCAGGAGCACGAGGACATCCCCGCCGGCAAGGGCGTGCTCGAGCTGATGCTGGAGGCGGCGGCCCCCCAGTCCACCGTGGCCGACCTGCGCTCCATCCTGGCCCACTTCGGGCTCACCGGCGACGTGGCCGAGCAGGAGGCGGCCACCCTGTCCGGTGGGGAGAAGACGAAGCTGTCGCTGGCTCGCCTCGTCGGGGGCCGGGCCAATTGCCTCCTGCTCGACGAGCCCACCAACAACCTCGATCCCGCCTCCCGGGAGGCGGTGCTCGGCGCCCTCCAGCACTACAAGGGCACCGTCGTGCTGGTGAGCCACGACCTGGACTTCGTCGCCCAACTCGCTCCCAAGCACGCCATCGTCATGCCCTCGGGCAAGCTGCTGCCCTTCGACGAGCGGATGCTGAAGCTGGTGACCGACACCGGCCCACCCGATCCCGCGGCCACCGTCCCGGGTGCCGCCCGGCGGGGTTGAGCGACTCTCCCGACGCCGTTCACCCGCTGCACCCGCTACCCCCGCTGTTGCGGGGGTGGGTGCACCTGGTGTTCTTCTTCATTTCCCTGCCCGCAGCCGTGCTGGTCGTGGCCAGCGCCGGTACCACCCGTGCCCGCTTCGGAGCGGTTGTCTATGCCGTCGGCCTGTGCCTGCTCTTCGGAGTGAGTGCCACCTACCACCGCCTGCGCTGGTCACCGCCGGCCCGCCGGCGGATGCGCCGAATGGACCACGCCACCATCTTCGTGATGATCGCCGGCTCGTACACCCCTCTCTGCCTGCTCGTTCTCCGGGGCACCACCGCCAACGTCATTCTCACCGTGGCGTGGGCCGGCGCCGCCGTAGGGGTGGTCCTGGCCTCCACGGGGATCGCCGAGCGTTCGGTGTTCGGCCTGGCCTGCTACATCGCCCTCGGCTGGGTGATGGTCGCGGCGGCTCCGCAGCTCCTGCGCCGGCTCAGCGCGACGGAGATGCTGCTCATCGTCATCGGCGGTCTCCTGTACACCGCCGGCGCCATCATCCTCGGCACCCGCCGCCCTGATCCCTTCCCCCGCGTGTTCGGCTACCACGAGGTCTGGCACGTCATGGTGGCGGCTGCCGCCCTCTGCCACTACGTCACCATCTTCTCCGTCGTCCGTGCCGGGTAGGAAATTGAGCCTCAGCGGATCCGTACCACCCTGACATCGTCGGACACCGGGTCCGGATCAGCCGGGTTGCCCGACAGGACCACCACCGTCTCGCCTTGATGCACGAGGCCCATTTCCACCGCTCGCTCCACGGCGAACCACACAATGTCGTCCGTGGTCCCGTGCTCCGGAACGGTCACTGGTAGAAGGCCCCATGTCAGGGTCAGCTGGCGAGCCGTGGCGGGTACCGGGCTGAGCGCCACAAGCGGAGCGGTGGGCCGGAACCGGGCGATGGCGCGGGCCGTCGCCCCCGATCGGGTGCAGCAGAGGATGGCGGCCGCCTCCACCGAAAGCGCCAGCTGCCATGCGGCCATGCTCGTGGCCGCGCTGATGGCCAGGGACCCCGGCAGCTGCTCGAGCCGCTGCAGCTTGCCCAGGCGCCCCCCCCACTGCACGTAATCGGCTTCCTTCTCGGCCCTCGTGGCGATCCGTGCCATGGTGCGGACGGCGCCCACCGGGTCGTGGCCGATGGCCGTTTCGGCCGACAACATGAGGGCATCTGCCCCGTCGAAGACGGCATTGGCGATGTCGGAGGCCTCGGCCCGGGTGGGGGTGGGCGCGGACACCATGGACTCGAGCATCTGGGTGGCGGTGATGACGGGGCGGCCCCAGGCGACGCAGGTGCGGATGATGTGCTTCTGGAGGTGGGGCACCTCCTCGATGGGGAACTCGACGCCGAGGTCGCCTCGGGCGATCATCACCGCGTCGGCCACGTCGATGATCTCGGTGAGGTTGTCGATGGCCGGGCGGGTCTCGATCTTGGCCACGATCATGGGACCACCGGCCCCGGCGGCAGCTCGCGCCCGCTGGATGTCTGCCGCTGTCTGTACGAAGGAGATCGCCACCATGTCGACCGAGGCATGGGCGATGGCGGCCAGGAGATCCAGGTCGGCGGCGGTGGGGCTGGAGACTCTTATGCGCTCGGCGGGCAGGTGAACGCCCGGGCGGCCCTTGAGCCAGCCCCCGTTGTGCACCAAAGCGACGGCACCGCCCGGTGTGACCTGTTCTACCCCCAGAACCACGGCGCCGTCACCGAGAGAGACCCGGTCGCCGGGGCCCAGATCGTCCAGGAGGCTGGGGTAGTCCACCGAGATCGTGTCGGTCCCGCTGGGCCCTTCCCCCGGAACGAGTGTCACCCGGTGCCCTACCGCGAGTAGCGAGCCCAAGCCGTCCGGGAAAGGTCCGGTGCGGACCTTCGGCCCGGGAAGGTCGGCCAGGATGCCGATGATCCGACCGCACTCGGCCGCCGCCGCCCGTACCTTTCCGAGTGTCTCGAGGTGCTGGGCGACGGTGCCGTGGGCGAAGCCCAGTCGCACGACATCGACCCCAGCGTCAATCAGGGCGACCAGCGACTCCCGGGAATCACAGGCGGGACCGACCGTCGCCACGATCTTGGTTCTTCGGGGCATGGGCGCCAAGCTAAGCGGCCGGCGCCAGGCCACCGCGGGAGGCCTTTGCGAGGACCAGGCAGAAGGAGTTATAGATATGACTCCTTCGGGCCATTCACTCAGCGTGACGGGCGTCGATGACCTTGGCATGACCCTCCTCGCGACTGTGAAGCTGCTGGAGCTCGTCTTCTTCGCCCTCCTGGCGACGATCTCGGTGATGCACTGGTCTCGCTGGCGAACCATATGGCGCCGGGTCGGGGTGGAGGACCTGCGCCAGGCAGAGGCGGCACTGATGGTGGCCATCATGGATCGGAAGGTCACGGAGGAGGTCATGGTTTTCCAGGCGCTGCACGATTCGCTCACCCACCTGCCCAATCGGGCCATGTTCCTCGAGCGGTTGAGCCAGGCGTTGGGCCGGCGGGCACGAAAGCTGAACGGCCTTGCCGTTCTGTTCCTCGATATCGATCGCTTCAAGTGGCTCAACGACAGCCTGGGCCACCCCGCCGGAGACGAGCTTCTGATCGAGGTCGCCGCCCGTCTGCGGGAGGCGATGCGGCCGGGAGACACCGTGGCCCGTTTCGGTGGCGACGAGTTCGTCGTGCTGTGCGAGGGGCTGGAGACCGAAGCCGACGCCGAGGCGCTGGCCGCCAGGTTCGCCCACGTTCTTGCCGAGCCGATGCTGGTGGCCGACGAGGAGACCCGCGTCACCGTCAGCACCGGCATCGCCTTTGCGCCTCCCGGTAGCTCCGACTGCAGTCCTGAAACTCTTCTGCGGGACGCAGACGCGGCCATGTACCAGGCCAAGGAACGGGGCCGCAACTGTCACGAGACGTTCAATGTCGCTACCCGCCTGATGGCCCTCACCCGCCACGAGACGGTCAATGCCCTCCGGCTCGGGATCGAGCGGGGTGACCTGGTAGTGCACTACCAGCCCGAGCTCGACATCACCACGGGGAGGGTGGTGTGTGTCGAGGCGCTGGTGCGCTGGCAACACCCGGAGCGGGGCCTGCTGCCGCCGTCGGAGTTCATCTCCCTGGCCGAGGACAGTGGCCTGATAGTCGATCTGGGCCGGCACGTACTGGATGTGGCCTGCTCCCAGGTGATGGCGTGGGAGGCAGTGGGCGGGGGTGGCCCCCCCGTCGCCCTGGCCGTGAACCTGGCCGCCCGCCAGCTCATGGCACCGGACCTGTGCGAGGTGGTGCAGGCGGCGCTGACCCGCTCCGGGATGGAACCCAGCCGGCTCTGCCTCGAGATCACCGAGAGCGTGCTGCTGGAGGATGCCAACGAAAGTGCCAGGGCCCTCGAGCGGCTGAAGGCGTTGGGCGTGCGTATCGGCGTCGACGACTTCGGGACCGGTTTCTCTTCCCTGACCTACCTCAAGAGATTTCCCCTGGACACGCTCAAGATCGACCGCACCTTCGTCGAGGGCCTCGGCCAGGATCGGGAGGACCGCGCCATCGTGGCCAGTGTTGTCGACCTGGCTCACGCCTTCGGGCTAACGACCATCGCCGAGGGCGTCGAGACGGTGCAGCAGCTCAACGAGCTGCGCACCATCGGATGCGAGCAGGGACAAGGCTATCTGTGGAGCCCCCCGATGCCGGCCGACGAGTCCGAGCGTTGGATCCGGGCCCATGCCCAGGTGCCCGATCTCGTTTCCCCTTGCCGAATTTCGGTGCCGGGCTGCCCGCAGCCGCTGAGCCAGAGGATACTCATCGTCGAGGACGACCCTGCTCTCCGGGGACTGCTGCGCATGATCTTCGACGAGGACGACGGCTACGAGGTGGTCGGCGAGGCCGACGATGGCCGTGCGGCCATCGCTCTCGCCCGTCATTTCAGTCCGGACCTGGTGCTCCTGGACCTGGCCATGCCGGGCATGGGCGGACTCGAGGCCCTTCCCTTGATACGGGCGGTGGCTCCCACCGCCAAGGTGGTCGTGCTGTCGGGGCTGGACAGCGTCGAGCTCATGGACGCGGCGACCCGCCAGGGGGCATCCGCCTTCTACAAGAAGGGCGGCGATCCGGCCGAGCTCCTGACGATTCTCGCCCCCGTGACCGCCTCGGCCTGACGGTGAGGCGTCAGCCTCGCCTTTTCCGTTTCGTCGATATCGCCAATGTCAGATCAGCCGGGGTGTTCACGTTGATCGACTCGTCCGGATCGATCGGCACCACAACGGTGTCGTCGGGAAGGAGGCGGGCTGCCGCCAGTCCGGCAGAGCCGGCCCCCAGCTTCTCGGCAGCCGAGCGGAGCGCTTCGTAGCGGTAGACAGCCAGCAGAGGGTTCGGCTCGTCGTTCTCACCGGGAGCGGCTGCCGCGCCCGCACCGGTCTCCTCCAGTGCCACCAGCAGCTGTTGGAGCCCTGTTCTCGACAGGAGGGGAAGGTCGGCGGCGAGTACGTACACGTGCTCGGCCCCAGCAGCCTCCGCCAGGCCGGCAAGCACCGCGGGCACGGGTCCCCCACCAGGGTCGGCTTCGATGGTGAACACCACGCCGGGTGCCGATGTCGGGCGAACCGGCCCCACGACGATCAAGCGCGAGCAGAGAGGTCCGGCGGCGGCGAGAACGTTGTCGAGAAGAGTGGCCTTCCCTATCCGCAGCGCGGCTTTGTCGATCCCTCCCAGCCGTAAAGCCGCTCCTCCGGCAACGACGATGCAGGCGTTCATCCTCAGAGAGTAGAAGGCCTGTGCCCGCCACGGCATCCACGCCATTAGGAAAAGGCATTACTGCTGATATCCGCTGACCCAGCCGAATGTGACAGGAGAGGCCCATGATCGGTAGTGTCAGGCCATGCCCAAGCAGAAGCGATCATTCGTCGTTCCCATTGAAGCCGAGCTGACGGTCGAGGCCTTTGATGCGGCGTCGGCCCAGAAGAAGGTGGAGAGGGCCCTCCGGAAGGTCCACACCCTGGAAGCCGATGTCGCCTCCACCGACCGCGTATGGGTCTATGAGGCCACCGTCGGGGAATCGGCTTAGCCGCGGCTTGCCGGACCCCTTCGCGGCCTAGGCTTGAACCGTGTCCACCGAACCGATGGTCTCTGCCGTCGTCACCCTCTGCCCGGACTGCCACGCAGGGAATGTGGCCAAAGTCAAGTCCCATTTCACCTCGGCCGGCCTCGAGGTCCACGCACCTTTCGTTACCAGCTTCTCCGTGGGAGGACCGCCCTCACGGTTTCAGGATGTCTTCGGGGCACCCATAAAGGTCGACGAGAGCCTGCTGGGGTCGGTGACCACCGAGGACGGTGGGTTCGATCTTCCCCTGGACAGCCTGCCGGATGAGATTCGGGATCTGGTGGAGAGCGTTGCGTTCCTTCCCCCACCGGACTTCACCCCGGGGAGCTAAGGCCACATCAGCCGGATGGGCGACCGACCACTCCTGCACCTGATCTTTCCCCGATGGCAGGGGACGGGCCTGCATCTTACATTCGGTCACCGCATGCCGCCGATGGCGCTGCTCGTTCTCGCCGCCCTCGCCCGCCGCGAAGGCTGGGAAACCCGGGTCATCGACGAGAACTTCGAGCGCGTTCCCTCGCAGAAACCGGATCTCGCCGTGCTCACGGTATGGACGCCCCTGGCTGCGAGGGCTTACGCTATAGCCGACGATTACCGCGCCCGCGGTGTCCCGGTGGTGCTGGGTGGGGTTCACCCCTCGTTGCTGCCTGCCGAGGCGTTGCGGCACGCCGATTCGGTCGTCTGCGGCGAGGCCGAAAGCGCTTTCCGTCTCGTGCTGACCGACGCCGCCGCCGGGCGGTTGAAGCCTCTGTACCAGGGCGAATGGCAGGGGATGGATGTCGTACCCGGCGTGGAGGAATGGGCCGACATCGTGGCATCCTGGCCTATCACCCGTTATGCGCCGATGAACACCCTGCAGACCACCAGAGGGTGCCGCTTCAACTGTGACTTCTGCTCGGTGATCCGCATAAACGGCCGTGGCTCCCGTCACCGGGATCCGCTGCACGTGGTGGAGGAGCTGCGCGTGCTCAAGCGGGTAGGTCAGCATCTCGGCGAGTTCAGCTACGTATTTCTCCTCGATGACGACCTCGCCGCCGATCTGGCCTACACCGAGGAGCTGTGCGAGACCATCGTCGCCTCCGGTCTGAAGGTTACCTGGGGTGCCCAGGCATCCATCGGCCTGGCTCGCAACCGCTCTCTGCTCGACCTGGCGGTCCGCAGCGGGTGCAGGGTCATTTTCACCGGGTTCGAGAGCGTCTCCCGTGAAGCGCTCATCGAGTGCAACAAGAAGAACCGCCCCGGCGAGTACGGCGAGCTGGTGGCCAATCTCCACAAGCGCGGCGTGGGTGTGGAGGGCGGCTTCATCTTCGGGTTCGACCACGACGAGCCCGACGTCTTCCAGGAGACGGTGGAGTTCGTCGATCGGATAGAGGTCGACGTGGCGCACTTCTCCATCCTCACGCCCTACCCCGGCACCCATACCTACGCCAGGATGCTCGAGGAGGACCGGATCACGTCGTTCGACTGGTCGCGGTACAACCTCTACAACACGGTCATCACTCCCCGGAGGATGACGGCCGAGCAGCTCGACGAGGGCCTGCGCCAGGCCTACCGCTGGTTCTACGCCCGCCCCCGCCGGGCCCGCCGCCTGGTCAGGGAGCTGAGGCGCCGGGACCCCCGTTTCAACTTCGCCCTCGGTGCCGCCGGGAGCGGCTACGCCCGCCATTACCGGCGCCGGCCGATGACGTGCGGGACCGGCTACGAGGCTGCCCCGGACGACATCCACGAACTCTTGGCCGCCAGCCGGGCGCCAGCCCAGGAAGCAGTGAACATCGCCTTCACCAATGGCGCGGCCCGGGCGGCCAGGGCTCCCGCTCCGGCCTGAGCCCTCCCGGTGCGGGTGCCGGCCTTTCAGGCCAGCTGCCGGCCGTCCTTGAATACGGTTATGGCGCGGGTGGGGCAGGTCTTGGCCGCCTCCAACAACTCCTCCTCCGACGCCGCTTCGGGATCTACGACCAGGGCGGTGTTGTCGTAATCGATGTGGAACACACCGGGAGCCGCGCTCAGGCACACCTTCGAGCCGATGCAGCGGGCCTGCTGGACGATCACGTCGATGGGCATCGGGCGCGAACCTAGGCCTTCTTCTTCTCCATCTGGCGTAACAGCCAGGCGGTGGACTCCTTCACCTGCTCGTCGGTGAGCTGGTGGCCGCTGTCATACCAGTGCAGCTCTATCTCGGCGCCGGCCGTCACCAGCAGTTCCACCACGTCCTCGTAGTCCGCGGTGGAGACCTGGTCGTCGGCACGGCCGTGGCCGCAGAAGAAGGGCTTGCCGTCCAGCACCCGCCCGTGGTGGCGGAAAGGACATCTGGATGCGAGCAGGACGCCGCCCGCCAGCACGTCCGGGTGCTGGACGGCGAGGGCAGCGGCAGTGGTGGCGCCGTTGGAATAGCCGAACACCCACACCCGTGTCGGGTCCAGATCCAAGGATCCACAGGCGCTGGTCACGAAGGCCGCCAGCTCCTCGATACGAGGATCGAGGTCATCTGCATCGGGCACTTCCCTTGCCGCCCGTCGAAAGAAGCGCGGACCGTCCTCGTCGACATTGCCGCGGGGGCTGATCATCGCCACGTCCGCAGGAACACCCTCCCCCAGGTGCCAGAGCGAACTCTCGTCGCCCCCGGCGCCATGGAGAAGCAGAAGCGTGTTCTTGGGCCCCTTGCCATCGCCCTCAGGAGGGCGGTACCGATACTGAAAACCGAAGTCAGCTTGCTGCAATGTCACAAGGGCACGCTAGAGGCTCACGTGCCACGATCGCGGTCCCGACCTGATCAGTGACCGAAATTGGGCTTTGTGAGCAAAAAACGTTGCTATACAACGATTCTTGCTCACAACCCGATCTAGTTCGTCAGCGGCGACGGCCCCTGTAGTAGCGGGGACCGCCCACGCCGCCGACCAGCAGGAGGACGATGAGGACGATTAGAAGGATGGTCAACATGGCTCGTAGTTTCCCAGCACTGGCGTCCTTCAACCACGCGGTGAGGCCGCGGCAATCGCCGCCTGTCCGATGCTGATGCCACCGTCGTTGGGGGGAACCCGCTCGTGGACCAGGACGGTCATCCCCTGGGGCCGGAGGTGGCCGACCACGATCTCCGTGAGCCGGCTGTTCTGGAAAACCCCCCCGCTGAGTGCGACGGTGTCGAGGCCTTCCGCCCGGGCCAACGTGGCGGCCATTCCCGCGGTGGCCAGACCGAGCCCGGCGTGGAAGCCGGCCGACACCAACGGCGTGGCCGTACCGGCATCTCGTTCGTCCACGACGCGGGCGATGAGGGGGCTCGGGTCGAGCACGAGGAGGCCGTTGTCCCGGCTTACGTCGGACGGGTATGCGCCCGCCGTTTCCAACTCGACGGCGCTGGCACAGGCGGCCAAGGCGTCGAGGCCGGCGCCGCCGGCGCAGTCGGCCACGGCGTCCAAGGTCACCCCCGCGGCACACGCCTCGAGCTCGATGGCCGCCTGGGCCTCGTAGGTCACCTGCTGCCTGAGCCCGAGCAGGGCGCCCACGGCGTCGAACAGGCGCCCGGCGCTGCTGGTCAAGGGAGTCTGAGTGAGGTCGGCCAGCCCCAGCACCGCGGACCACCGCTCGTCCACAGCGGCGCCAAAGCGCTCGGCCTCGGCGCTCCCCAAGGCCTCGTTCACCCAGACCATGCCCATTCGCCACGGTTCGCGTATCGCCCGGTTGCCGCCGGGCAGCGGGACCGGACGGAGGTGGCCGACACGGCGGAAACCCTGCAGGTCGGCCACGAGGAACTCGCCGCCCCACAGGGTGCCGTCTGTGCCCATACCCAGCCCGTCGAAGGCGATGCCCAGGACCGGACCGGAATGGCCATGCTCGGCGAGGCACGACGCGATGTGGGCGTGGTGGTGTTGCACGGCCAGATTCGGGAGGTCGAGGTCGATGGCGAACTTGGTGGACAGGTACTCGGGGTGAAGGTCGTGGACGACCAGCTCCGGGCTGACGCCGGCGATGTGGCACAGGTGGTCGATCGCCTGGAGGAACGACTGGTAGGCGGACAGGTGCTCGAGGTCGCCGATGTGGTGACTCGCCACCACATGAGCACCCTTGGCCACGGCAACGGTGCTCTTCAGCTCCGCACCAACGGCAAGCACGTGACGGGAGGTGGGCACGGGCAGGGTCAGTGGCTCCGGTGAGTAGCCGCGTGACCGGCGCACCATCTGGACGCGTCCGCCAAAGCCGGCTCTCACCACTGAGTCGTCGCAGCGAATATGGATGTCCCGATCGTGGGTCAACAGGAAGTCGACCATCGGGCCGAGCCGGGCCACCGCGTCCGCGTCGTTATGGGCGATCGGCTCGTCGCTTAGGTTCCCGCTCGTCATGACCAGCGGCCTTCCCACCCGCGCAAGGAGTAGGTCGTGCAGCGGCGTGTACGGAAGCATCAGGCCCAGCTCCGGCAGGCGCGGCGCCACCGCTTCACTGAGAGGGCCGCCGTCACCACCGGTCACCTGCAGGTGAGGGCCCACGGCGGCGCCAGATGGGAGGCTCTCGCGACGGGGCGCCAGCACGATTGGCCGCCGAGGCGATGTCAACGTCGCCTCGGCGGCAGGGGAGAGCCGGCACAACACGCGGGCACTTTCGACATCCGCCACCATGACGGCGAACGGCTTGTCGTCCCGCGCTTTCCTCCGGCGCAGCTCGGCCACGCCGGCGACCGATGTCGCGTCCACGGCCAGGTGGTACCCGCCCAGGCCCTTCACTCCGAGGATCCGCCCGGCCATCAGGTGGTCGGCCGCGGCCCGGAGGGCGTCGCCACGCTCGGCCACAACCGATCCTGCCGGATCGAGAAGGCGCAGGTGGGGCCCACATTCCGGGCAGGCGTTCGGCTCGGCGTGGAAGCGGCGGTCGGCGGGGTCCTCGTACTCCGATCGGCAGGCGGCGCACATGGTGAACCTGGCCATGGTCGTGGACGACCGGTCGTAGGGGATGGCCGTGATGATCGTGTAGCGGGGCCCGCAGTTGGTGCAGTTGACGAAGGGGTACCCGAAGCGCCGGTCCTGCGGATCGTGCAACTCGCTCAGGCAATCGGTGCAGGTCGCCACGTCCACGCTGACCGCCACCGCCGGCGCGCCGGCGGCGTGGCTCTCGACTATCCGAAACCCGCGGTCGGCCCCGGTGGCGGCCAGTTTCGTTTCCTGCACCGACTCGACTCGGGCCAGCGGGGGAGCATCGTCGCTGATGCGCCGGCTCAGTTCGTCCAAGAGCTCCGAGGTGCCCTCCGCCTCGACGATCACGCCCGCGCTGTCGTTGGCCACTGTCCCCGACAGGCCCAACTCCACCGCCGTGCGGTAAACGAACGGCCGGAACCCCACGCCCTGCACCGTTCCCGTCACCCGGATCCGGCGCCGCTCGCTCACGGCTGGCCGCCTCTCAGCAGATGCGGGGGAGGGGGTCGCCGACCAGCATGTCGACGATGCGCGTGCCCCCGAAGATCGTGTTGATAATGACCACCCCGGGCGGCTCCTCCCGGATCTCGCCGATCTGGGCGGCATGCTGGCCGAGAGGGTGGGCGCGCATCGCCGCCAGCGCCGCCTCGGTCTCCTCGGCGGGGACGATGGCCACCAGCTTGCCCTCGTTGGCCACGTAGAGGGCGTCGATGCCGAGAATCTCGCAGGCACCGTTGACCGCGTTCTGCACCGGCAGGGACGCCTCATCGAGAACGAGGTTGACGTTGGCCGCTCGGGCCAGCTCGTTGCACACGGTGGCCACGCCGCCCCGGGTCGGGTCCCGCATCCACCGGGTGGACGGGGCGGCGGCCAGCAGGACCTGCACCAGTTCCCCCAGTGGCGCGGTGTCGGACTTCACGTCGGCGCTGATGCCCAGCTCCCCGCGGGCCAGCATGACGGCGATGCCGTGGTCGCCGATGCGGCCGGACACAAGGACCTTGTCGCCTGGGCGCACCGCCTCGGCGCTGAGCTGTACGGAGTCGGGAATGACACCGACTCCGGCGGTGGTGATGTAGCAGCCGTCGGCCGCTCCCTTGTTGACCACCTTGGTGTCACCGGTGACGATCTGCACGCCGGCCCCCGCGGCCGCCTCGGCCATGTCGGCGACGATGGCCCTCAGGTCGGCAATGGGGAAGCCCTCCTCCAGCACGAAGGCGGCGGAGATCCACAGCGGTTTCGCCCCCATCATGGCCACGTCGTTCACCGTGCCGTGTACGGCCAGGTGCCCTATGGACCCGCCCGGGAACTGCAGCGGCTTTACCACGAACGAGTCGGTGCTGAAAGCCAGTCGCTCGCCGGAGGGCAGCCCGAGAACCGCCCCGTCGCCCAGCGGCGAGAGGGTGTCGTTTCGGAACGCCTCGAGGAACACGGCGTCGACCAACGCTGCGGAGGCCTTGCCGCCGGCACCGTGGGCGGAGTTGACGGCATCCTCGAGAAGGCGCGGACGGCGCCGGCGGTAGGCCTCGATACGGTCGAGGACCACCTCCTCGCGCGTCACTTCCCGCTCCGGCTCCTCGGCCGGCAGCGGAGCTGCGTCGGTCATGCCGAGCGGACGGGGATGGCGGCGCCCTTGGTGAACCGGCCGTAGTTGTAATAGGCGGCACAGGCGCCCTCGGAGGACACCATGCAGGTCCCGATGGGCGTCTCCGGTGTGCAGGCGGTGCCGAACACCTTGCACTCCCAGGGCTTGATCACGCCCTTGAGCACCTCGCCGCACTGGCAGGCCTTGGGGTCGGCCACCCTCACACCAGGGATGGAGAACCGAAGCTCGGCATCCCACGGCGAGAAGGCCTCGGAGAGCTTGAGCGCGCTCTGCGAGATGAACCCGAGCCCCCGCCACTCGAAATGGGGCCGGACCTCGTAGACCTCGGCCATGATCTCCAGCGCCCGCAGGTTGCCCTCGTCCTTGACGGCCCGGGTGTACTGGTTCTCCACCTCGCAGCGCCCGTCACGGATCTGCTGCAACAGCATGACGATCGACTGCAGGATGTCGAGGGGCTCGAACCCGGCGGTGACCAGGGGCAGGCCGTACTCGGCAGGCACGAAGCGGTAGGGCCGGTTGCCGATCACCGTGCTCACGTGGCCTGGGCCGATGAAACCGTCGAGGCGCAGGTCGGGGGACTCGAGGATGGCCTTCAGCGGCGGGACGATCGTCACGTGGTTGCAGAACACGCTGAAGTTGGTGATGTTGGCGGCGCGCGCCTTCAGCAGCGTGATAGCCGTGGAGGGGGCGGTGGTCTCGAACCCGATGGCGAAGAACACGACCTCGCGGTCGGGATTGTCCCGGGCGATGCGCAACGCGTCCAGGGGCGAGTACACCATGCGCACGTCCGCCCCGCGGGCCTTGGCCTCGAGCAGGTTCCCGTTGCTCCCCGGCACTCGCATCATGTCGCCGAAGGACGTGAAGATCACCCCGGGCGTCTCGGCCAAGGCGATGCCGTCGTCCACCCGGCCCATGGGGATCACGCACACGGGGCAACCAGGGCCGTGGATCAGCTCCACCGACTCCGGCAGCACGTTCTCGATGCCGTGCTTGTAAATGGTGTGGGTGTGGCCGCCGCAGACCTCCATGAACTTGAGGTGCTTGCCGGTGGCCAACCTGGTGATCTCTTCGACGGCGACGCGTGCGGCAGCAGGGTCGCGGTACTCGTCAACGAACTTCATGAAGCCACCTTCTGGTCGGGATCGGTGAGCTGCTCGGCCGGACTCTGGCCGAGAGCTGATTGGACGAAGGCCCACAGGACATGGGCCACGGCTGCTTGTGATTCCTGGACGCGGTGAACACTGTCGGAGCGGACCACCAGGCAGTGCTCCACGTCCTTGCTGGCACCCATACGGCCCCCGTCGTAACCGGCCAGGCCGACGGTGAGCAGCCCGCGCTTACTTGCTTCGGCGAAGCCGGCGAGGAGATTGTCCGAGTTCCCGCTGGTGGAGAAGCCGATGGCGATGTCCCCCCGGCGGCCGTAGGCCTCGATCTGGCGGGAGAACACCACGTCGAACCCGATGTCGTTGGAGAGGGCGGTGAGAACGGCCTGATCGAAGGCGAGGGAGCGGGCCGGCAGCTGATCGCCCCACGGCGGGCGTGTGCACAGCTGGGCGAAGGCGTCGGCGTCGGTGGCGCTGCCCCCGTTGCCGAAGGTGAAGGCCTGACCGCCGGCGGTGAAGCGCTCGGCCATGGCTGCGGCCACGGTGTGCAGCTGGGTATCGGACTCAGCCAGGGTCCCGGCCCGCAGGGCCGTGCTCTGCGCCCACTTCGCCTGCGCCGACCGGGCCAGATCGCCCATCAACGGAGCGGGGTCCCGCTCATCGCGTTCGATGAAGGGGTAGAGGAAATCGGTGGCTTCGGGTGTCCTCGCCACTGACCTACCTACCTCCCGCTCTCGAGGGAGGTGATGGCGGAACCTGCATGCACGAGGACGAGGTCGCCCGGGCTCGGCGGGTCGATGATCGTGGTGTCGATCCGCTCCCGGCCCTCCGGTGTGCGAACCAGGGCCTCGTCACCCTCGACGGAGATGACCTCGGCGGGGCGGCCCTCGTCCGAGCAGGTGATGCACACCTCTTCGGTGCACACCTCGGGCCTGAGTAGGCCCGGGTGCTCCCAGCACACATGGGTCAGCTCCCAGAGAAGGTGGTAGAGGATCACGAACTGCTCGGACGCCCGCAGCGGGTCGTCCTGTTCGATCCAGAGCACGTGCCGGGCAGCCCCGGCCGGCGGCCTGGGACCGGCGCCGATCCAGAGCGTCTCGACTCCCCACGCGTCGCCCCGCCGCATGGCTGCGGCGACGGCTGGATCGTCGGCGCCGGCCACCGCCACCACGATGTCTCCGGTGCGCACCGAAGCCCGCAGGGTTCCCACGAGGTCGGTGCCCTCGGGCACGACCACGGCCGGGAGGGCAGGCTTGCCCATGATCACCGGGTGCACGAACTCCACGGCGATGTGATGGGCATGGAACGGCCACGCCGGCGAGCAGCACCACATGGTGCCTCCGGCCTTGAAGCGGCGGGCCAGCGCCAATGAGGCACGGGCGAGATCGTCGGCCAGCCCGCCGATGGGCGCTCCCTCGCTGGCGCTGGTGGGCGCGAGCGGCGAGATCACCTCTGGCGGCGGCGTCATAGCGGAGTGCTCTCCCGGAACTGATCGAGCTCGTCGAGGTACTCGCCCCCGAGCAGCTTGAGGAACTCGAGGGTCCTGGCCGCCTCCTCCTCGTCGAGCTTGGTCATGGCGAAGCCGACGTGGATGAGCACCCATTCGCCGACGGCGATGCCGCCCGGGTCGCCGGCGACAAGGCCGACGTTCACCTCGCGCCGGACACCGTCAACCTCCGCGATGGCCTTGTGCAGCTCCATGTCGACGATCTCGACGATTTGTCCGGGAATTCCTAGGCACATCTTGGGCACCTCCTGGTGCTTTGTGTCAACGGTTGAACGACGCCGGCTGCGGAAATGCGAGCGGGGCCGGTGGCGATGTCGGGTTGGAGGCCGGGTGGGCCGACCCCTCGGATACCTCCAGGGTACCGCTGAACAACCCCTATGAGGGCACCTCTGTTCCGTCCCCGGAACCGTTTTTCGCCGGTGCAGAGCCGGAGCCGAGCAGCTCTGAGCGGGAGATGTCCATGGACTCGGCGGCGCCGTCGAGCTCCTCGATGACCTTCACCTTCCTGGTGATGTCCTCGAGGGCGAGAAGAATCTCCTTGGCGTTCTCCGCTGTGCGAGCCGTGGCCTTCAGCACGACGTAGAGCAGGCCCACGAAGAGCGCGATGACCAGTGCACCGGCGATGAGGAGGATGTCGGCCGTTTCCATGGCGTTACACCTCGACAGGGATGACGGCGGTCAGCTTCTGGACCAGGTCGGCGACGGCGGCGACCACGGCCCCGTCGGGGTCGTAGTCGATCAGAGGCGTGCCCGCCTTGTCGGCGTCGAGCACCGAGTCGCTCCAGGGCACCCGTCCGTGCACGACCATGTTGTGGTTGGCGAAGAACTCCTCCATCGCCACCAGGTCGTCGGGCGACCGCAGCTTGTTGGCGACCACCGCCACCTGCCTGATGGGCAGCTCGGCGGCCAGCTCGCCCATCCGGCGAGCCGTCTCGAGCGAGCGGTAGTAGGGCTCGGCCACGAGGAGCAGTGTGTCGACGTGGCGGGTGGTACCCCTGCTGAAATGCTCGGGGGAGGCCTCGAAGTCGACCAGCGTGACGGAATCGTCCTGATTGACGGTGTCGGCGAGGATGGCGCTGACGGTGGCGTGGGCCGAGCAGAGGCATCCTTCGTCGGCGTGGGCGGGCATGGCCATGTGAACGACAGCCACCCCGTCGGGACCGCGGGCGCCGAATCGCTCGACGATGGTGGAGACCGGGTCGTTGAGAGCGGCTCCGTCGAGGCGACGGGAGACAAGCCCCATGGGAAGAGGGTTGATGGCGGCGGCAGCGACCTGGCTGATGCCCAGGGCAACGGCGACGTTGGGATTGCTGTCGGCGTCGATCACCAGCACCGACCGGCCCTGCCGCGCGACCAGACGCGCGAGCGTCGCCGAGAGCGTGGTCTTGCCGGCACCCCCTTTGCCGGCGACGGCGATGCGGAGAGGGCCGGTCACGAGTGGACGGGTGCCTTCGCTGCTCTGACAGAGTCCACGGTGACCGGCTCGGAGATGCGGTCGTAGCGTCCGAGATAGGCGGAGAGGTAGCGGTGACTCTCACGGAGGGCGCCGGCCCAGGCATGCAGCCACTCCACACCCTCGTGGGTCAAGGCGTACGTGCGCCGGGCGGGACCGGCCACGGAGTGCTCCCACCAGGAGCTGACCAGCCCGTCGTCCTCCATCACCCGCAGGGTCCGGTACAGCCCGCCCGGGTCGACGCTGCGTAGCCCGAGCTGTCCGATGTGGTCGAGAAGGTCGTAGCCATGGGCGGGCGCCTCCCCGATGAGCAGGAGCAGGCTGGCTCGCAGGTAGTTACGGGGAAGGCCGCCCTGGGGCTCCTCCTTGGCTTCCTTCTCGTCCTTGTCCTTGTTGCTGTCCGACTGCTTCTTCTTCCTCGCGGGAACTGCCATTTCAGATGGTGCCTCTCGGGTCGTGATGGTTGGTCGCTCTGCGAGCGGGACTGCGGCGCTGCATCTCAGTGATCGTGCCCGGCGTGCTCGGCATGTTCGCCGGCGCGGGCGGTCTGGCAGGCGGCGGCCTCGTCGGGGGAGTTGTGGCACCAGCAATCGGCGCTACATTCGCCGTGGGTGGGACGGGTGAGGTCGGCGAAGGTGGAGGCGAACTCGAGTCCGCCCTCCTGCACGCCCGATTGCGACAGCCCGTAGCGGTCGCCCACCCGCTCCACGTAACCCTCGGTCACCAGGAGATCGAGGTACTGGGCACCGATCTCGGCGTCCACCCCGAGGAACCGCTCGAGGATCTTGGCGTCGATCTGCTCACCGAAGCCCTCGCCGCGGAGCCAGAACATCACCTGCAGGATCTCGCTGCGGTAGAACATCGCTGCGAGCGCCTCGGACTTCGGCGGATGCACCATCTCGTCCACGGTTGGCCTCCATACGTAGTAGTCGTACCGGTTTTTCGGCCTCGCGGGGCCCGCCGGAGCAAGTTTTCCAGGAATCCGCAAGAAAGATTTCTCACGGCGCCCTCGGTAGGTGTAGTGTACACATACCAGACCCAAACGAGGGGGTTTTCTTAATGCCAAGTGATGGTCGCACCCGCAGGGCCCGCCCTGCAAGGAACACAGGTCCGGACCCGCAGCCGGCGTCGCCGCGCGGCGACTCCGTGTCCATGTCCCAGGCGGGCCCCATGCCCACCGGATCGGAGATGCAGAGCTTCAAGCGCCCCCAGCAGGCGATAGGGCTCATCGACGGGTACGACCCGCTCGATCCCTTCGCCCCCATCGGGGTACGCAGCCGGGCCATGGTGGAGCCCCCCGACTCGCTGGCCCTCGGGCCGCTCAAGAAGATCTACCTGATCTGGATGGTCGGCGGCTCCTGTGACGGGTGCACCGTCGCCGTGTCCGGTGGCACCCATCCCCGGGTGGAGCACCTGCTGGCCGGCATCATCCCGGGCCTGCCCCGCGTCGAGCTGATCCACACCGTCGTGTCCACCGAGTCCGGTGCCGAGTGGACCCACAACCTGTTCATGGCCGAGCGCGGCGAGCTCGACGCTCCCTACGTCATCACGTGGGAGGGCTCGATCATGGACGAGTCCATCGCCGGCGAGGGCTATTGGATGGGCCTGGGTGAGGATCCCGCCACCGGTCGCCAGATCACCAGCCTGGAGTGGCTCGATCGTCTTGCCCCCGGTGCTGCGGCCATCGTCGCCATCGGCACCTGTGCCACCTGGGGCGGCATCCCCGCGGCCAAGGGCAACGTCACCAACTCCATGGGGATGATGGACTACCTGGGCAAGGACTACCGGTCCTCGTTCGGTGTGCCCGTGGTCAACATCCCCGGGTGCTCGCCAATCGGCGACAACTACCTGGAGACCGCCGCTGCGGTGTGCCTCTTCCTCAACGGGCTGGCCCCCCTGCCCGAGTTCGACGAGCTTGGCCGCCCGGCGTGGCTGTTCGGCGAGACCGTGCACCGCCACTGCCCCCGGGCCGGCTACTACGAGGAAGGCGTGTTCGCCGAGGAGTACGGCGACAAGGAGTGCCTGGTGGAGCTGGGCTGCTGGGGCCCTGTCGTCCAGTGCAACATCGCCGAGCGGGGCATGGTCGACGGCCACGGCGGCTGTATGCAGGTGGGCGGCATCTGCATCGGCTGCACCATGCCGGGCTTCCCCGACAAGTTCGCGCCCATCGGCGCCATCGCCCCTGGGTCGCTCATCTCCTCCACCACCAGCCGGGCCGTCGGTGGTTTCATCCGCCGCATGCGCGGCATCAGCCGGGTGGACAAGAACATGACGCCTCGCTGGGACAAGGAAGTCCCCACCGGTTGGGCCCGGGCCAAGACCGGCCCCAGGGGCAGCATGAAGACGATCCACAAGTTCTATTCCAAGTACCAGCACACCCACGAAGGCCACAACTAACCAATCGCCGTGGTGGGGGCTCCCGGTCCGCCGGGAGTCCCCCTCAAGCTCAATCAACGTCCAGCAAAACTGAAAGAGACGGGGGAACAGCGCCCATGTGTTTCAAGAATCTGCCCATCGAGTTCGACGACAGCGGCAAGGCCAGCCTCAAGGAAGGCGTCGCCAACCCCTATGCGGTCGGCGTAGCCGAGCCCAAGGGCTACGTCCGCCGCAACGAGGGTCCCGGTGCCCAACTGGCCGCCCCGCCCCGCCTGCGGGACTGGAACATCGACCCCATGACCCGTGTGGCCGGCGCTCTCGCCGTGCACACCGTGCTGGACCTCGAGAACCGCAAGGCTGTCGAGGCCCACGCCAGAGCCATGTTGTTCCGCGGCTACGAGATCATCCTCCAGGGCCGTGACCCCCGCGACGCCATCGACATCTCCTCCCGTGCCTGCGGCGTGTGCGGTGGCGTGCACGCCACGGTCAGCGCCCTCTGCATCGAGCAGGCCTTTGGCATCTGCCCGCCCCCCCTCGGTGTGGAGGTGCGGAACCTGGGCGAGGTCGGTGAGATGTTCTACGACCGCCCGCTGCATCTCGGCCTCCTCGCCGGCCCCGACTACTCCACCTCGCTGGTGTCGGTCACGAACCCCGAGCTGGTCACCCGGGCCGAGAAGACCCTCGCCCCCCACGGTGACATCCACGGGTACCGCACCATCAAGGACATCATGGATGCCCTCAACCCCCTCACGGGCCAGATCTACCTGGAGGCCCTGGAGTGGACCCGGGTCGGGCGCATCATGTGCATGCTGATGTTCGGCAAGTACCCGCACCCCTCCACCATCATGCCCGGCGGCATGTCGACCACCATCACCACCTCGAGCTTCAACGAGTACTACACCCAGCTCGGCAAGATCTTCGACTTCTCCAAGGTCATCTGCCGCATCTGGGACGACATCTGCGACTTCTTCCTCGAGGCCAACCCGGCCTACGAGCAGGTGGGCGCCCGGGAGATGAACCTGGCCCAGACCGGCATCTGGGACGACTCCACCGCCTACGACGCCACCTACGCCAACTGCAACGCCTGGGGCAAGCGCCGCTGGTCCAAGCCGTCCATGATCATCGACGGCAAGGTCGTCACCAACAACCTCACCGATATCAACATGGGCTTCGAGGAGTTCATCGACCACTCCTTCTACGAGGACTGGACCCGTTCCGGCGGCCCCCGCTACCGCACGGACCCGATCGGCAACCCGATCTCGCCCCACCACCCGTGGAACAAGACCACCATCCCCAAGCCCCAGGCCACCGACTTCCGGGGCAAGTACACCTGGGACACCGCTCCCCGCTGGGACCGGCGCACGATCGAGACGGGTGCCTACGGCCAGCTCTGGGGTACCGCGCTCACCGGTGACAGCCAGGAGAACCCGTTCTTCCACGCCACCGGCCACAGCCTGCAGATGGTGGTCCCCCGCCACGGTCTTCCCGAGACCGAGCTGGAGTGGAAGGTGCCCCGCACCTTGTGCGCCCTCGAGCGCAACCGGGCCCGTGCCTACTCAATGGCCTTCACCGCCACCATCGGCATGAACTGCATGCTCAAGGCGCTGGAGTACTGGCGCCGGGGTGAGACCAAGGTCCACACCAACTACAAGATCCCCCAGGACGAGCGGGTCTCCGCCGGCTTCTGGGAGGCTGGCCGCGGCTGGTTGGTCCACCACATGGTGATGGACAAGGGCCGGATCGTGAACTACCAGATCACCACGCCTTCCACCCTCAACGCATCGCCGAGAGACCCCTTCGGTGGGCTCGGGCCGTACGAGCAGGCCATCGTGGACACCCCCATCCTGGAGAGCGTCCCCGACGACCAGGTCAAGGGCATCGACGTGCTCCGGGCCATCCGCAGCTTCGACCCGTGCATGCCCTGCACCACGCACATGGACACCGGCAAGGGTGTCATCACGCGTGAGGTCAACTCCTGCGG
>DATLEK010000011.1:0-28471 GCA_035525365.1 Acidimicrobiales bacterium
CGAGGTCTTCTACAACCGCCAGCGTCTTCATTCCTCGCTTGGGTATCTCAGCCCAGTGGAGTACGAGGAACGTCAGATCCACCAGCACCCGGCCGCTCAGGCGGCATAATCAACCTGTCCGGCGAACCGGGTCAACCCCACTGCGCCAGGTCCAGCGGCTGAGCGGTTGGCTGGCAGCAAGGGGGATGACGGCCGCGGACCTGAGCGCCGAGCGGGTCGAGGAGTTCCTGGTGTGCCAACGTGCACAGGGACGTGGTCGCGCATCGCGGTCGCGACCGGGCCTGGTGGCCATGGTGGATGTCCTCCGCTCTGTGGGGGTGGTAGGGCCCGAGCAGCCCGGGCCGGCGGCCTCGGCGGAGGAACTGCTGTTGGAGTTCTTCGAGCGCTACCTGTTGGTCGAGCGTGGCCTGGCGACCGGCACCGTGCGCGGGTACGTGGACCATGCTCGGCGGTTCTTGGCCTGCCTCGACGTGGCGGGAGGGCTCGCCTCGGTGACGGCGGCGGAGGTGACGTCTGCGGTGCTGCGCGAGTCGGCTGCGGTGTCGGTGGCGACGACGCAGAACTTCGTGGCCGGGCTGAAGGCGTTCCTGCGTTTCTGCTTCGTGGAGGGGCTGGTCGGGCTGGACTTGTCGGAGGCCGCGCTGGCGATCACGGGACGGCGCCGCTCGTCGCTGCCTCGGGGGATCGGCGCTGCCGACGCAAAGGCGCTGCTGGCCAGCTGTGACCGCCGGAGCGGGCTGGGCCGGCGGGACTACGCGCTGTTGGTGGTCCTGCTGCGGCTGGGCTTGCGGCGATCGGAGGTGGCGGGCCTTCACCTCGATGACATCGACTGGCGAGCGGGGGAGGTGGTGGTGCGCGGCAAGGGCGCCCGAGAGGACCGGCTGCCGTTGCCGGTCGATGTGGGCGGGGCGATTGCCGCCTACCTGCGACGGGGCCGCCCGCAGGGCGACCGTCGGGAGGTGTTCCTGCGGGCCAGGGCGCCCTATGGGCCGATAGCGTCGGGCACGGTCGCCTCCACCGTGCGCCGGGCCTGCCGGCGGGCGGGGATCGCCGAGGTCGGCTCGCACCGGCTGCGCCACACCGTGGCGTGTGAGATGGTGGCAACGGGCGTCCCGCTCACCCAGATCGCCCAGGTGCTGCGCCATCACAACCTGCAGACCACGGCGGTCTACGCCCGGGTGGACCTGGACCGGCTGCGACTGCTCGCAGTTGCCTGGCCGGGAGGCGACGGCCGATGAGCGCGCTGGACGCCCACGTCGAGGACTACCTCCGCTTGCGCCGTGCGCTGGGATACAAGCTGGAGCGCCACGGGATGCTGCTCCCGAAGCTCGTCGCCTACCTGGAGGCCGCCGGGGCGACCACCGTCACGAGCGAACTGGCCATCGAGTGGGCGCGCCTACCCGAGCGCGCCCGACCGAACCACTGGGCGGCCCGGCTCGCGGTCGCTCGGGGCTTCGCCCGCTACCTGAAGGCGATCGACCCGGCGACCGAGGTGCCACCGCCGGGCGTGTTCCCCGCCCGCCGGCACCGCCCCACCCCCTACCTGTGGTCCCAGGAGGAGATCTGCGGTCTGCTCGAAGGGGCCCGGGTGCTGGCCTTCCCGCTGCGGGCTGCTACGCACGAGGCGCTGTTCGGGCTGCTCGCCACTACCGGCATGCGCCTCGGCGAAGCCATCGGCCTCGAACGCGACGACGTCGACCTGGGCGCCGGGGTGATCACGGTCCGGGACGCGAAGTTCGACCGCTCCCGGCTTGTGCCGCTGCACCCGAGCGTCGCCGAAGCGCTGTCTCGTTACTCCGCCAGTCGCGACCGGCTCTGCTCGCGGCCGCCCTCGACGGCGTTCTTCTTGTCCGCCGCCGGCACCCGGCTGCAGCGCAGCGGCGTCGACAAGACGCTCCGCAAGATCACGACGTCCATCGGCATCCGCACGGCAACGGTCCGTCCGCGCGCACATGACCTCAGGCACAGCTTTGCTGTGGCCACCCTCATCCGATGGCTGCGCTCGGGCGTCAACGTCGACGAGCACATGGCGGTGCTGTCCACCTATCTCGGCCACGTCAGCCCGGCCGACACCTACTGGTACTTGTCCGCCTCCCCCGAGCTGATGGCCCTGGCCGCGGAGCGCCTCGACGCCCGCTTCGGAGCAAGCCGATGAGCGCGCTCGCACCCAGCCTGCAGGCCTTCTTCACCGACCGTCTCATCGGCCAGCGCGACGCCAGCCCGAACACCATCAGCGCCTACAAGACCAGCTTCCGGCTCCTGGTCGGCTTCGCCGCCGAACGCACCGCCAAGGCGCCCTCCACCCTCGACATCGCAGAGCTGGACGCGTCGCTCATCGCCGCGTTCTTGGGCCACCTCGAAGCCGGCCGGCACAACAGCGTCGCCACACGCAACAACCGGCTGGCGGCCATCCATTCGCTGTTCGCCTACCTGGCCCTGCATCACCCCGAACACGCCGCCACCATCGGCCGGGTCCTCGCCATCCCGCCCAAGCGCAGCGAGCGCAACGTGGTCACCTACCTGACCGACCCCGAGGTCGACGCGCTGCTCGGCGCCTGCAACCAGCCCACCTGGACCGGCAGGCGGGACCACGCCATGTTCGCCCTCACCGTCCAGACCGGGCTGCGGATCTCCGAGCTGGCCGGCCTCAGGTGTCAAGACGTGGCGCTCGGCGCCGGAGCGAATGTCCATACCGTCGGCAAAGGTCGCAAGGAGCGACACACACCGCTCGTGCCAGCCATCAGGGCTGTCCTCAATGCCTGGCTCGCCGAACGCCACGGCGAACCCACGGACCCGCTGTTCCCCACAGTCACCGGCGACCGCCTCAGCCGCGATGCCATCGAGCGCCGCCTCGCCCGCCACCTGGGCGTCGCGGCCGGCATATGCCCATCCCTGCGGGCAAAGCACGTGACCACCCACACCCTCCGGCATACCTGCGCCATGCGCCTGCTGCTCGCGGGCAACGATGTCACCGTCATCGCGCTGTGGCTCGGCCACGAGCAGATCGAGACGACGAACATCTACCTGCACGCCGACATGACCCACAAGCAACGGGCGATCGACCGGACCAAGCCGCTCGGCGCCAAACCCGGCCGCTACCGGCCCCCCGACCCGCTCCTCGCCTTCCTGGAAGCCCTCTGATTATGCCGACATCTTCAGGCCGCTCACCGCCGCTGAGCTGGGAGTTCCCAGCTGGGTCGGCATAACGCGAAGGTCGGCATAATCATGGAACCGAACGCGCTGCGGGAGCCCGGCGGCCGCCAGTGCCGGCTTGAAATGGCGCCGGTAGAAGTTGTGGTGCCGGAGTGGTCCGCCGCCCGGCGCGGTGAACACGAAGTCCTCCGGCTGTTGCGGGCGGCCGTCCAGATGCGCGCCCAGCTCCTCGGCCAGCGTGCGGGGGATGGGCACGCTTCGACGCTCGTAGGTCTTGGGCGAGCCGTAGACGAGGCCATAGCCCGTGACCTCAGCGACCGACTCGGCCACGTCAACCCGCGAGCGCACCAGGTCGAGCCGACCGACCCGCATGGCGCCGATTTCCCCTGCCCGCAGACCGGAAAGCGCAGCGAAACGAACGAGAAGGCCGTACTCGGGTCGCCGCATGGCGCCGGCGAGCGCCAGCACCTGCTCCATGGTGAGGAAGGCCATCTCCACCGGCTCGGAACGGGCCAGACGGATTCCGGCGCAGGGGTTCGCCCGAAGAGCTCCGCCCTCGATGGCGGTGGCAAGGACAAGGCGAAGGATCTTGCGGGCGGCCCGGACGGTCCCCGGTCCGGCGCCGGCGGAACGCAGGTCGGCGAGGTACTGGCGGACGTGCACGGCCTCGATGCGGCCGACCGGCCAGCTACCGAAGTGCGGCAGGACGTTGACCCGCAGCATCGACTCGTAGCCAACACGCGTCTTCGGACGGAGGTCGGCAGTGCTGCACAGCCACTCGTCGGCCCAGCGGTCGAACCTGGAGCGGGCCAGAGCCGGTTGGAGATAGTCGCCGCGCACGACATCGGCCTCGATGGTCTTGGCGAACAACCGAGCATCCTCGGCCCGCCGAAAGGTCTTCATCCGGGGACGACCGTTGGGGTCGCGGTAGCGCACGTCGAACGCGACACCCTTGGCCAACGGACGCTTGGCGATGGACGCCATGGCACCTCCTCGAAACAAGAAACACGAGGGGGGCAATGGCCCCGAGGCGCCTTGGCGCGGTGCGTACAGGGTACCCGGAGCTTCGCCGCAGGCAAGCGGCAGGCTTCACGGCACTGGCGGTCGCCGGACACCGTCGAGCCATGCCTCGATCTCGTGCGGGTCAAAGCGCAGCAGGTGTCCGAACTTGATGAAGGGAATTCGCCGTTCGGCCACCAAGCGGCGGACGTAGCGATGGTTCACGCCGAGGCGACGGGACAGGGCGGGCAGGTCCATGAGCGGGGCGGAAGTCGAGTGAACGGGCATGAGTGGCCTCCAGTGAAGAGCGTCACCTTCCCTAGGCCGTTGGGTACCGCGAAATCTCGCGGCAGCGCGACTTTCAGCGCGACAGTCCACGCGCCCTGGTGCGAGGCTGAGCGGCAACGACCCGTTCGGGCGGGCTCACGCCAGCAGCCCGATGGAGGTGGTCCCGAACGGCATGGGCGGTGCGGGCGTTCGGTGGCCGCGCGATGGCGGCAGCGAAGGACACCTCGGCGTCCTCGGCACCACTGCGGTCGATGATCCAGGCCACGTTGCGACCCCGGCCTCGGGTCATGGCGACGTAGATGCCGGCTCTGGTGCTGGCCGGCTCCAGTACGCAGATGCCATGGTCAACGGTGACGCCCTGGTTGCCGTAGCCGGTGACGGCCCAGCCCAGCTCGACGTGGCGAGCCACATACTGAGCAGGCAGGCGCAGCGAACCACGCTCGGCGTCGGTGACGGTGAGCGAGCCATCGGCGTCCACGGCCGCCACGGACCATGTCTGGCGGTTCCGCACTGCGGTTCCGCCGGTGGTGAGCAGGCCGGCGTCGTTGCGCCGGGTCGCCACCTGGTCGCCGACGAAGACCCTCGTTCCGTCGGCCACAACAACGGAGGGGCCGTTCTGGCGGGGGTTTCGACGGCGTTGGATCTCGACGTTGATGGACCGGGCGGTACCGGCTGACGCTGTGGTGACGGCCACGGTGTCGCCTCGTGCCGTCAGCTTCTCGTGCTGGCGGGCTACCCGGTCGGCCAGAAGGCTGGGATGGACGGTGCGCAGCCGTTGGTGTTCGCCATACATCGCCGCGGCCGCCGGGTCACCCTGTCGCAGCAGCAAGCTGGCTTCGGCCTGCCAGGCTTCGCTGAAGCGCCGGACCTCCCCCAGATGGTGGGCGGGAACGATCGTGCACCAGTGGGCGAACATCCCGCCTCGGCCCACGGACGGCAGCTGGGCCGGATCGCCGACGCACGCCAGCCGCCAGCGATGCCGGTCGGCCAGCACGACCAAGCGGCTGAGGTCATCGGTCGAGGCCATTCCGGCTTCGTCGAGGATGAGCGTGGTCCCTCGCCGTAGTTGCCACTGCGGCATCGGCCCATCGGGGCGGTGGTACTCGTGGAGAAGCTTGGCCAGCGTGGTGGCCGTTGAGCCAGTCTCTCGGGCCAGCACGTCGGCGGCCCTACCCGACGGAGCCAGGCCAATGACCTCTCGACCCTGGCTCCGCAGGTCGGCAGCGGCGGTGGCCAACATGGTCGTCTTGCCGGTGCCGGCCGGCCCCACGACCAGCACCAGGCGCTGGCTCCCAGCCACGTCGCGGGCGGCCGCTGTCGCGGTCTCCTGCTCCGGGCCTACCACCGAGCGCAGACCGACATTGGCTCGGGCCCAACGCAGCAGCCGGTCCTCCTGGTCCAGCACGGCGGTCGTGGTGAGCTTGCGGTCCACGACGTGCTCGGTGATGGGGCGGCCGTCTCGTCGGCGGGCTACACCCGCGGTCGCCGGCGGATGCAGTTCGACGCAGCGCTCGAGGGCGCGCTGGGCCAGCCCGTCAACAACCTGAATGATGTCGGCCGCCGAGCCGGCCACTTCGGGCGGTAGGCGGGCGGCGATCTCGCGAGCGAGGTCGGCCGCCAGCCAGGTCGACGAGGAGGAGGCCACCGTCTCCAGGGCCTGGGCGATCACCGCCTCGTCATCCCACACGGCCTGGCGGATCAACTTGCGTGGGCCATCAGGCAGGGACAGGGGTTCGAAGCCGGCCGCCTGCGCCCGGAGCTGCCACTCGCCTCGTAGCTGGTCGGCTTCGACCGGCTCGCACTTGCCCGGTCGAGTGTCGAGCACCGCCTTGCGCTCCAGGCGGTAGAGGGTTCGGGGGTCGGGCTCGGCGCCGTCGTGGTCGTCGACCCAGGCAGCCACCAGCTCAGCCATCCGGGCGTCGACCTGGACGTGTCGCTGGGAGAACACGTCGAGCAGCTCGGCGGGTACTCCCTCGATGTCCGCGTGGCCCTCGCGGAGCTGGCCCCACGAGACGCCGAGACGAGCCGACAGCTCGGTGCGCAGGGCAGCGGCATAGACCCAGCCGATGGAGCGCTGCTGCTGCTTGAGGAACCGGGCGTCGAGCGACAGCCATCTGCCGTCGAGGTCTTGGACCTTGGCCCAGATCACGGCGTGGGTATGTAGCTGGGGGTCGACATCGCGGCTGGTGTGCTGGCGGAAAAGCGCCGCCACCAAGCCATTGGCGTCAACCTGGTAGATGCCGTCGGTGCCCCGTCGGGTCACCAGTCCGTGGCGCTCCAGCCATTCGAGGGCCGCCACCACTGCGGCATCATGGGCGGCGAGAACCTCGGCCCGCACCCAGGCATCGGGGCTCAGCGCCCACAGAACCGAGACGGATTTCGGAGCCGAGAAGGTGGCGTCGAAGGCTCGCGCCGACTTGGCTCCAAAGCCCCGGCCAAGACGCCGACCGTGGCCGGGATGGCGAGCCTGCAACATCGCCGCCAACTGCTCGGGCCTGACGTCGCCCGACAGCTCGACGGCCGGGCAGCCCCGGCCCCACCACCGTCCCGGTGGCTCGTTCGGGTCGAGGTAGTAGTCGATCGGGCCTCGGCTTCGCCCGTCCCGGCGGAGCTGATCCTCGGCCAGCCCGGCGTAGTAGCCCACAAGGGCCGTCACTCCGGTACCGCCGCCCTTGAGGGTGGTGGCCCGCATCATGGCCGGCGTCCCGCGGGACGTAATGCACTCGTCTGTGCGAATTGGGGGTCCATGTAGAGCTAGGCCAAACGGCGGGCCGGAATCTCGCGGCGAGGCAAGAACACTTCCCCTCAACTCGGGCGCGTTGCGCGGCCGGGGTTGGTGTCGCGGAGACCTCCGAGCGGGTGCTCCTCGCCGACGAGGGTCACGCGCTGCCAGACTGAGCGGATGCGGGTTCCTCACGGCTCGGCCAGCAGTCTCATGGAGGCCACCGGACGGCCACCTGCCGCCCTTCGCTGGCGATCGGGCCGCGTTGACTGACCTAGCCGGGCCCCCCGGTCCCACGCCGGCGGCTGGGCTCAGCGCCAAGCAGCGGGAGAAGGTCAACTTCATCTGGTCGGTGAAGGAGACCCTGCGCGACCATTACAAGCGCCATCAGTACCAGGACGTGATCCTGCCCTTCTGCGTCCTCCGCCGCCTCGACTGCGTACTGGAGCCCACCAAGGATGCGGTGGTCGCCAAGGCCGACGAGATCGGCTCGGACAAGTGGGACGCCGCGTCCGATGTCCTCGCCCACGTGGCCGGCCAGCCCTTCTGGAACGCTTCGAGGTTCACTTTCGGGGGCCTTTTGGCCGACCAGCACAACGTCCGTCAGAACGTGCACGCCTACGTCCGCGGGTTCTCACCCAACGCCCGCGACGCCCTCGTCCGGTTCGGCCTACCCAACCAGATCGACAAGCTGGCCGAGGCCCAGATCCTCTACATGGTGGTCAAGCAGTTCGCCGAGATCGACCTGCATCCCGACGCGGTGTCCAACCTGGAGATGGGCTACATCTACGAGCAGCTCATCCGGGTCACCGCCGACCTGTCCAACGAGGAGGCGGGCGAGCACTTCACGCCCCGTGAGGTGATCGAGCTGATGGTCAACGTCCTGTTCGCCGACGACGACCGCCTCCTCACCCCGTCGAGGATCTTCACCGTCTACGACCCTGCCTGCGGCACTGGGGGGATGCTGAGCGTGGCCGAGGACCACCTGCGCTCAATCAACCCGTCGGCCCGTCTCCACCTGTTCGGCCAGGAGCTGCAGCCCGAGTCCTACGCCGTCTGCCGCACCGACATGCTGCTCAAAGGCCAGGGCGCGTCGCGGATCGTCTTCGGTGACTCCTTCACCCAGGACGGCCACGCGGGCCGGCGCTTCGACTACATGCTCGCCAACCCGCCCTACGGCAAGGACTGGAAGACCATCGAGAAGGCCATTCGCTCCGAGCACGCGCTCGGCTTCGACGGCCGTTTCGGAGCGGGCCTACCCGGTACCTCCGACGGCCAGATTCTGTTCCTCCAGCAGATGATCTCCAAGATGCAGACGGTCGACGACGGCGGCAGCCGGATCGCCGTGGTGTTCAATGGGTCGCCGCTGTTCTCGGGCGACGCCGGGTCGGGCATGAGCGAGATCCGCCGCTGGATCATCGAGAACGACTGGCTCGACGCCATCATCGGCCTGCCCGACCAGCTCTTCTACAACACCGGCATCTACACCTACGTCTGGGTGGTCACCAACCGCAAGCGCCCCGAGCGGCGAGGCCACGTCCAGCTCATCGACGCCCGCCAGCTCTACGCCAAGATGCGCAAGAGCCTCGGCAACAAGCGCAACGAGCTGACCCGGAGTCACATCGCCGAGATCACCGCCCTCTACGAGGACTTCACCGACGGCGAACGCTCGAAGGTCCTGCCGAACAGTGCCTTCGGGTACCGCAAGGTCACGGTCGAACGCCCACTGCGGGTCCGCTACGAGATCACCGATGAGACGGGGTCAGCCGTCGCCGCGGTGAAGCCCGTAGTGAACCTCGGCGAGCGCGCCGGCGTGCTGCTCGATGCGCTCGGCGGCCTGGTCGGTGAGCGCTACCCGACGCTGGGCGCACTCGAATCCGCTCTGGCCCCCGTCTGGGCGAAGCTTGGCAAGATCGGGGTCCCGGTCCGCAAGGCGGTCGTCGGCGCCGCCATGGTCCGCGACCCCGACGCCGAGCCGGTACCCACGAAGAAGGGCTACGAGCCCGATCCCGAGCTGCGCGACACCGAGAACGTCCCCCTCGACGAGGCCGTCGACGCGTTCATCGAGCGGGAGGTGCTGCCCTTCGCGCCCGACGCCTGGGTCGACGAGTCGAAGACCAAGGTCGGTTACGAGATCCCGTTCACCCGCCACTTCTACCGGTACGTGCCGCCGAGGCCGCTGGCCGAGATCGACGCCGACATCAAGGCCAGCCAGCAGCGCATCCTCAAGCTCCTCGCCGAGGTGACGGAGTGACGCGGTGTCGAATTCGGGACCTCTGCCGGGTGAATCCTGGCGTGCCGAGTTGGGGGGCACTCGCGGACGACGCCGTGGTCTCGTTCCTGCCAATGGAGCGCGTCTGGACCGACCGGCTCGATATGTCAGAGACCCGCGCGAAAGAGGAGGTCGCCTCGGGCTACACACGATTCGCAGAGAACGACATCCTCCTTCCCAAGATCACGCCGACCTTCGAAGCGGGACGTGCAGCGATCGCACATCCCCTCCCTGGTGGCATCGGCGCCGGAACGACTGAATTGCATGTGCTTCGGCCCCGCCCAGAGGTCTACCCACGTTGGCTCCTCCACTTCCTCAACAACGAGACTTTCCTCCGGCGCGGGCATGCAGACATGTACGGCGTGGCGGGTCAGAAGCGCATCTCGGAGGAGTTCGTCAAGAACTACCCAGTGAGTCTGCCGCCGCTGGAGGAGCAGCGGCGCATCACCGAATACCTCGACGCCGAGACCGCCCGGATCGATGAGTTGATCGCAGACAGAACTCCCAGATTCGACTTCTGCGGGAACGCTTCCACGTTTCGATGAAGGAATACGTCACCGGCCGTCAGGACTACGAAGGACCAAGGAGCGAGGCTGGGTCATATTGGCTTGGCCCAGTGCCCCTGAGCTGGAGAGCCGAGAAGCTCGCCATGTGCTTCGCAGTCGGTAGCGGGACGACGCCACCAAGCGGTCGGACAGAGTTGTACGGGGGGAGTGTTCCCTGGGTCAACACCGGTGAACTGCGCGAGAGGACGATCTGGTCAACTGAGAGAACGCTGACTGAACGAGCGCTCAGGGAGTTTCCTGCGCTGCGGACCTACCCGGCGGGATCGGTTGTGGTTGCTATGTACGGTGCGACCATAGGGCGCGTCGCCACGCTTGGCGTCGACGCGACGGTCAATCAGGCATGCTGTGTCTTGCACTGTCCGACGACGATTTCTGCGGAGTTCGCGTTCTACTGGCTCTGGGCACATCGGGTTGAGATCGCAGATCTCGGAGCCGGCGGGGGGCAGCCAAACATCAGCCAGGACACGATACGGATGCTGCGCATACCGGCACCGGACTTGGGTTCGCAGTCAGCGATCGTCTCGGCGCTCGACGCACTACGCCGGACACTGGATTCCTTGACGGTCGAACTCGCGACCAGATCCACCTCCTCCGCGAGCGTCGGCAGGCGCTCATCACCACCGCCGTGGTCCGGGGCATCGACGAGCTGCCGGGGGTGGCTTGATGCCCGAACACGTGAAGGAGAAGCAGTTCGAGGCTGACGTCGTCGAGGCCCTGACCACTACCGGCGGCTACACGGCCGGGATCAACCAGTTCTACGACGTGGCGCTCGGGCTTGACACCAGCGAGCTGTTGGCCTTCGTCGGTGCCACCCAGATCAGCTCGTGGAATGAGCTGATCGTTCGCCACGGCGGCAACCCCGACGAGGCCCAGCAGCGGTTCAAGCAGCGTCTGGCCGCCGAGCTCGATCGGCGGGGCACGCTCGATGTCCTGCGTCGCGGCGTGGAGGACCAGGGGTTGCGGTTCCAGCTCGCCTACTTCCGGCCGGCTCACGGCAAGAACCCTGAGCTGGTCGAGGCCTACGGTCGTAACCGCCTGACTGTCACTCGCCAGCTCCGGTACTCCGACGCGCACGGCAACAGCGTCGACCTGTGCCTGTTCGTCAACGGCCTGCCGGTGGCCACCGTCGAGCTCAAGCACCATCTCAACGGCCAGTCCGTGCCACCGCCTACCTGTGGGAGCGGGCATGGGCCTACGACGGCTGGCTCGACATCCTCGGCCGGTTCGTGGAGGTGGTGACCGAGCCGGCGGCGGGCAAGAAGCCGGGTCGCAGGAGCGTGATCTTTCCCCGGTTCCACCAGTGGGACAGTGTGTCCCGCCTCGCTACCGACGCCCGGGTGCGCAGCGCCGGCCACACCTACCTGGTGCAGCACTCGGCCGGCTCCGGCAAGTCGAACTCGATCGGCTGGCTCGCCCACCGGCTGTCGCTCTTGCACGACGACGCCGACGCCAAGGTGTTCGACAAGGTGATAGTCGTCACCGACCGCCGCGCCCTGGACGAGCAGCTGCGGGCAACCGTGGCCCAATTCGAGTCCGTCCCAGGCACAATCGTGACCGTCGAGGAGCGCAAGGGCATCAAGTCCAAGCAGCTGGCCGAGGCGCTGGGCGGCAAAGCCCAGATCGTGACCGTCACCCTTGAGACCTTCCCGCACGTCATCACCAAGCTCGACGACGTCGATCTCGCTTCCCAGCGGTTCGCCGTCATCGTGGACGAAGCACACAGCTCCCAGACCGGCGACGCCGCCACCGCGCTCAAGCAGGCGCTCGGCGCCAAGGCCAAGGACCTGTCCGACCAAGGAGAGGAGCTCGACGCCGAAGCCGCTCTGGCCGCCATCGTCGCCGCCCGTGGCCGCCAGCCCAACCTGAGCTTCTTCGCCTTCACCGCGACACCCAAGGACCGCACCGTCGAGCTGTTCGGGACGCCGGGCCCGGACGGCCTGAAGCGCCCGTTCCACCTCTACACCATGCGCCAGGCCATCCAGGAGGGGTTCATCCTCGATGTCCTGGCCAACTACACCACCTACGCCACCTACTTCCGGCTGGCCACGCTCGACGGTGGGAACGCCGAGGTGGAGGTGGGCAAAGCCGGCGCCGCCATCCGCCGGTTCATCTGGCAACACCCGCAGATGATCAGCCAGAAGGCGGCCGTCGTCGTCGAGCACTTCCGTGCCCACACGGCCAAGGCGCTCGGGGGACGGGCCAAGGCCATGGTCGTCACCGAATCCCGTGCCGCGGCGGTGCGTTACAAGCAGGCCCTCGATCGCCACATCGCCGAGCAGCGCTACACCGACGTGAGGACGGTGGTGGCATTCTCCGGCGACCTGACCGACGACAGTGGCACCAAGGTCACCGAGGCGATGCTGAACGGGTTCCCCGAGTCGCAGACCGCGCGGCGCTTCAAGGGCGAACCGCCCTACTCGCCGTTCGACTTCCAGGTCCTGATCGTGGCCGAGAAGTTCCAGACCGGCTTCGACGAGCCCTACCTGCACACCATGTTCGTGGACAAGTCGTTGTCGGGCCTCAATGCCGTGCAGACGCTGTCCCGGCTGAATCGCTCCGCTCCGGGCAAGGCCGAGACCTTCGTCCTCGACTTCCGCAATGAGGCCGACGACATCCGCGCCGCCTTCCAGCGGTACTACGAGGCGGTCATCGTCGAGCCCACCGACGCCAACGTCCTCTACGACCTGCGCCGGCGGATCACCGACGCCGGTGTCCTCGACCCGGCCGAGATCGCCATGGCCTCGCATGCCTACTTCGGCATCGAGCCGTCGAAGCGCAATCTGCGGATCATCCACGCCAACCTCGATCCAGCGGTGGTGAGGATCGCCGGGCTTGACGACGACACCGCCGTGGCTTTCAAGGACGCGGTCGACCAGTTCGTACGGGCCTACGCCTTCCTGGCCCAGGTGATGCCCTTCACCGACCCGGAGCTGGAGATGCTGTACGTCTACGTGAAGGCGCTGCGGACGCTGCTGCGCGATGCGGCCACGGGCGGCCTCGACCTGGCCGACGACCTAGTGCTGACGCACCTGCGGCTGCTGCGCCACGATGCGACCGACCTGGAGCTCGATGCCGGCGAGATCGAGGCCACGCGGGTGTTCCTGGGTGAGGGCAAGGGCGTGGGCCATGAGGCGCAGCACGACACGCTGGAGGAGATCATCGCCGCCATCAACGAGCGCTTCGGCACCGACCTCGACGAGCGCGACCGGCTCGAGGTCGAGAAGGTGCAGATGACCCTCAACGCCGACGAGCAGCTCAAGACGTTCGCCCGGGCCAACGCCATCGACAACTTCGCCCTGGAGTTCGGCCCCCGGTTCAAGAGCGCGATCCTCGACACCGAGGCCCACACCCAGCGGCTTTACCAGGTGCTTCTCACCAACCCGGAGCTGGCGAAGATGATCGAGAGCGAGGTCATGCGATCCAGCTACCACGCCATGCGCCACGAGGATACCGGTGACGAGGCCGGCTGACGGCGCCCGAACGTGGTCATCGCTATGCGCGGCGACGGGCTCGCCGCCCTTCACCCTGGCTCCTAATTAAAGGGCACGGAGAACCTCGTGCAGTCGGCGGGTCGTCCACCCGAACCGCTCGTGTTGACGGATTCGGCTCTGGGTGCTGTCGAGCCCGAGGTCGACCAGGACGCAAGCTCGAAGAAGCCACACGAGCGCGTCTGCGGACACGTAGAGCCCCTCTCCGCTTTCAATTGCCCGCGAACCTTCCAGCGCATGAGCGTGCCCGTTTCGAGCTTCCTCCACCGCCTTGGCAAAGCCATGGAGATGGCTTCCGAACAGATCCGAGCTGACATCAGGAAGCCTCTCGGCGATGTCGACGATGCGTTGCCAAAGGGGTATGCGGTTGAAGGGCTGCACAGCGTTGACGGCCCAATCGCGCAGGTCGGGCGCTTGCTCGCTGACGATCCGCTCAATCCGGGCGACCCGCTCCCGATGCTCGACCCTCGGCAGGTCTTGCTCGCTCTCAACGTAGTAGCGATGGTAGGCCTCGATCGCGGCGACAGCTGTGTAGAACCGATCATTCGCATAGGCGAAAGGCGCTGACGCCCGCGCGTACAACGGCCCTAAAACATGCCGGAGATCGTCCCAGACTGAGAGCCATTTTGCGAGACCGACGCCGAACCCGCCGGGTAGCTCGTCAGCAAAGAAAAGGACATCACTCGGATGAAGTTCCCGGCCGTTGGTTAGAGCCGGTTCCACCAACGATGCCCACAGCTTGGCCCACTTCGGCGAGTGCTCCTCCGGCCGTGGGAGTCGCACCTCCATCTGCTCAACTCGGCCGGCGACACCTGTTGCGAGCCACAGCAATACCTGGAGCGGTTGGAGCCAGCGGTTCAAGAGCTCCTTCCAGGTGGCGGGGGGGGTGCCTTGGATGGAGATCTTCACCGGCTGGCGGATCTGGTACTGGAGCGGTTCCTCGCTGGTGACGGCCCACTGCTCGATCGACACCTCCTCACCGGAAGGCAACTGACACGCCGCCAAGCCGTGGGGCTGCACCACCACCTCGGTCCGGCTCCCTTCTGAGTACCGCTGTGCGACTCCGCGCGCTCGCGACCAGGCCGGGAGCGACTCCAGCTCGAACTGGACACCTGTGAACGTCGGCTCGGAGCCGCCCTCAGGCCCCTTGACATGCGCGCCAACGACGGCCTCTGCATGCCAACCTTCGAAGCCCTCCGCCCCCGGCGGTACGGGGAAGTCGCATCGGGCGCTTAGTACCGACACCGGGTCAATGGTCCGGCCGTGGATGACCGCGATCGTCTGGGGCTCACCTAACGGAAAGCCGACGCCGGCGGCCAGGTCGAAGCCCGTCCAGTCGAAGAACGACCCAAACAGGACGAGCTTGCCCCCCTTGTCGTCGAGGACCAGATTGCCCCCGACCCTCGTGTCACTGCCCGCACGCCACCAGACGCCAAGCCACTCCTCCCTCATGCCGCCTCAGCGACCAGCTTGGCCTGTTCGAGGACGAGTCGTTCGATCGACCCATCTTGACCGGCGACGCCTGTGAGCTGATGGGCCTCCTGCGGGCGACCCAGAAGCGGCTCGGGGCCAACGACGCCGTGCCGTTCGAGGCGGCAGCGTGAGGCCCGCCTCAGCACGTCGGCAAGTTGTCGAGGTTGTTGGCGGTGGTGTGGTCCGGGGCGGTGGTGATGTACGGCGTCTCTTTACAGCCCAGATACGGGCACTCCTCGATTACGCGGATTTCGGCGGTCGTGCCCCCGGCAGAGGTGTGCCAGTCCTCGCCCAGACGCAGCCCGGCGACCACCTCCGCCCGGCTGTGGTGCACACCATCGCTAGTACAGACCCCCTCAATGTGTTCGTGCGTGCGGCTCTTGGACTGTTCTTTGCGGACCTTCGTGACTGTGGGCATACGTCTCCTTGAAATAGGAACTGGTGTTCGACCAGTTTAGCAGGATCGAGCGTGTGTTCGTGGACTCCCCGGTGTCGTGCGGCTCGCTTACGCCATCCATCCGGGATGGCGGGCCGCACCCGCGCCGAGGAGGTAGCTGCCATGCAGGTGCCCCAATACCCGAAGGCGCTTCATCACGGCGAACGGATTCGCCGGTGGATTGGCGTTTTAGTCGAGCCAGGACAGCAATACTGGTGGCGAGTCCAAAAGTGCTGCCACCGTCAAGCTTGACGACGAGGTGCTCGACGCTGGCTGTCCCGGTGGAGGCTGCGCGGTCTGCCAGGTCTGAGGACCAGGTCGTCGAGGCGGCCGTCCGTCGCTACATCGGCCCGCGCGTGCTCGACCGGCTCCGGGAGCGGAACCGCCTCGGTGAGGACGAGGCGATGGCGCTGGAGGAGGTCGCCACCCGCCGCCGGGAGCGCCGAAGCGGCTGACCCTTGCTCGTGGAAGTCGTTTTGGATGTCAAAGTCTTCGTGTCCGCCGCCCTGAGTGGGACTGGCGCCTCAGCCCCCGTTGGTGACGGCGATGCGAGACGATCGGTTGTCGGTGGTTGCTTGCGCTGGCTTGCTGGCCGAGTTGGGTGACGTTCTCCGGCGCGATGGTTCCGGCGCTTCCTCTCACTCGAAGAGGTGATGGGTACTCAGGCGAGATCGAGGGGCTGTAGGAAGTGGTCGACGACCCAGACCCTGTGCCGGTGGAGGTCACCACTCGGGAAGCCCGGCCGGCCACCACCAGATCCGTCTCGTGACTTTTGAGGCGCGCTCGCCCGCCATCGCGCGTTTATCGCGCGGCGCCGCGCGATATGGCGGTCAATCCGGGGTCATGGCGGTCAACGCCGTGAGACTCGAAAGTGGGCCTGACCTGCACTTATACCAGCGCCCCCGACAGGACTCGAACCTGCGACCCGCTGCTTAGAAGGCAGCCGCTCTAATCCGCTGAGCTACGGAGGCTTGATGGTTCCACCGTACCGGTCCTCATCACTCCCATTCGATCGTCGCCGGCGGCTTGCTGGTGACATCGAGCACCACACGGTTTACGCCGGCCACCTCGTTGGTGATCCGCGTGGAGATGCGCTCGATCAGCTCGTAGGGCAGCCGGGACCAATCGGCGGTCATGGCGTCCTCGCTGCTCACCGGGCGCAGGACGATGGGGTGGCCGTAGGTGCGGTCGTCGCCCTGTACGCCGACGGATCGGATGTCGGCCAGCAGGATGACGGGGAACTGCCACACGCTGCGCTGGTGGTCGGTTCCCGCCAGCTCCTCTCTGGCGATGGCGTCGGCCAGGCGAAGAGTCTCCAGTCGTTCCGCCGTCACCTCACCGATGATCCTGATGGCCAGGCCCGGGCCCGGGAACGGGTGGCGCCACACGATCTCCTCGGGCAGTCCCAGCTCCAGACCCACGGCGCGGACCTCGTCCTTGAACAGCGTCCGGAGCGGTTCGATGAGCGAAAACTGGACATCCTCGGGGATGCCGCCGACGTTGTGATGCGTCTTGATGTTGGCGGTGCCGGTGCCGCCGCCGGACTCGACCACGTCGGGATAGAGGGTGCCCTGGACGAGGAACTCGATGGAATCGTTGTGGTTGTCCCGCCGGATCAGGTCGGCAGCCGCCTCTTCGAAGACCCGGATGAACTCGCGACCGATGATCTTGCGCTTGGTCTCCGGATCGGAGACGCCCGACAGCGCGGCGAGGAAGCGCTCCCTGCTGTCGACCACTTTCAGCTTGATACCGGTGGCGGCGACGTAATCCCGCTCCACCTGCTCGCGTTCGCCCTGCCGGAGAAGGCCGTGGTCGACGAAGACGCAGGTGAGTTGGTCGCCCACAGCCCGATGAACCAGTGCCGCCGCGACCGCGGAATCCACTCCACCAGAGAGGGCACACAAGACATGGCGGGTACCTACCGTCCTTCGCACTGCGGCGACGGTGTCCTCGATGATGCTGGCCGAAGTCCAGTTCGCATTGAGGCGAGCGCCCCGGAACAGAAAGCTCTCGAGCATGCGCTGCCCGCCGGCGGTGTGCAGAACCTCGGGGTGCCATTGAACACCGAACAACTGTCGATCGAGGTTCTCGAACGCCGCCACCTCGGCGCCGGCGGTAGAGCCCACCACCCGGAAGCCATCGGGCGCCATTGCGACGGAATCCCGATGCGACATCCACACGGTTTGCGTCTGATCCTGTCCTTCACACAGGACCGCGTCCGTCTCGAGCAGGGCTTGGGTACGGCCGAACTCGGCGAGGTCCGTACGGCGGACCTCTCCGCCAAGGGCGGAGGCCATGGCCTGGAACCCGTAACAGATGCCGAGCACGGGGATCCCAACGGAGAAGATCTCCGGGTCGACGTGGGGGGCACCTTCGGCGTAGACGCTGGCCGGACCACCGGAGAGGATGATGGCCGAAGGGCACTTGGCGATGATTTCCTCGAGCGAAGCCGTGTGAGGCACGATCTCGCTGAACACGTGCGCCTCGCGCACCCGACGCGCTATCAACTGCGCGTACTGAGCGCCGAAATCGATGACCAGAACGGGGCCGGGGACGACGGCAGGCTGCGTATCGTCGGGATCAGCGGGGCGAACGAGCAGCTCGCTCATGCCTTGCTCTCCGAACAGCGCCGGCGCGCCTGCCTACTCATCTGAAGAGTCTGGCATATGTGCCATGCTGGATGAGCCCACGGTGGCCGTAGCTCAGTCCGGTTAGAGCGCCAGGTTGTGATCCTGGATGTCGGGGGTTCGAATCCCCTCGGTCACCCTCAGTACCACCGGTAGTGTGGCGCCAAGCGCCTCTAGCTCAACGGCAGAGCAACGGACTCTTAATCCGCAGGTTCCGGGTTCGAATCCCGGGGGGCGCACGGTGAGAAAGCCTTGTGGAATAAGGGATTATTGATGCAAAGGCGCAGCGATTGGTCACGCAAAAGAAGCGGACCGCACCGTGATACACCTTTCGATACACCTTTCTGACGGGGCCATTCCCCGATGAAGGCGACCATCGACCTGCCCGCCCCAGGGTCGTAGTGCCGATGAAGCGCGCGGCCAGGCTTCGCTTGGGCGATGTCCACGACCCCGCGAAGTCCAGAGGTTGTCTGGTGATGAGCAATGAATCGGCAGTACATCTCGACTGTACTACTGCGCGCTCGGTAGATTCTACTCGACTTGGACTGTCCCGGTATATGATCACTACGAGATGGTTCACTACGTTAGGAGTTTTCCACTTCGGTCACCGCCACCGGCTGGTGGCATCGGTGGCGCTAATCGCGAGCGCTTGGCCGAGTTGCATCGCTCGTTCCGTGGTCCCTTCTCGGTCGCTGACGCTGCCGGGACCCTCGACCAGGACGAGGACACCGCACGCCGCCTTCTCGGCTATCTCAGCCGGCGGGGGTGGCTAACCCGAGTCCGGCGCGGCCTCTACCTGGCCGTGCCCCTAGACGCAGCACAGGCAGGAGAGTGGGTCGAGGATCCCTGGATCGTCGCGGCCAGAGCTTTTGGGCCCGCGTACATCGGCGGGTGGAGCGCAGCCGAACATTGGAGCATGACTGAACAAGTCTTCCGGGACGTCGTGGTCGTCACCACACGCGACGTGCGCCGGCGCCACCACGTGCTCCAGGGCCAGACCTTCCTGGTCACCAGGAGAGCCGAGGAGAAGGTGTTCGGGCTCCGAGCGGTTTGGCGGCGTGACGTTCGAGTCGAGGTCTCCGATCCGAACCGAACGGTGGTCGACGTGCTGGACGACCCGTCGATCGGCGGCGGCATCCGTCACGTGACATCGATCCTTCGGGAGTACTTGGGCTCGGAACACTGCAACGAGCCCCTGCTCGTCGAGTACGGCGACCGTTTGGGCAATCGGGCTGTGTTCAAGCGGCTCGGGTGGATCCTGGAGGTGCTGGGCCTTGGCGGCCCGCTCCGTGAGGCGTGTGCCGAGCGTCGCAGCGCGGGCTTGGTGAAGCTCGACCCTACGGTCGAGGGGGATGGGCGCATCGTTCGGCGCTGGGGTCTGAGGGTGAACGTCGCGCTCGACGAGCGGGCCGACGACTGGTGATCACCCGGGCCGACATCGTCGAGCGGGTGAGGGAGTGGGGCCTGGCCGAACAGGTCGTCGAGAAGGACTACGTCCTCGGCTGGGTGCTGTGGGGCATCGGCTCCGATCCGCTTCTCGGCGAGCACTGGGTCTTCAAGGGCGGGACCTGTCTGAAGAAGTGCTACATCGAGACCTACCGCTTCTCCGAGGACCTCGACTTCACCGTCCTCCCCGGCGGCCCAATCGCGCCCGACGACGTGCTCCCGTTGGTTGAGCAAATGTTGGCTCGCGTTGGCGACGCCTCTGGCATCGATTTCGCACTGACCGAGCCGCGTTACCGGCTGCGGCCGTCCGGGGTCGCCGCTGAGGGTCGTGTTTACTACCGCGGGCCGCGCCAGAACCCGACCGCGGCAAGTATCAAGCTCGACCTCAGTGCCGACGAACGGGTGGTCCGGCCACCGGTGCTGCGGCCGATCGCCCATCCCTATCCCGATCCGTTCCCGGGGACAGACACGGTGCGCTGCTACTCCTTCGAGGAGCTGTTTGCCGAGAAGCTCCGGGCCATGGGCCAGCGGGGTCGACCGCGCGACCTCTACGACATCGTCAACCTCTTCCGCCGCAACGACCTGCGGCTCCACGCCAGGCTGATCCTCGATGTGCTCGTGGAGAAGTGCGCGGTCCGGAGCGTGGAAGTCCCGACGCTGGCGTCGGTGGCCGCAGCACCGCACCGGGCCGAGCTGGAGTCGGAGTGGGCCAACATGCTCGGCCATCAGCTCCCGGCGCTGCCACCACTCGACCAGTTCCTCGATGAGCTGCCGGACCTCTTTGCCTGGCTCCACGGAGAAGCCGACTTCCCGGTACTGGTCGCGATTGGTTCCGGCGCCGACGAGGACCTCTCGTGGTCGCCGCCGCCCACTGCTGCAAGTTGGCGTCAGGGGGTGCCCCTGGAGCCAGTCCGCTTCGCTGCCACCAACCACCTCTGCGTGGCTCTGACCTACAACGGCTCGGTCCGTTTGATCGAGCCGTACTCGCTTCGTCGGACCCAGGCCGGCAACCTCGTCCTCCACGCGCTGAGGGCAGACACCCGCGAACACCGCTCGTACCGGGTGGACCGAATGCAAGCAGTCGAAGTCACGAACCGTCCCTTCCGCCCGGTGTACGCGATCGAGTTCTCCTCGTCAGGACCGATGGCGGCGCCTCCGGTGCGGCGGTCCGCGGGCCACGTCCCGGCGCCGGCAAGGAACAGCCCCCGCCGCAGCACAGGCGCGCTCGTCTACATCATCCAGTGCCCCTACTGCGAGAAGGAGTTTCGCCGCCAGCGGCAAGACCCCGCGCTACGCCCCCACAAGGACAGCGACGGGTACGCATGCTCGGGCCGCAGTGGCTACCTCGTCCGCACGCAGCAAGGGTAACGCTCGGCCAGGAACACGGTTTTGGCTGAGTCGCTCACGTTCCGGTTGGGAACACCGCGCCTGCCGTTCCAGCCACAGCGGGTCGATGCCCCGTCAGGCCGCGAGTCCGTCAATCGGAGCGGCGACAAATCACATTGCCGGCGGCTACTGGTCGGCGAGATCAGGGTCGTCAGCGACGACACGGGCCACCGGCTGGCGCGCACCGAGTCGATGGAATGCCACCACGCTTCGCCGAGCAGGGGCCGGCGTCCGCGTCGGGTCTCGTGCTGACGGCCAGGCGCGAGGTGCGCGGACAGTCACCTCCGTAGGCGCTGTGGACCATCGTCCGGCCTGTGCCGCTACGGCGCCTGCGGGGTGGGTCACATCAAACCGCGGGGTGACGACGATGCCGACGGGCGATCATGTCGCAGTGAGACGAGTCGCGGTCGTTGGCTGCATCGGCGCTGGGAAGTCCGCCATGGCGCGGGCGCTCGGCGAGAAGCTCGAAATCGAGGTGTTCCACCTTGATCGACTCTGGTGGGAGCCGGGGGAGTACCGCATCACGGGCAAGCGCACCGTGGCGGAGCGGACGATGGCGGAGCACGACTTCCGTCTCCTTCAGGAGGAGATCGCCGGTCGTGACAGCTGGATCATCGATGGCGGGGCTGCGGACCTCGACGTACGGCTGTCGAGGGCGGACGCCGTCGTGTTCCTCGATCCGCCACGCTGGCTGTGCACCTGGCAGCTCGTCATGCGCCACAACCGGCGCCGGCCTGACTACCCCGACGGCGTGCGTGAGGGCATCGGCTGGTTTCTCTTCCTCGCCCGATGGATCTGGCGCACCTACCCAACGAAGCGACGCCCCGCCATCTTGAAGGCAATCGCAGAGCGCGGCGGCGGTGCGCAAGTCTTCTGGCTCCGCACCCTGGCGAGATGCGCTCGTTCCTCGACAGCCTCGAACGCTTTACGTAGACATGGCGAGCGCATCTCCACGGGCGGCCCCCTACGCGCCGTTCGGTCGCGCTTCGGGCTCTTCAGCCACCGCTATATCGAGCGGCTGATATGTGGTGCCCCTGACCGGCATCGGGGACGCTCACCCCTTCAACACGGTCCGACCTGCTCCCGTAAGGCTGCGATGTCAGCGATCTCCCAGGCCTCCGCGACCTTCCCGTCGCGGAGGTGAGTGATTACCGCCTGATGGATCTGGAAACTGCGACCCGTGCCTCGACGCCAGCGAACCTGCGGTCATGGTTCCCGTGACGACGACGCGGGCCATCTCGATGTCGCCGTTGACGACGACCTCCTGCACTTCGTGGCGCAGGTTAGGCATCGCTGCCAGCGCATCCCTCCAAACGGCCTTTTCGGCCTCGGTACTCGTGGGCCTCGGACTACTCCGCCGCACCTACCGGTGGGCGATCCATCGACGGTGGTGCACCGACGACCCCACATCGGGAATCACGACCAGCGATGTCACCATGTAGCTCCCCGCAGGCGTCGAGGTGACGGGCGTTCAGGCCAGCCGTCTCCCGGGAGGTGTCAGTTCAGGAGGGAGTTGCCTCGGAGTTCGGTAGGCGCGATCGGTAGCCCGCTATCGGTGACGTGGCGGGCGTCGGACGCCGCGACCGCCGCTGCTGGTGTTCGCCTCGGGGAAAGCCAGGAAGCTGGAGTCGTCGCCGAGGTGAATGAAGATTCGGCCAGTGAGACTCCCGTCCGGGGCGAGGCCGGCCCACCCACGCCCACTCGTTCGATCCCCCTCGTCGTGGCCCTCCCAGGTGAACTCCACATGCGGAAGCCCGTCCCGGTCTGAGTGGCGCACATCCATCCAGGCCTCGACGGCGATGAACCGGAACGAGCCCGTGTCGTCGGAGCCGAACTCGATGAACGCCCGGCCGCCTAGGTCGATGGCGTCCTGGTCCCACAGATCCATCTCGGTGATCCGCCATCGTCCCGAGACCCTCGGGACGCCGGCGCGGGGCGGGCCATCCGAAGACGAGCCGAGACGGTCGTGGAGCCCGTCGACGTGGCCGTCGGCGCCTGGTGAAGGCCGGCGTAGGTCGAACGTCGAGCCCTCCCAACCGCTCACGACACCGTCGTCACCGCAGGCCGGGCAGCACCACTCGATCGATGGCGGAACGTCGAGACGCACAAGCTCGATCAATCCCAGACAGGGCCGTCGTCCCGGCCGGCGGGTGCACCGGACCGAGCTTCCAGTCGGCTCGCCAGCGGGGCTCGCCGTCCCCGCCTCGACGATGCTGGCTAGGTGTTCCGCCATCCGTCTGGCGGGCGCTGGCGCATTGTCAGGCATGTTAAGGAAGTGCCGCAGGTCGGAGATGAACACCATCGGCAGCGTAACTGCGGAGGAGCGGGTCTCTACTCCGACGAACCCGTCCCCATCGTTGTGGATCCTCGGGAGGCAAGCGCCTCAGCTCAGCCAGCCGCGCCAGCCACGACGACATCGACGCCGAGGTGCTCGCATGCCGACTTGAGCTGCTGCGAAGACGCGATGACGCGCAACGACGCACCAAGGATCACGGCCGTACCAACCGCGTCAGCAGCCAGCAGGTTGAGCTGGAAGCCGGTGAGCTTGGCCATCACGGGCACCAGGACCCGTGGCGAAAGGACACCGATGGCCGACGGCAGGTCGTCGAGTTGGTCCAGAACCAGCTGCCGACCGTCCAGATCGAGCGCCTCGATCTGACGGGACAGCGCCCCGATGAAGCGGCCGTCATGGGCTGCCCAAGCCAGGCGGTAGTACCAACTCGAAGTGGTGAACACCTGAGCCGCCGCAAGCTCGGCTTGCAGCTCCGAACCGGCCTCACCCGCCAGGAGCGCGAACAGGTGGTGGTCGTCGACGACAATCACATTGCCGGCGGCTTACTGGTCGGCGAGATCAGGGTCGTCAGCGACGACACGGCCTACGGCTTCCGCGTACGTGCCGTCGCGCAACAGCCGGCCGATCACCGCGCCGACCTCGGGCGGAATCCGCAGCTGCAGAGGCGAGCCGTCACCTCGCGGCAACTCCCCAGCCTCGGCGGCGCGCTGACGAGCCCGCTCGACGGTGGCAGCGAGATCCGGATCGAGCCGCAGTTTGGTAACCACACTCCAAGATTACCGCCGCTGACCACTCACCGCCTCCGCCACCCTGGCACGCACGCCCCGGCCGGCCGCGTACCCATCCGTTTATCCATCCGCTTATCTCCGGCGAACCCGGTGTGCTGAGGTGTATCAGGTGGACTGCGGCTGCGACAGGACCGCAGGTCAGGGCACTGGAGGCCGCTCGGTGGACGATCGGGAAAGGCCTCTTAATCCGCAGGTTCCGGGTTCGAATCCCGGGGGGCGCACGGCAAATCCGCAGGTCAAGCTGCACGTCGACACCACCGGATCCAAAACTGGACGCGTAAGTGGACGCGTAACTCTTGGCGGTGGACTCAGCGATAAACCGATAAACTGGTTGACGTGGACGTTTTGTACAGGACCCGCACCTGTTCGCCGTGCTTGCCACCCGGGCGCGGCAGCGCCTGGTGGTGCTGCTTTCGTCTCCGCCGCCGAGCCGTGGTCTGTGGCCGACTACCTCGCCGAGGCCAACTCCCCGCCTCGTCGTCCTCGACCGGTCGGCACCCCGGATTTATGGATGGCGTCGCTGGCAGAGGGGCTTGAAGCGGCGGGGATCCCTAGCGTCGGCAACCAAATCTTCGGGGATCTCGGCACGCGCGACGAACAACGCGTCTTCCGGGATCGGCGTTCGGCGGATCCTCGGCATCGGGTCCGGCCGGGCGGCCACACCGCAGTCATCTCGGCATCGGATTAACCACACAAGCCAGGCGGAACCTCCACCGCGCCAACGACGCTTATGCCATGCCCGTCGAGAACTGGCTCGCCCTCACCGGGTCGCGTCCAGCTGGCGACGTGGCCAGTTCGACACCCGCAAAGGAGGGTTCAGTCGGGCCAGGGTCCCAACTCGGGAACTGACCACCCGCCGGCCCCGGCGCCGTCGACGGCCTCGCTCATAGCGAGCGTCCGGTGACGCACCTCGGCGGCTTCGACACGTCGGCCGGCCAGCATGGCCGTCATCGGACGACTCTGCCATTTCTCGGTGAGCGCCAGAAGCACATGCTCGCTGGCTACTTCCTCGTCGTGAAGCTCCACGGCCTTCAACTTCGCCGCATCGAAAAGGAGTTGAGTCGCCGGAGCCACTGTGAGGCCACGGTTGTGCGGCTCGAACGGGTCTCCCATACTTGCCGCTAAGGCGGCGCGGCAGTCCTCGAGAGTGAGCCCAAACGACTCCAGTACCGCGCGGGCGAGCCCTGGACAGTCGGGATGGAGCAACGCCAGCAGCACATGGTCGATTCCGAGCCAGTGGTGGTTGAGGTCGCTGGCCTGTTGCGAGGCAATGTCCGCCACCGTTTGCACAGCAGGTGGCCACTGTCCCGCGGCAGGAACTGTGATGCCTCGTGCTCGCGGCCCCCGCTCAGCATGGTATGCCGCCCAGCGCTCGATCGCTTCACGGGCCCAGATGCGCCCGGCCGACAACTCAACCTCGGGGAGAGGAAAGTCGAGAGTCGAGGTGACCAGCTGGGCCACGCGTTGGCGACTGACACCGAGTATCGCAGCTACCTCGGCGGCACCGACGAGATGGTGGGTCACGACTAACACCGTAGGTTGTCCCTTGACGATCGTCAAGGGGAACGCCGTCCAACTGACGGTCTGTTGGGAGGGGCCGGAACATCCTCACCCAGCGTCCGGAGACGAACAGAGTCCCCACCGTCACCAGCAGCGCCCCGCCGGCCACCTCGATGCCAGTTCGGCCTGGTAGCCGGCGTCGGCGATGGCGGCCACAATGGACTCGACGCTGACCATCCCCGGGTCGGCCCGCACCACCGCGCGGCCCCGGCGGGAATCGGTCTGGCAGCCGGCCACACAGTCGAGCTCCTCGACCGTGTCATCGATGAGCAGACCGCAGCTGGAACAGTGCATCCCGGTCACGGCGAAGGTGAGGGCGACGTGATCGCCCATCAGGCCACCGCCGTGATGGAGCCGCTGTACATGCCCATCCCGCAGGTGTAGCGGTAGGTCCCCGGCTCGAGGCTGCCCAGGTCCACCAGGGTGTCGCCGGTGGCGGGCAGCACCTTCTGCACGCCGAAGGAACTCATGACGATGGCCCGGGTGCAGCCCTGGGTGTTGTCGGTGCGGATGGTCAGCTCAGTTGGGACACCCGCTCGAACGGTCATGGCCGAAGGCGAGTAGCTCGTGTTGCGGGCCTCGATCGTGATGCGCTGGATGCCGTCGGCAGCCACCGGCGGGGCGGCCACCGGCGCGGACTGGCTGGCGCCGGTGAGGTCGCCCCACACGCCGGCCAGGGTGAACGAGGAGCCGTTCAGCACCAGCCCGGCGTTGATGGCCACCAGCCCGGCGACGAGCACCACTGCACCGGTCAACAGGCCGAGACGGCCCCGCAGGTAGGCGGTGGAGCGGCGGGCCGCGTAGCCGATAACGGCGAACAGCGGCATGGTGCCGATGACGAAGGTGGCCATGACGGCGGCGCCGGCCACCGGGGACCCCGAGGCCACGGCCAGGAACATCATGCTCAGCGTCACCCCGCAGGGGATGAGCACGGTGGCCACGCCCAGCACGGCGGGGGCGAGCCCGTGGCCCCACCGGCCGCTGCGCCGCACCAGCCGGGACCACGCCGCCGGTGGGGATGGCACCAGCCCTTGCACCGCCTTCAGCCCGAGCAGGTTGAGGGCCAGCAGCACCATCACCAGCCCGGCTGCGATCTGCATGTACGCCCGGGCCCGGGGGCCGATCTGCATGGCATTGCCGGCCAGGCCCAGGGCGGCGCCCAGCACCACGTTGGAGGCCAACTTGCCGGCCAGGAAGGCGCCGATGGGCACGGCGTCGTCCCATCGAGCGGGCGCCTCACTGGCCGGCGCCACTTTCCTCGGGCCCTTCCGCGGGCCGGATCCGGTGGGCGCCGGCTGGGGACGACGCCGGGCCAGCGTGCCGGCGAGCAGGCCGCCCTGCACGGCCGCACAGGAGGCGCCGCCGGCAAACAACCCGGTGAGCAGGACCGCCCACAGGCTCATGAGAAGATCTCCATCTTCGTTCGACTCCTCGAGAACTCGCCGACGCGGCAAGCGTCGGAACCTGGTTAAGGGACTGAAACGGACGCTTCGGGTCCGCTTCGGGGCGCGCGCGGGCGCGTCTAAGCCAGGCGGGGAGGTCGTTCGAGGAGGAAGGTGAGGAGCTGCAGCCGCATCACGGCAGTGGCGCTGCGCAGGCGTTGCGTGAACAGCGCCAAGAGGAGAACCACCCCGGCGGCCAGGATCGCCATCGCACAGGTGGCTCCGGCCAGGACGGCGGGGCCGCAGTCCGGACAGGAGGCCATCCCCGCCATGCCCATGAGGACGGGCAGGCCGGTCAGGACCACCGACACCACCAGCAACACGAGGAGCGCTTTCTTCACGACGGGCCCAACCGTATCGGGTCAACATCGACAGGAAGGAGTCGGCCCGCATCCGGTTCGTGTTGCTCCGGGTCGCGCAGCTGCTCGCTCACGCCCTGCGGAACCGGTAGAGGCGGAGGCTGTTGGACACCACCGAGATCGAGGAGAAGGCCATGGCGGCGCCGGCGATGATGGGGTTCAGGGCGCCCACCACGGCCAGCGGCAGGGCGGCGACGTTGTAGCCGAAGGCCCACCCCAGGTTCTGCAGAATGGTGCGGAAGGTGCGCCGGGACAGGCGGATGGCGGTGGCCACGCCGTGCAGGTCACCGGAGAGCAGGGTGATGTCGGAGGACTCGATGGCCACGTCTGTGCCGGTGCCGATGGCGATGCCGAGGTCGGCCTGCACCAGGGCGGGGGCGTCGTTGACCGGGTGCTCCGAGGCGGCCTCGACGCCGGCGGCCACGATCCCGCCTCCGGCGTCGCCGGCCAGCACCCGCCAGCCCACGAAGGTGAGCGCGGCCAGCACGAGCACCATGGGGACGAAGATCGAGCTGATGCGGTCGGCCAGGCGCTGCACGGGGGCCTTGGTGCCCTGGGCCTCCTCGACGAGGCGCACTTGGCCAGCGCGGTGTCGGAACCGACAGCGGTGGCCCGCAGCGTGAGCGCACCGTTGGCGTTGAGGGTCGCCCCCGCCACCCGGTCGCCCGTGCCCTTGTCGACCGGCACCGATTCGCCGGTGAGCATCGACTCGTCCACCACCGAGCGGCCGTCGACGACCTCGGCGTCCACGGGGATCTTCTCGCCGGGCCGGACCCGCAGCACGTCGCCCACCCGGACCCTCCCGACCGGCACCATCTGCTCCTCGCCATCGACGACCAGGCGGGCCTCCTTGGCCCCAGGTCCTCGACGTCCACCTGGTCGGGGTGGAACACCACGGAGCGGATCGAATCATCGTCGTCGACGACGAGCAGCCGTGATCGCTTCCTCCGCACGGTGACCAAGCTTCGCACATAGGACCTCCTGGGATCAGCCTGGTGGAGGCGGGGCCGGCGCCGGCGGGATCTCGCTAGTCCTGAAGCAAGCGCAAGTCGGGCGGCATCGTCAGTGAAACGCCTGGTTCTCCAGGGTTCTTCACCGCGAGCTAAACGGGGGGTGGGCGGGTTCAAGTGAGCGGGCGGGTGACTCGTGTCACTTCCACCCCTCGTCCCGTTG
>DATLEK010000033.1:0-25398 GCA_035525365.1 Acidimicrobiales bacterium
TCATTCCCGAGCCACCTCCATTGCAGGCGAACTTGCTCGAGTTGCTCGACGTCGATCCCCGCGTACCCCGCTGATCGCAGGAGCACCGTTATGACTCATTGGCCGACCCACGACCCTCGATGTGCGGAACACCCAGCTAGCAGTCCATCTTCGACGATGCCCCAGTTGACGTATCCCACCTTCACGGGAACACAGCTCGTTTGGGACTGGACCGTCTTGCGGACCTCATCAGCGGTCTGAGGGTCCGTCGGTAGCTCGATTATCCAACCGTCACGTCCGGAGAAGGCGCACTGGAGAGCATGAAACGGTGGCGAGTTGACCAGGATCACCGCGAACGCAGCAGCGCCGACGCCGACGCCGAGCACGAAGCAGCCAAGGCGTGCGAGCGGTCCTCGAGGAAGGCGGGCGCGAAGGCCGAGTGGGCACACAGACCCAGTCTGCCGTGATCTCGGCGTTTCTCGTCGTGGTGGGAGCGCGAATTGCGGGCTAACGCCCGTCCGAGCGCCACCAGCTCAGCGCACCACTACAGCTACAGACCCCCTGGGCGCCGCGGCGGGGCGCCTCGTCGGCCGCGGTAGAGGCTTTTGTGCCACCGCTGGCTGCTCATGCCGAGCTGCGGGCACCACGCTGGTTGTCGGTTTCCTCAGCCCAAGGATTATCAAGAGCCCGACATCGCCGGGGTCGAAGCCGTCATGGACGAGCTACGCCGTACGGTGGAGGACGGCGAGCCGTACGACTCCATCCACCCCGACACGCTGGCGTACTACGAACAGCTCACGCACCAAGTCCGCCGACCAGCTGATTGGCCACGGTGGCAGGTGACACAGCAGGCCGGGAATGATCGACTCGGTCGAAATCCCGGACACAGATTGCGCTCGTCCCAAACCTCGTCATCGATGTATCACGGCCGGCCAGGTATCGGAGCGTCGCAAGCTCGGCCGGCTGGTTCGATTGATCCACGACCCCGGGCCATCACGAGAGTGACAGACCGATGTCCCGTCCCGGCGCCTCGATGCCTCCGTGGCGCCCGAGGGTCTGGTGAGTTCCTGACCGGCCTGGCTCGGCCGCTCGGTGGCTGGCAGCGTGGCGGGCGACAGACGGGTGCTCATTGACCCATATATATGCCATCTGGCAGATGATTTGACTATTTGACTCCCCTATTGTGACCCGTGGTTAGCGGTGGGCGTGGGTGGCTCCCGCCGCAGCCTTCCAACAACAACTATCAAAGGAGCAACACATATGCACAACCGATGGAAGTCACCCGTGGTGGTCGCTATCTTCACGGTACTGAGGGGTGCTGGGGGTCGCCAGGTCGACGGGGTCATCACCGGCGAAGGTCGAGCCGTGAGTCTCCAGCCGTGGACTACATGCAGAGAATGGCCCCCAGGTTCGATCCCTGCCCCACCAACCAACGTGACCAGGGCCGGCCACCAGGCGAGATCAGGCTCGACGAGCTGACCTGGGCGGGCCCTTTTGACTGAACGACCGCATGGCCGTGACGGTGTGGCGTGAGGGCCGCTCTATCCCGATCTTGGTTTATCGCTCACTAAAGAAACGGTCGTTTCATCTGTGCTCTATATCTAGTAACCTGTCGCTGTGGACTTCCGGCGACCGGTCGAGGCGGTGATCCCTGGCGTGCAGGGGTGACGGTGGCTGCCGCCTCGTGACGGCTGGTCTTCGCTCCACGCTTGTGACCAACTTGTGACCACGGACTGCACTTCGTTGCCTTTCATACAGAAACCCCAGGCCGTTGACCTGGACTTTCATGCTTTTCAGGTTGCTCGGGGGGGAGGACTCGAACCCCCAACGACTGGACCAGAACCAGCTGTGTTACCGATTACACCACCCCCGAACGGGCAGGGAAAGGCTAGCGCCTCCTCACGGGCCCGTCCCGAGCCAGACTGCGGTCGATCCCCGCCACCCTGCGGAAGCCGAACAAGCGGCCGGCGGCCACAGCAACCGTTTCCTTGCTCAGATGGACGAGCTTGGCCGCGCCGTGACCCGAGGAGCCCCGGGCAGGCGAGGTGTGCGCTTCCAGGCCCAGCTCCTTGGCGATGGCGGCGATGCGGGCGGCGTGATAACCGTCGGAGACCAACAACACCTTGGTGATGGGTGGGTCACGCTGTTTGAGGAACTTGGCGGCCGAGGCCAGGGACTGCCAGGAGTTGCGGCCTGACACCTCTCGCAGGAGAGCGGAATCGGGCACACCCCGCTTGCCGAGGTAGACGGCGGACACGGTTGCCTCGGTGAACCGGTCGCCGGCGCGGCGACCCCCGGTCACCACCACCTTGTCGGCCAGGCCCCGCTTGTAGAGAGCCAAAGCGTGATCGAGACGAGCCCGCAGCACCGGTGACGGGCGCCCGTCGTACTGGGCTGCGCCGAACACGACGATGGCCTGCACCGGCCTCGCCTGGTCCCGGCCCGACGCCTGCCACACCTGGACGAAGGTGACGGCCAGGTAGAGCAGCAGCACAGCGACCAGCGCCGCCCCCACCTTGACGACCCGCCGTAGCAACGGGTCCTCAAGCCTTCAACCGGACGAGGGCGCTGCGCAGTCTCTCCAACGACCGCTCCCGTCCCAGGACCTCCAACGACTCGAACAAGGGCGGACCGACATCGCGCCCCGTCACCGCAACCCTGATCGGGAACTGGGCCTTGCCCAGGCCCAGACCGTGGGGCTGGCCCAACGCCGCCGTCACCTCGTGCAGGACTGAGGCCTGCCATTCGCATGCGGCATAGGCCTCGATCGCTCCCGCCAATATCTCGGCGGCGGCCGCGCCCCGCACCACCCGCTTGTCCCAAGCCTTCTCGTCCACCGGCGCCTCGGGAAGAAAGAGGAAATCAACCATGGCCGGCACCTCGGCCAGGGTCTTGACCCGCTCCTGTGCCAGCGGCGCAAGCGCTTTGAACGCACCTTCGTCGAAGTCGACGGCAGCCCATGGGCCTGCAGCGAGGAAGGGCTGGGCGGACTCCACGAACTCCTCGACCGGCAAAGTCCGGATGTACTCCCCGTTGAAGTGGATCAACTTGCGCTCATCGAAGAACGCCGGCGACGACTTCACGTCCTCCAGACGGAACTCGTCCACCATCTCCTCTACCGAGAGCACTTCCCGATCGTCCCCCGGCGCCCAGCCCAGAAGGCCGAGGTAGTTGCGCATGGCGTCGGCCAGGAACCCCTGGTCCCGGTAATCCTCCAGCGCCACCTTGTCCCGGCGCTTCGACAGCTTCTGGCCCTTCTCGTTCACCAGAAGCGGTACGTGGGCGAACACCGGGTGGGACCCACCGCCGAGAGCGTCCCAGAGCAGGAGGTTCTTCGGCGTGTTGGAGAGGTGGTCCTCGCCGCGGATGACATGGGTGATCGACATGTCGATGTCGTCCACGGCGTTAGCCAGCAGGAACACCGGGCTGCCGCCGGAGCGGAGGATGACAAAGTCCTCGAGGTTGGTGTGCTCGAACACCGGGGCCCCCCGGATGACATCGGTCACCGTGGTGCTTCCCTCCGCGGGTGTGCGGAAACGCAGCGCCCGGTCCTCGGCCTGTTCGAGACCCCGTTCACGACAGAACCCGTCGTAGCCGGGGGTGGCCTTGCCGTTGGCCTTGTTGCGCTCGTCGACATCAGGGCGGGTGCACTCGCACCAGTAGGCCTTGCCGTCGGCGTACAGGCGGCCGGCGGCTTCGGTGTAGAGCTTGCCCCGCTCGGACTGGCGGAACGGGCCCTCGTCCCAGTCGATTCCGATCCAGGTGAGGGCGTCGATGATGCCGTTGACCCATTCCTCCTTGCCCCGCTCGGCGTCGGTGTCCTCGATCCGCAACACAAAAGTGCCGCCGTGGTGGCGGGCGAACAGCCAGTTGAACAGAGCGGTGCGGGCTCCTCCTACATGGAAGAACCCGGTGGGCGACGGGGCGAAGCGGACGCGGACGGCGGGGAGTGCCACCGCGCCAGTCTCGCGCCGGGCGGTGTCAAGCGGACACGATGCGCCGGGTCGGACCGATCACCAGACGAACAAGCTGCGCCAATCCGACTGGACCTGCTCGCCCACCTTGGCCGGCGTCAGTCGCAGCGTCGACGCGTTGACCCGGTCGACAATCTCCCGCTGGCGGTTGTAGTCGTGCGACACCCCCTGGAACAGCGAAGTGCGGAACTCGGCCAGCTCAGGGGGTGCATCACCGAGGAACCCCCAGAGGGTGAAGGCGAGTGTGAGGTCGTGCACGACCGGTGCCCGCCCGAACATGGAGGCACGCCGGAGGGCGACACCGAGACAGCCGGTCATGGCGTCGTGATCATGCTCCCCCGTCGCCAGCTGCAGCTTGCCGTGGAAGCTCTCGGCCAGCTTGAGGGCGTAGCCCTGGTCAGGGCCGGGTTTGCCGAAGAGCTTGCCCGTCGGCGGACCGAACCTGGTGATCTCGCCCGGACGGTCCTGGCGCCATCCCCCGTGTTGGGGAAGACGCTCGGACGGCCGCACCCTGTCGGCGGCGGACAGGGGGACGTACTCGGGTTGGGCCACGAGGCTCAGTCTGCCGCGTCAGCGGGAGACTGAGCCGTTCCGGTGGGTGATCCGTCGGCGGGAAGGTGGAGGAGGCCGTAGACGACGCTGTCGGCCAGGGCCTGCCAGGACGCCTCGATGATGTTCTCGGAGACGCCGATGGTGGACCATGAGCGCTCGCCGTCGGTGGAGTCGATGAGCACGCGGGTCACCGCGGCGGTCCCCTTGGAGGTGTCCAGCACCCGGACCTTGTAGTCGGTGAGGTGGAGGTGGGCCAGGCCGGGGAACCGCTTTTGAATGGCCAGGCGGAGGGCGCCATCGAGGGCGTTGACCGGGCCGTTGCCCTCGGCCGTGGCCACGACCCGCTCGTCGCCCACGTGCACCTTGATGGTCGCCTCGGTGACGAAGTGGCCGTCCTCGCGCTGCTCGGTGATGACCCGGAACGACTCCAGCCGGAAGAAGGTCTGCTCCCAGCCGGTGGCGCTGCGCATCAACAGCTCGAGCGAACCGTCGGCCACCTCGAAGTGGTAGCCGCGGTGCTCCAGGTCCTTGAGCTGCTCCAGCACACCTCCCAGGGCGGCGCCGTCCATGGCCAGGCCCAGCTCCTCGGCCTTGAACTGCAACGTGGAGCGGCCGGCCAGCTCGCTCACCACGAAGCGGGTGCCGTTGCCGACCAGGTCGGGATTGACGTGCTCGTAGGCGTCACGGGCCCTGGCTATCGCCGAGGTGTGCAGGCCCGCCTTGTGGGCGAAGGCCGACGGCCCCACGAAGGGCTGCTGGGGGTCGGGCGTGATGTTCACCAGCTCGGCGATGTGGTGGGCCACCGGGGTGAGACGCTCCAGGCGGTCGGCCGGGATGGTGGCCACACCCATCTTCAGGGCGAGGTCGGGGATGATCGTGCAGAGGTTGGCGTTGCCGGTGCGCTCGCCGTAGCCGTTGATGCAGCCCTGTACGTGGGTGGCGCCTTGGCGTACGCCGGCCAGGCTGTTGGCGACGGCGCAACCGCCGTCGTCGTGGAAGTGCACCCCGATGGGGACGGCGAAACGGCTCACCACCTCTCCCACCACCCGCTCGGCGTCGTGGGGCAGGGTGCCGCCGTTGGTGTCGCACAGCACCAGTGCTTCGGCGCCGGCATCCTCGGCCGCCCGCAGCACCGACAGGCTGAACTCCGGGTTGCGCAGGTACCCGTCGAAGAAGTGCTCGGCGTCGAGGAACACCCGCAGGCCGGCGTTACGCAGGAACTCGACGGAATCGGCGACCATGCGGACGGCCTCGTCCAGAGTCGTCCGCAGGGCCTCGGTCACGTGGTAGTCCCAGGACTTGGCCACGATGCAGACGGTGGAGGTGTTGGCCTTCACCAGGTTGCGCAGCGTCTCGTCCTCGTCGGCCTTGGCCCCCGCCCTACGGGTCGACCCGAAAGCCACCAGCGTGGACGTGGACAGCGACAGCTCCGAAGGTGCCCGGGCGAAGAACTCCTCGTCCTTGGGGTTGGCGCCGGGCCAGCCCCCTTCGATGTAGTGGACGCCGAGATGGTCGAGCTGCTCGGCCACCCGCAGCTTGTCCTCGACGGTCAGCGACATGCCCTCGCGCTGGCTGCCGTCGCGCAGCGTGGTGTCGTAGATCTCCACCGCGGTGGGGGTCGGCGTCGGGGACTCAGGCATCCACGTGCTCCAGCCAGTCCTTGTAACGGTCGACCTCACCCTTGACGGTGGCGAAGAAAGTCTCCTGGATCTTGGTGGTGATGGGACCGCGTGGACCGATCTCCCGGTCGTCGACCGAGCAGATGGGAACGACCTCGGCCGCCGTGCCCGAGCAGAAGGCCTCATCCGCGGTGTAAAGGTCGCTGCGCAGGATGTTGCCCACCTCGCACTCGATCCCCATGTCCCGGGCGATGGTGAGCACCGAGTCCTGGGTGATGCCCTCGAGGGCGCCGGCGCTGGCCGGCGGTGTGATGATGCGGCCGTTCTTCACCACGAAAATGTTCTCGCCGGTGCACTCGCTGACGTAGCCCTGGGGCGACAGCAGGATGGCCTCGTCGTAGCCCGCCTTCAGTGCCTCGACCTTGGCCAGTGACGAGTTGATGTACATGCCCGTTCCTTTGGCCGCCGGCGGGATGGCATTGGGATCGTGACGCTGCCACGAGCTGATCTTCATTCGGGCGCCGCGCTCCAGAGCCTCGTCGCCCAGATAGGTCCCCCATGGCCAGACGGCGATGGCCACATTGACCGGACAAGGCAGCGGGTTGAGGCCCATCTCCCCGTAACCGAGGTAGACGAGCGGCCGGATGTAGCAGGACTGGAGACCATTGATCCGCACTGTCTCCTTCGTCGCATCGATGAGCTCGGCCGGCGTGAAGGGAATGTCGATCATGAAGATGCGGGCGCTGTTGAACAGCCGCTCGATGTGGTCGGTGAGGCGGAACACAGCTGGGCCCTGGCTGGTGGCGTAGGCCCGGACGCCCTCGAACACCCCGTACCCGTAATGCAGGGAGTGGGTGAGGATGTGCACGTTGGCGTCCTTCCAGTCCACCATCGCCCCGTCCATCCAGATCTTGTCGACGGCCTGAATCGGCATCTCGCTTACAGCCTTTCCGCGACGGCGTCGCCGAGTTGTGACGTGGTGCCCGAGAGCGACGCGGCTTCGGACACAGCCTTGGTCATGCGGGCGGCGGCATCCGCCTCGCCCAGGAACTCCAGCATCATGGCCGCCGAGCGAATGGCGGCGAGCGGGTTGGCCTTACCCGTGCCCACGATGTCGGGGGCCGATCCGTGCACCGGCTCGAACAACGACGGGCCGGTGCGGGCAGGATTGAGGTTGGCCGAAGCGGCCAGCCCTATGCCTCCGGAAACGGCGCCGGCAAGGTCGGTCAGGATGTCGCCGAAGAGGTTGTCGGTGACCACCACGTCGTAGCGCTCCGGGGACTCGACCAGGTAGATGCAGGCGGCGTCGACGTGGTTGTAGGCGGTGGAGACGTCAGGGAACTCGGCGGCCACCTCGTCGAAAGTCCGCTGCCACAGGTCGCCGGCGAAGGTGAGGACATTGGTCTTGTGCACCAGGGTCAAGTGACGGCGGGAACGGGACTGGGCCAGCTCGAAGGCGAAGCGCAGGCAACGCTCAACGCCCATGCGGGTGTTGACCGAGCCCTGGGTGGCGACCTCGTGGGGAGTGCCGCGCCGGAGGGCGCCGCCTTCGCCGGCATAGCTGCCCTCGGTGTTCTCCCGGACGACGACGCAGTCGAGCCGTCCGCCCTCGAAGGGGCGCAGATTGACGTAGAGGTCGAGCACGAACCGCAGGCGCAGGAGCAGGCCCCGCTCGAGAACGCCGGGCGGGACGTCGGGAGCGCCGACGGCGCCGAGCAGGATGGCGTCGAAGCCCCGCAGCTCCTCGAGCACTGAGTCCGGCAGCGTCTCGCCAGTGCGGAGGTAACGGACACCGCCCAGGTCGTAGTCGACTGTGTCGAGGGCCACACCCGAGGCGCGCACGACCTTCAGGGCCTCGGCGAGGACTTCGGGGCCGATGCCGTCGCCGGGGATGACGGCGACACGATGGGGGCGGGACTCTGGCAAAAAATGCTCCTGAGAAATGAAAAACCGCCCACCTTTGTGGACGGTCAACAGCGCACACCGGAGGGGTGTGCGCTACGGGATAATGGCTACGGGTGCGGGGGCGAAGGACACGACAGCCCTACTCTACCGGCCCCGGCTGTCCCTGCGCCAGCAGGTCGACTTCCCGAACCAGATCACGGAAGCAGCGTGCGAAGGGGAGGCACCCATGCCGCCGGGTCGCCCCGGGGGTCGAGCACGGCCTCCGCCCCCAGCGGGACCTCACTGCTCTCGGTCAGGGCGGCCACGGGAATGAATCGGCCACAGGCGGCGACCCGCAGCTCCATGATGAAGTCCAGCCCCGTCTGCTCAGTGGCGTCGACGACGATGACGGTGGGGATGATGCTGCTGCACGTGTCGAGGCCGGCCTCAAATGGGACCGCCTTGACCTGGCAGCCGTCGAGAACGGCCTCGAGCTGCTTGGCCGTGTCCTCCCGGACACCGACGGCGAGCACCAGCGCCGGCGGAAGCCCGGCGATCCGCCTGGCGCCGCCGAGCTCGGCGCTGGAGCCGACGAGGTGGGACTCGTCGCCCACCAGGCCCGCTTCGGCCGATTCAGCCTCCTCGAAGAAGGTCTCGCGCGTTACCCGGGCGTTCAGGTTGAGCTCGCCCGTGGCCAGGTCGGGTGCCCACACGATCCACGAGGCGCCGCCGAGGGTGAACTCGGTGTAGGTGATCATGGTCACACCGGGCAGATCGGACCCCACCTGCTGGAGCCCGCGGCCGGTGAGTGCGTCCTTGAGGTCGGCCATGAGAGAGGTTTCCACCGGCGGCTCCTCGTCCCGCACGATGAAGGTGTTGTCGGCGATACGCATGGAGGCCTGCCACCACCCGTCGAGGTACAGGTTGTCGCCCTCGATGTGGAGCATCGGCCCGAAGGCCTTACGGGCACCTTCGAGAGCGAATGCGGTCAGTACCTGAGCGTCGTCCACCGCCGCACAGTATCCGTCGACCCCACGACGCTGTCGTCGCCCCTCCGAGTGGGCACTACCCTCGTTTCATGAGCGAGACGCATCTGTCGAAGGCCGCTCACGAGCGCCTCCGGTCCGAATTGGAGGACCTGACCACACGCGGTCGCGTCGAGATAGCCCACGCCATCGAGGCGGCGCGGGCTCTAGGCGACCTCAAGGAGAACGGCGACTACCACGCGGCCAAGGACAGCCAGGGAAAAATGGAGGCGCGGGTGCGCCAGATCGAGCGCCTGTTGTCGGATGCCCAGATCGTCGAGGAGGGCACCAACGAGGCGGGTGGCACCGTGCAGCCCGGCTCCATCGTGTCGGTCCGCTACGAGGGCGACGACGAGGTCGAGCGCTATCTCATCGGATCCATCGAGGAGCGGGTCGAGGGTGTGGCCATCGCCTCGCCGGCTTCGCCGCTGGGACAGGCACTGGTAGGTAGCCGCCAGGGCGACATCGTCGAGTACGAAGCGCCCAGCGGCATGCTCAAGGTGGAGATTGTCGACGTCGGAGGCTGAGCGACCGGTGACGGCGGCGGAAGTGCCGGGCGCTGCCGTTGAGCGACCCGGCGCGGCCGCTGACGTCACCGTGCCAGGGCCGTCACTTCCGCCGGGCCGTACCGTTTATCTGCCCGGGCGGGGGCACACCTTCATTCGGGAGTTGGCCGGGCCGCCTGGCGCGCCGGTGCTCTTGCTGCTGCACGGCTGGACCGTCACTGCCGACCTGAACTGGTTCACTTCGTACGAGCCGCTCTCGCAGCACTTCCGGGTCCTTGCGTTGGACCATCGGGGTCACGGCCAGGGCATCCGGTCCCGGAAGCCGTTCCGGCTGGAGGACTGCGCCGACGACGCCGCCGCGCTGGCCGAGGTCCTCGGCATCGACCGGCTCATCCCCGTCGGCTACTCCATGGGTGGCCCTGTGGCGCAGCTCATGTGGCGCCGGCACCGCGGCCTGGTCGCCGGGCTGGTGTTGTGTGCCACCGGTCGCAGCTTCTCAGGTCTGGACCTGGGGTCCCGCATCTACTTCTCGAGCCTCCTCGGTCTGTCCGTGGCGGCTCGGGTCACGCCGGCGCCCGTACGCCGGGAGTTGACCGGTCGGGTCATCCGCCGGCGTCTGGCCGGCGGTCAGTGGGCCGAATGGGCGCTGGCCGAGATGCAGCGCAACGACACCTCCACCATCCTCCAGGCCGGCTGGACCATCGGGCGGTTCCGCTCCCACGACTGGATCGGTCACGTGGACGTTCCCACCGCCGTCGTGGTCACCGCCCATGACCGGGTGGTGCACCCGGACCGTCAGCTCCGCCTGGCCGGAGCCATCCCCGAAGCCAGACTCATCACCGTCGAAGGCGACCACAGCTCCTGCGTCACCGATCCCGACCTCTTCGTCCCGGGCCTGATCGAGGCCTGCAAAGGCGTTGCCGCCCGCGCCGGTCTGCTCGGGGTGCACTAGGCGCAAAAGTACGATCGCAGTGTGAGACAACCGACATGACCTCCGCCGCCACGCCGAAGACGCTCAGCGAGAAGGTCTGGGACCGCCACCTGGTCCACCAGGCGGAGGGCGAGCCGGACCTGCTCTACATCGACCTGCACCTGATCCACGAGGTCACGTCTCCCCAGGCCTTCGACGGGCTGCGCCTGGCCGGGCGCACCGTGCGCCGGCCGGACCTGACGCTGGCCACCATGGACCACAACGTGCCCACCGGTGCCGGCGCGGCCGGCGAGGTCGTGGCCGACCCGATCTCGCGCCGGCAGATGGAGGTGCTGGCCGCCAACTGCGCCGAGTTCGACGTACCCCTGTACCCGATGGGCCACCGCAACCAGGGCATCGTGCACGTGATCGGCCCGCAGCTGGGCCTCACCCAACCGGGCATGACCATCGTCTGCGGCGACAGCCACACCGCCACCCACGGTGCCTTCGGCGCCCTCGCTTTCGGCATCGGCACCAGCGAGGTCGAACACGTCCTGGCCACCCAGACCCTGCCCCAGGTGCGCCCCGGCACCATGGCCGTCACCGTCGAGGGCGACCTTCCCGCCGGCGTCACCGCCAAGGACCTGATCCTCGCCGTCATCGGCCACATCGGCACCGGAGGCGGCATCGGATCGGTGATCGAGTACCGCGGCTCGGCGGTGCGGGGCCTCTCCATGGAGGGCCGCATGACCGTGTGCAACATGAGCATCGAGGCCGGCGCCCGGGCCGGCCTGGTGGCGCCCGACGACACCACCTTCGCCTATCTGCAGGGCCGGGCCCACGCTCCCAGGGGAGCCGCCTGGGAACAGGCCCTGGACGACTGGCGCGCCTTGACCACCGACGAGGGCGCGGCCTTCGACAAGGAGGTCGTCATCGACGCCGCCGGCCTGGTCCCCTTCGTCACTTGGGGCACCAATCCCGCCCAGGTGGTGGCCATCGACGGCACGGTCCCCGATCCCGACTCCTTCCTGGAGGCATCTGACAGAGAGTCGGCCCGGCGAGCCCTGGCCTACCAGGACCTGCGTCCCGGCACGCCGGTACGCGAGATCCCGGTCGACACCGTCTTCATCGGCTCCTGCACCAACGCCCGCATAGAAGACCTACGGGCGGCGGCGGCCGTGGTCGACGGCCATCGGGTCAAGAGCGGCCTCCGGGCCATGGTCGTACCCGGCTCGGCGCTGGTGAAGATGGAGGCCGAGGCCGAGGGCCTCGACAAGGTGTTCCGGGCTGCCGGCTTCGACTGGCGGGAGGCCGGCTGCTCGATGTGCCTGGCCATGAACCCCGACAAGCTGGCTCCCGGCGAGCGCTGCGCGTCCACCTCCAACCGCAACTTCGAAGGCCGTCAGGGCCCCGGCGGGCGCACGCATCTGGTTTCGCCGGCAGTGGCCGCCGCCACCGCCGTCGCCGGCCACTTCGCCACCCCCGACGACCTCAGTCCGACAAAGGAGTCGCTCTAATGGAAGCGGTTCACGCCGTCACCGGCACCGCCGTTCCCCTCGACCGATCAGACATCGACACCGACCAGATCATCCCGGCCGAGTGGCTCAAGCGGGTCGAGCGGACCGGCTTCGGCGCCGGCCTCTTCTCGGCTTGGCGGGCCGATCCGGACTTCGTGCTGAACCGGCCCGAGTATGCCGGCGCGTCGATCCTCGTGGCCGGCACCAACTTCGGCACCGGCAGCTCCCGTGAGCACGCCGTCTGGGCACTGACCGACTACGGCTTCCGCGCCGTGGTCTCCCCCCGCTTCGCCGACATCTTTCGCACCAACTGCACCAAGGCCGGCCTCGTACCGGCGCAGGTCGATGAGGAGACGGGGCGGGCCCTGCTCGCTGCCGTTCAGGCCGACCCCACTCTCGAGGTGACCGTCGACGTGGAGAGCCGCACGGTCCGTGCTCCTGCGGCCGGGATCGACGCACCGTTCCTCCTCGACGACTTCACCCGCTGGCGCCTCATCGAGGGCCTCGACGACGTCGGCCTGAGCCTCCGCCATGCCGGCGACATCACCGCCTACGAGGACAGTCGGCCCGCCTGGCTGCCGACCACCACGCCATCGACCACGTAACCGGAGACACGCTGGCCGAGGACGCCTTCCCTGGCACGTAGCTGGCGGCTGCGGACGCCGGCCAGCGAGGCGAGCAGCACCACCAACATCACGACCGCAGTGAGCTGGACCGCCACCTGGGACCGCCCCGGGCGCACGGGCATCCGCTCGTACAGGAAGGCGACGGCGGCGCCGGTGAGCAGGCCACCGATGTGGGCGTAGTTGTCGATCCCGGGCACCGATGCACCGATGAACAGGTTGATCACGATGAGCCCGACGATCTGACTGGTGTCCCCGCCACGGGATCGGAGGATCACGAAGAAGGCGCCGAAGAGGCCGAACACCGCACCCGAGGCGCCGACGGAGAAGGAGCCGAGGGAGGCGAAGAAGAAGAAACAGATGCCGGCGCCCAACGCCGAAACCATGTACAGGGCCAAGAAGCGGGGCCAACCCAGGGCCCGCTCCAGATGGGGGCCGAACATGTACAGGCCGAACATGTTGAGGCCCAGGTGGAGGATGTTGGCGTGCAGGAAGGCGGCGGTCACCAGCCGGTAGGCGTCGCCCCGGGCGACGAGCAGAGGGTTGTCGGCGAAACGGAACTGGATGGTGGGATCGCTGCGGTCGACGGCGAACACGAGCACGTTGAGGGCGATGAAGACGAGGACGGTCGGCGTCACCCCCGATCCCCCCGCTCCTGGCCGGTCCCAACGGACCTGGCGCACCTTGCCGGCGTCCCCCCGGGCCTCGGACACGCACGTCGGGCAGTGGTGGCCGACCGACGCCTGGATCATGCACTCGGTGCAGATGGCCCGCCCGCAGCGGGTGCAGCTGACGCCGGTGGGGCGATCAGCGTGGCGATAACAGGTTGTCGATTGCACCGGTCAGGCGTCGAGGCCGGCCGGCGGTTCCCAGCCCAGCAGGTCGCCCTGGAGCTTCCAGAGCTTGGCGTAGGCCTTCACCAGCTCCGACTTGGCGCCCTCCATGGCCTCGGCCGGCACCGGCGCCGGGTCCCAACGCCCCCGCATCTTGGGGGTCGCCAGCAGCGCCTCCAGGTCCTGGCTGGTCTTGCGCAGGCGGATGTGGGCCCGCCTCAACTGCTCACGATCCTCCTCGGTCAGCTCCTCGGGCTGGCGCGGAGCGTCGGGCGGCACGGCTCTTGTACTAGCAGCCACCGACCCCGCCGCCCGGTCGGCTGAGGATGGGGCGGGAATTAAGGGGTGACCTCGGTAGAGGGGTCTCTCACCTCGTGGCGGGCCCTGGCCCGCACCACCTTGTTGGTGGCGTTGAGGAAGGCGCGGGCGGAGGCCTCCACCACGTCGGTGGACACGCCACGGCCGGAGACCCTCACTCCGGCGGACTCGAGCTGGATGACCACGTCGCCCAGGGCGTCCACGCCACCGGTCACCGAGGACACGTTGAAGTCGGTGAGGGTGCCGTCCACGCCGGTGGCCGACTTGATGGCCTTGCAGGCGGCGTCGATCATGCCGTCGCCCTCGGCCGTGGCCTCGGCCTTCACGCCGTCGCGGATGAGGACCACCCGGGCCCGGGGTACGCCGACGGTGCCGCCGGTGACCTCGAGCGACTCGAAGGCGAAGGCGGGGGCGCCGCCCACGCCGCCGATCTCCTCGGCCACGATGGCCTCCAGGTCGGCCTCGGTGAGCTGGACCTTGCGGTCGGCCAGCTCCTTGAAGCGTGCGAAGGCAGCGTTGAGAGCGTCGCCCTGCACGTGCAGTCCCATCTTGGCCAGCGTGTCCTTGAAGGCGTGACGGCCGGAGTGCTTGCCCAGCACGATCTGGCTGCCCTGCTGGCCCACGGAGTCGGCGTCGATGATCTCGTAGGTGCTGGAGTCGGCCAGAACACCGTGCTGGTGGATGCCCGATTCGTGAGCGAAGGCGTTGCGGCCCACGACGGCCTTGTTGTACTGGACCGGGTAACCGGTGAGGCGGCTCACCAGGCGGCTCGTGCGGGCCAGCTCCTCGGTGCGGACCCCCACCTCGACTCCGGGGAACTGGTCGGCGCGGATGCGTACCGCCATGACCACCTCCTCGAGGGCGGCGTTGCCGGCCCGCTCACCCAGACCGTTCACGCACACCTCGACCTGGCGGGCACCGGCCTGCACGCCGGCCAGCGAGTTGGCCGTGGCCAGGCCGAGGTCGTTGTGGCAGTGGGTCGAGGTGACGAAGTCGCCCTTGATCTCGCGGCGCACGTACTGGATGAGGGCGCCGAAGTCCCAGGGGATCCCGTACCCGACGGTGTCGGGGATGTTCAGCGTGGTGGCGCCGGCATCCACGGCCGCCTGCAGGACCTCCATCATGAAGTCCAACGGCGTGCGGGTGGCGTCCTGGGGGCTGAACTCCACGTCGTCGGTGTGCTCCCTGGCCCGGGCCACACCGGAGCGGGTCTCCGCCAGCACCTGCTCGCGGGTCATCTTCAGCATGTGCTCCATGTGGTTGGGGCTGGTGGAGATGAACACGTGGATACGTGCCCGCTCGGCCGGGCTGACGGCCTCCCAGCAGCGGTCGACATCGGAGCGGTGGGTGCGGGAAAGCCCGGCGATCACCGGTCCCTCGACCGAGCGGGCGATGGCCTGGACGGCCTCGAAGTCGCCCTGGCTGGCCACCGGGAAACCAGCCTCGATGTAGTCGACGCCGAGGCGGGCCAGCTGCTCGGCGATCTCGAGCTTCTCGGCCACGTCGAGGGAGATGCCGGGCGACTGCTCGCCGTCGCGCAATGTGGTGTCGAAGATGATCAGGCGGTCGGTCATTGGCTGCTGTCCTTTGTGCTGGATGTGCTGGATGTGCTGGATGTCTCTGGGGTAGTGCGCCGGGGAACTAAAAAACCTCCTGGCCCGGAGGCACAGGAGGCGAAGGCGAGTCCCGGAGGGAACTCGCCGTTACGTAAGGAGGAGGCTGCTGTTGATCGGGCTCCGGATCATGGCCCTCCTATTGTCGCAGGCGGAGGGGCCCGAGTCAAGATAGTGTTCCTGCTCGTGCGGAAAATGCTGCGAATCGGCGTCAAAACCGGTCTGCTCCTGGCCGTCCTCCTGGCCGTGATGAAGCTCGTCCAGGCTCGGCGGACGCGGCCCGAGGACGAATGGGCGCCGGCCGGGCCCGAGAGCTGGCCGCCGGTCCAGGACACGGTGGACGTCGAGCCGCCCGCGCCCGTTATCACCCGCCCCACACCACCGGTGAAGAAGGCCCCGACGGCGCAGAAGATCCCCGCCGCCCGCAAGACGCCGGCCGCGCGCAAGGCGCCGGCCGCCAGGAAGGCTCCTGCCGCCAAGCGGGCGTCGGCGGCCAAGAAGATCCCCGCCGAGGCCCCGCCGACCAGCGGGCGCATCACCTGGGTGGGTCCCACAGGGCGCATCTGCCCCCCGTCGCACCCGGTGAAGGCCAAGCTCTCGAGCCGCATCTTCCACCTGCCGGGCATGGCCGCCTACAACCGCACCACACCGGACCGGTGCTACGTGGACGAGACCTCCGCGGTCGAGGACGGCTTCACCAAGTCCAAGCGGTAGCACCGGCCAACCGGCTAGCTCACGCTAGACCCGCCGAGTTCGATAATTTCAGGCAAGTTCCGGCCGGCGGCCGCTCCCGCCGCCGGAGGCGGCCTGTCTCGGATGCCGGCAAAGAGGAACGGCGGAGGGCGAGCCGGCTTTGCCGGTCGCCCGGAGCACCTTGCTGACTCGGGGACAAGCTCCGCTTGCGACCCGAAAGTCGCTAGACGTTGGTGACGGCGTGGACGTCGAGGATGCCGGGCTGGGCGGCGAGGCTGGTGACGACTTCGGGGGGCACGGCGGCGTCGGTGGCCAGGACCATGAGAGCGGTCTCGCCGGCCGGTGACTTTCCGAGGGCCATGTTGGCGATGTTGACCTTGGCGTCGGCCAGCGCCGCGGTGACCAGGGCGATCATGCCCAGACGGTCGTCGTTGTGGACGATGAGCATGTTCTGGGCCGGCGGCACCTCCACGTCGTGGTCGTCCACCATGACCAGTCTCGGCCCGCCACGCCCACCCGCGAGCGTTCCGGCGACAGCGTGCCTGCCCCCCCGCAGGGTGATGAGGTTGACGTAGTCGTGGGCCGTGGAGGTCTTGGCCTCCCGGACCTCGAGGCCCCGCTCCGCGGCCAGTTGCGGGGCGTTCACGTAGGAGACGGGCTCATGGATCGCCGCCGAGAACAGGCCCTTCAGCACCGAAAGGGTGAGGATGCGCAGGTCGTAGTCGGCGATGGCGCCCTGGTAGTCCACCTCCAGCACCGGCGGGATCCCCTCGTTGAGGGAGGCGAATATGCGGCCCAGCCGCTCGGCCAGGGGCAGGAAGGGCCGCACGGTCTCCGATGCCTCGGCCGCGCTCACGTTGACGGCGAAGGGGACGAAGTCGCCCGACAGGGCCAGCAGGACCTGCTCGGCGATGGTGACACCGGCCTTGTCCTGGGCCTCGGTGGTGCTGGCGCCGAGGTGGGGGGTGACCACCACCTCATCGAGGGCGAACAACGGCGATGAAGTGGTGGGCTCCTCGGCGAAGACGTCGAGGGCGGCGCCGGCGACCTGCCCGGAGGCAATGGCCTCGGCCAAATCGGCCTCGTCGACGATCCCACCTCTGGAGGTGTTGATCAGGCGGATCCCCTGCTTGGCCTTGGCCAGGCGGGCGGCATTGATCATGCCCATGGTCTCGGGGGTCTTGGCCACGTGCAGGGTGAGGAAGTCGGCCCGGGAGAGGAGCTCGTCGAGGCTGTCCACCAGCTCGATCCCGAGCTGACGGGCCCGGTCAGGGGAGACGAACGGGTCGAAGGCGGCGAGGCGCATTCCGAAGGCGAGCGCCCGCTGCGCCACCAGGGTGCCGATGCGGCCGAGGCCGACGACGCCGAGGGTCTTGCCGTGGAGCTCGACACCGGACCACTGTGAACGCTGCCACTTGCCGTCCTTGAGGGCGGCGCTGGCCTGGGGCACGTTGCGGGCCTGGGCCAGCAGGAGAGCCATGGTGTGCTCGGCCGCCGAAAGGACATTGGACTGGGGGGCGTTCACGACCATCACGCCGCGACTGGTCGCCTCGACCACATCGACGTTGTCGAGCCCGATGCCCGCCCGTCCCACCACGACCAGATCCCGGCCGGCGGCCAGTACCTCGGCGGTCACCTTGGTCTCGGACCGCACGATCAGCGCCGCCGCTCCTGCCACCGCCTCCAGCAGCTCAGGGACCGAGAGCCCTTCGCGCAAATCGACCTCGTGGCCGGCGGCCCGCAGTGCCTCCAGTCCGGTGTCGGCGATCACTTCGGTGACGAGTACTCGGGCCATCAGGTATGCGGAACCTTCTCGGGACCCTGGTTTCGGTACTTCTCGACGAAGTCGGTCAGGGGGCCGAGCTCCGCGTTCTGGCACAGGAGGCGCTCGCCCCAGGCCGTGGCCGCCACCTTGGTCGACGCCGGCAACGAGGCCCGGGGCACTACGAGAACGTCGTTCTCGTAGCGGTCGAAGACCTTGGTGACGATGTCCATGTCCTTCTTCGCGAGCCCGGGCTGGTGCCAGATGGCGATGTAGCCGTGTTCGAGGGAGTGCACGATCTTCGCGTCAGGAGGAGCGGTGCCCTGCTCGAACTTGCCCGCGGGCGCTGCGCTGGGATCATGGTTGCCTCCGGCCGGCGGGTTCACCTTGTAGGACGGTGGGGCCACGTGGTTGTTGGGAGGAGCGCTGATGTCGTCGTTGCGGGTGTCGAAGGTGCACGAACCGGCGGTCACCTTCTCCCGGAAGGCGCTGGTGTCGCTCTTGTTGGAGAGGGCGTTGACAGCAATGGCGCCGATCACCAGGGCGGCTGCAGCCCCGATGGCGATGCGGAGCTGGAGCTTCTTGCGCCGGCGGGCCTTCCTTGCCGCTTCGATGCGCTCGGTACGGCTGGGCTTCCCCGGCACAGACGACGGGGCCGCTTTGGCGGTAGCGGCAGCCTTGGCTGCGGCGGGGGCACCCGCCGAGGTCGACGCCGGCCCGGCGGCGATGGGCCGCTTGGCCGGCGGCGGCCTCTTGCCCGGAGCGCGTCTCTTCGGTTTGCCTTTCTTCGCCACCTCGGCAGGGTAGGCGAGGTCGCCGGGTCACTCCGCCAGCAGGGCGGCTATCCGCCCCACACCCTCCTCCAGCTCGTCGTCGGACAAGGCATAGGAGAGACGGAAGTAACCAGGGGCACCGAAGGCCTCCCCGGGAACCAACGCCACCCGCACCTCGTCGAGGATGACGTCGGCGAGGTCCAGACTGGTCGCCGGTGTGTGGCCGCGGACCGGGCGGCCAAGGAGCTTGGTCACCGAGGGGAACGCGTAGAAGGCGCCCTCGGGCTCGGGGCACTCCACGCCCGGCATGGCGTTGAGCAGCTCGACTATCCGCCGGCGCCGGCGGTCGTACACCGCCCGCATCTCGTGGACGGCGGTGAGGTCGCCGGTGACGGCGGCCAGCGCCGCCCGCTGCGACACGTTGGCCACGTTGGAGGTGGCCTGTGACTGGAGGTTGGCGGCGGCGGTGATGACATCTGGCGGGCCGATCATCCACCCCACCCGCCAGCCGGTCATGGCGTAGGTCTTGGCCACGCCGTTGACGACAACCCAGCGGTCGCCCAGCTCAGGGGCGACCACGGGCATGGAGCTGAAGATGGCCGAGCCGTAGACCAGGTGCTCGTAGATCTCGTCGGTCATGACCCACACGTCGTGCTCCGCCGCCCAGCGGCCGATGGCTTCGACCTCATCCCGGGGGTAGACGGCTCCGGTGGGGTTGGACGGCGACACGAACACGAGCAGCTTGGTGCGATCGGTCCTGGCGGCTTCGAGCTGGGCGACGGTGGCCCGGTACCCGCTGGACTCGTCGGTGGGCACGATGACCGGCACCCCGCCGGCCAGGGCGACGGCCTCCGGATAGGTGGTCCAGTAAGGGGCGGGGATGAGGACCTCGTCGCCGGCGTCCACCAGTGTGGCAAAGCAGTTGTAGATGGCGTGCTTGCCACCGTTGGTCACCAGCACCTGTTTGGCCTTGACCTCGAGGCCGGAATCACGGGCCGTCTTGACGGCGATGGCCTCGCGCAGCTCGGGGAGGCCGGCTGCCGCGGTGTAGCGGTGGTTTTTCGGGTCACGGCAAGCGGCGACCGCGGCCTCGACGATGTGGGCCGGCGTGGGGAAATCGGGCTCGCCGGCGCCGAAGCCGATGACGTCCTCCCCTGCCGCCTTGAGCGCTTTGGCCTTGGCGTCGATGGCCAGCGTGGCCGATTCGGCGACGGCGGCGACCCGGGCGGAGATGCGGCGACTGGTCATGCGCCATGCTGTCACATGACCTCGACCCCTTCGCCCACTACCGACATCCGCATTCCTGCCTCGATCCTGCCGTCCGACGGCCGCTTCGGATGCGGTCCCTCGAAGGTGAGGCCAGAGGCCGTCACCGCCCTGGCCGCCGCCGCCCCGGGATTCCTGGGCACGAGCCACCGACAGGCGGGCGTTAAGTCGGTCGTGGGACGCCTCCGCTCGGGCCTGGCGTCATTGTTCGACGTGCCCGACGGCTACGAGGTGGTGCTGGGCAACGGCGGCACCACCGCCTTCTGGGACGTGGCCGCCTTCTGTCTCATCGGCCGAAAGAGCCAGCATCTCTCCTTCGGCGAGTTCTCCAACAAGTTCGCCACCGTCGCCGACGGGGCACCTCACCTATCGACGCCCGAGGTCATCACGTCCGACTACGGCACCCACCCGTCCATGGTGGCCCGCGCCGACGTCGACCTGTTCGCCCTCACCCACAACGAGACCTCCACCGGTGTGGCCATGGACCTCAGCGGCCCGATGAAGCCTCCCTCGGCCGGCGCCCTGCTGGCCGTGGACGCCACCTCGGCCGCGGGCGGCTTGCGGGTGGACGTTTCCTCCGTCGACGTCTACTACTTCGCCCCCCAGAAGTGCTTCGGGTCCGACGGCGGCCTGTGGGTGACGCTTTTGTCGCCGGCGGCGATAGAGCGGAGCGAGGCGCTGGGCCGATCCGGGCGCTGGGTGCCGGCCTCGCTGGACCTGCGGATCGCGAGGGAAAACTCGGCTCTCGACCAGACCTACAACACCCCGGCGCTGACCACGCTGTTCCTGTTCGTGGACCAGGTGGAGTGGATGCTGGCCAACGGCGGGCTGGAATGGGCGGCGTCCCGCTGCGACCGGTCGGCAGAGCACCTGTACGGTTGGGCCGAGGCTTCGCCCTACGCATCGCCCTTCGTCCCCAAGCCCAGTGAGCGGAGCCACGTGGTGGGCACCATCGACTTCGCCCCGGAGGTGCCGGCAGCGACGGTGGCCAAGATCCTGCGCTCGAACGGGATCGTCGATGTCGAGCCCTACCGCAAGCTCGGCCGCAACCAGCTCCGTGTCGCCATGTTCCCTGCCATAGAGCCCGACGACGTGGCCGCCCTGACCGCGTGCATCGACCACATCGTGAGCGCCATTTCGTAGCGGCGCTCCGGTGCAGGAGGACTGACCGCTCGAGCAGCATCGACCACATCGCCGGCTCCGTTTCGTAGCTTTCTCCGCATCTTCCGCCGATTTTCCATTCCTACCGCTGTCGTCAGCGCCGTTGTCGGCATGGTCGTCCTCGTGCTGATCCCGGCGATGACGCCGGCAGGCGCCGCCCAGGGCAATCCGGCGGCCGCTCCCATGGCCGTGCAAGCAAAAGCCTGGGTGATGGTCGACGCCGGCACCGGCGCGGTGATCGAGGCCGAGAACGCACGAATACCGCTCCCGCCGGCGAGCCTCTCGAAGCTCCTCACCGCACTCGTGGCCGTGCGGGCGCTGGAGGGCGACACAGGGGTACCGATCAGCGAACGGGCCGCAGCCATGCCGGCTCGGAAGCTCAACATGGAAGCGGGCGAGGAGTGGCCGCTCGGGGACGTGCTGCACTCCCTGCTGCTGTCGTCGGCCAACGATGCCGCCGCCGCCCTAGCCGAGCGGGTGGCCGGCAGTCTGGAGGGCTTCGCCACGGTGCTCCAAGCCAGTGCAGGCCACCTCGGCTTGGAGGACGACCCGGTGCTCCGCGACCCCGCCGGCTTCGACGACACCGCTGCTGTCGACGGCGGAAATCTCATCAGTGCCAGGGACCTGGCCATCGTGGCCCGAGCAGCCTTGGCCGAGCCCGCCCTCGCCTCCATTGTCGGCCTCCGGGAGTACGCCTTCACCGGCCCTGACGGCCTGCCCCACCGGCTCATCAACCACAACCGCCTCCTGCGCCTGTACCCGGGCACCGTCGGAATGAAGACGGGCTACACCCGCAAGGCGGGCAACACCCTGGTGGCCGCGGCCAAGAGAGACGGCCGCACCATGATCGTCGTGCTCCTGGGCGTGGAGGACATGTACGGCGCCGCCGCGTCACTGCTGGACCGCGGCTTCGCCACCCCCGCCGGCGCCACCGGCCGCCCCGTCGACCGCCTCCCCGCTGTCCGTCGTCTGCCCGCTTCGTCCCCGCTCGTCGACACCGCCGGCGCCGGCCTAGCGTTGCCGGCCGAATCGCCGGCAGGCGAGAGCCGTGCCGGCAGCCCCGCGCTCCGGCTTGCCGCCACCGCCACCCTCGGCCTCGCCGGTAGTGCCTGCTTCCTCCGTGTACGTGTCCTGCGGGCCCAAGCCGGCCGGCGCCGAACCCGCCGGCGCCACCCCGCCCACCCCCTCAAGAACGCCAGACCCAACCCCCGCCGCGTTGCGAGTACATAGGGGGCGGAAACGGCCCGGTATGTACTCGCAACTGTTGGGGTTCGGTGCCGGGGACGAGCCGCCTCCGGCGTTGCGAGTACATGGCGGGCGGAAACGGCCCGGTATGTACTCGCAACGCCGGAGGGTCAGGCGGCCAGAACGAGCGCGGCGAACAGCGTCTCGCGAATCATCTCCGGCTGGCGGTTGATCTCCTCCCAGACGAAGCGGTAGGGCCGCCACCCGTGGTTCAGTGCCTCTCGATCCCGCCGGCGGTCCGCGGCCATCTGATCCATGCGGCTGTGCCAGCGCCGGCCGTCCCCCTCGACGATGACCTTCTGTTCGGGAAAGGCTAGGTCCACCCGTTCGTCGGCCTTGTCGCGCCACGGCAGGACGTACTGGCTGACGGGAACCGGAAGACCGTCGCCGGTCAAGGCCTTCAGTAGTCGCCGTTCGAGGACGCTCTCGGGCGGGACGTAGCCATCTCCCCGGCTCGTGAGGAGCTCGCCCAGCCGCTTCATCCCCGGCTTCCTCGGCCGGCGAAGCTCGTCGTAGAGCGTTCGTATCTCGTCGACCCGGCACAACCGGCTCACATGAGCGTCGTCAATGGCTCGCCCGAGACGTTCAGCATGGGCAACGGCCGAGAGATCGAAGAGGGTCCGAGCGACCTTCGTCACCGGTAAGCCTTGGATCAGAGTGGCGTGGACCGGCTGGAGGTCTGTTGACTGGTGAACCCGCCACCGCGGGCTGGGCCGCTCATGATCACCGTGTGGAACGGTCAGGATCACCGGCCCTGGCGGGAACAGAAGGAGCCCGTGGAGTGCCGCCGCCGCCTCGTGCGAGACCACCGAAGCCGGGCCGATGTCGAGATGCGCCATCCACAGGGCCTGGTTCCACGAAGCGGGCCAGCTCGGGAGCCTGTAGACGCCCGGGGCCTTCTGTTCCCACCGCCGGGTCCCAATCGCTGCTTGATGCGGTCGTCGGTGCCTCCGAGATCGAGCACCTGCCTACGGGAGAACAAGCCGTACTGCCGGCTTGCGAGCTCAGCAATCTCGTTTTCGAGCATGTTGCCGATTCCAGCACCCGGCTGTGACACGTTTGTCTCCTGCGCCGCTTGAAACGGCACTGGCCATCTCGCTCCAGTCCCCACTCGCTTCGAGTACATAGGGGGCGGAAAACGCCCGCTATGTACTCGCAACTTGTTTTGGTCCTGGCCACCGCCGGCTTGCGAGTACATAGGGGGCGGAAAACGCCCGCTATGTACTCGCAACTGCTGAGGGGTGGGCGGATCTAGCCGCCGCTGACGTCTTCGGGGCGGGTCTTGCCGGCGGAGATGAAGGGCATCATGGCCCGCAGTTCGGCACCGACCTTCTCGATGGGGTGCTCCTTGCCGGCGGCCCGGAGCTCCTCGAACCTGGCCCGGCCGGCGCGGTTCTCGGCGATCCACTCCTCGGCGAACTTGCCGGAGCGGATCTCGTCGAGGATCTTGCCCATCTCGGCCTTGACGGCGTCGTTGATGATGCGGGGGCCGCGGGTGAGGTCGCCGTACTCGGCGGTGTCGGAGATGGAGAAGCGCATGCCGGCGATGCCGTTCTCGTACATGAGGTCGACGATGAGCTTGAGCTCGTGGAGGCACTCGAAGTAGGCGGACTCGGGCTGGTAGCCGGCGCCGACGAGGGTCTCGTATCCGGCCATCACCAGGGCGGTGACGCCGCCGCAGAGCACGACCTGCTCGCCGAACAGGTCGGTTTCGGTCTCCTCCTCGAAGGTGGTCTCGAGCACGCCGGCGCGGGTGGCGCCGATGGCGTGGGCGTACGACAGCGCCAAGTCACGCGCCTTGCCCGAGGCGTCCTGGGCCACGGCGATCAGCGACGGCACACCGCCGCCCTCGGTGTAGGTGCGCCGGACGAGATGGCCGGGTCCCTTGGGGGCGACCATGGCCACGTCGACCCCGGGAGGGGGGTTGATTAGCCCGAAGCGGATATTGAAGCCGTGGGCGAAGAAGATGGCGTCGCCGTCTTTGAGCTGAGGCGCGATGTGGCTCTGGTACACGGCCTGCTGCTCGGTGTCGGGCAGCAGGATCATCACCAGGTCGGCGTCGAACGCGGCGCAGTCGATAGGCGCCACGTCGAGGCCGGCGGCCTCGGCCTTGGCCCACGACGACGACCCTTCCCGCAGGCCCACCTGGACGTCGATTCCGGAGTCTTTCAGGTTGAGGGCATGGGCGTGCCCCTGCGACCCGTACCCGATGACGGCCACCTTGCGGCTGGCGATCAGTCCGGCATCGGCATCGTTCTCGTAGGCGATCTTGGCGACCATTCCGTTATCCGACCTTTCCACTGACACTGCGCAGGCGGGGTGCCTGGCGCTCCAACTTGGGCAGCGCCACCCGGCCGGTGCGCTGTACCTCCACGATGCCATAGGGCCGCATGAGGTCTTCGAAGTCGTCGATCTTCTGCGGCGTGCCGGCCAACATGATCGTCATCTTCTCCGGCCCGACATCGACGATCTTGCCCTCGAAGACCTGTACCAGCTCGATGACCTGGCCACGGCTGCCGCCGGCGTCCGAGCGCACCGTCAGGAGTATCAGCTCCCGCTCCACCGACTCGTCCGGCGCCAGCTCGTTGATCTCGACCACGTTGATCAGCTTGTTCAGCTGCTTGGTGATCTGCTCCAGGGGCTTGGACTCCACATCCACCACGATGGTGATGCGGGAGAAGCGCTCGTCGTCGGTGGGCGCCACCGCCAGCGAGTAGATGTTGAACCCGCGCCGGGCGAACAGGGACGCCACGCGGGTGAGAACGCCGGCCTTGTTCTCGACCAGGACCGACAAGGTGTGATGCTTGAGCGGGAAGGTTGACATCAGCGCCCACCCTCGCCCTGGGAGGGGTCGAGAATGACCAGGTCGTTGGACGTGCCGGCGGCGACCATCGGGTACACCTTCTCGGAGCTGTCGGTGCGGAAGTCGATGACCACCGGGCGGTCGTCCACCGAGTTGGCCTTCTCGATGGCGGGCAGAACCTCTTCGGGGTGCTCGACCTTCAGCCCGACGCAGCCCATGGCCTCGGCCCACTTCACGTAGTCGGGCAGGTCGGGGGACAGGTACACCTCGGAGTAGCGCTCCTCGTAGAACAGCTCCTGCCACTGGCGCACCATGCCCAGGTAGGCGTTGTTGAGGATGGCG
>DATLEK010000083.1:0-13006 GCA_035525365.1 Acidimicrobiales bacterium
CGTTACCACGTTGCCGCCGGCGCCGGCCGCTCTTGGTCACCGCAACGACACGCGAGGCATCTCGTTCCCGGCACCCGTCCGCACCGGGCGGCGTCAGCCATCGCCGCCGGGCACGCCCCCCGGCACGGGCGCGGCGTGCACCAGCTCGACGACCCGCTGGAGGAGGCCCGGGTCGGTGTCGGGCATCACCCCGTGACCCAGGTTGAACACGTGGCCGGGACCGGCGCCCTCGGCCAGCACCTTGCGGGTGGCCGCCTCCAGCACGTGCCAGGGGGCCAGGCAGAGGGCCGGGTCGAGGTTGCCCTGCACGGCCTGGCCGGGGCCGATTCGCCGGCGGGCCACGTCGAGCGGCACCCGCCAGTCCACGCCCACCACGTCGGGACCCGCCTGGCCCATCAGGCCGAGCAGCTCGCCCGTCCCCACCCCGAAGTGGATGCTCGGGACGTCGAGGTCGGCCAGGCCGGCGAAGATGCGCCGGGTGGCGGGTAGCACCAGCTCGGCGTAGTCGTCGGGCGCCAGCGCTCCCGCCCAGCTGTCGAACAGCTGCACGGCCGAGGCGCCGGCCGCCACCTGGGCCCGCAGCGAGGTGAGGGCCATGTCGGCCAGGGCGTCGAGGAGGGCCGACCAGGTGGCCGGCTCGGCGTGCATGAGTGCCTTGGTGCGGGCGTGCGTGCGCGACGGGCCCCCCTCGATGAGGTAGCTGGCCACCGTGAACGGGGCGCCGGCGAAGCCGATGAGGGGGACATCGAGCTCGGCGACGGCCATGCGGACGGCTTCGAGCACGTAGGGGATGTCCTCCTCCGGCTCGAGGGGGCGCAGCCGGGCCAGGTCGTCCTTGCCGGCGAAAGGTTGGGCCACCACCGGTCCGACGCCGGGCACCACGTCGACACCGAAGCCGACCGCCTGGACCGGTACGACGATGTCGGAGTAGAGGATGGCTGCGTCCACGCCGTAGCGGCGCACCGGCTGGAGGGTGATCTCGGCCGCCAGCTCGGGCCGGCGGATGACGTCGAGGATGGTCCCGACGCCCCGGATGGCCCGGTACTCGGGCAGCGATCGGCCCGCCTGGCGCATGAACCACACCGGCACCCGCCCGGTCGGCTGCCGCCGGCAGGCGGACAGGAAGGGAGCGTCGTCCGGCACCGGCATCAGGACGACCATAGGGCGGCCCGCAGAACGACGTCAGACGGGCCGGTCGGCCCCGTCGGAGCAGGGACGGCAACTACACTGCAAGGCTCCCCGCGCGCACCGGCGGGGTGCTTCCCGAGAGGAGTGCGTGGCCTCCCACCCGGAGCTGCAGGAAGAGCAAGCGCACATCGACCGGGCCTACGAGCGTGTCGCTGCCCTGCGCGCCGCCGCTTCGGAGCTCCTGGAGACGGTGCTGCGCCAGCGGGGCGGGACGCCCGGCTCGTTCGCCGAACGCGACGTCATCGTGCGCACCACCCTCCAGCGCCTCGAGCAGCTGGACGTGGGCCGCGAGTCACTGTGCTTCGGTCGGATCGACCGGCGGGACCGCGCCACCTTCCACATCGGGCGCCTGGCCGTGTCCGGGGAGGACCAGGAGCCGCTGGTGGTGGACTGGCGGGCCCCGGTGGCCGAGCCCTTCTACCGGGCCACGGGCGTGAACACGATGGGCCTCGTGCGGCGGCGCCACTTCGCCACCGAGGGCCGGCGCCTGCTCGGCATCGAGGACGAGGTCTTCGGCGTCCTGGACGGGACCGGCGCCGTCATTCCCGACGGAGCCGACGGAGCCGACGGTGCGGTGGCCGACGGTGACGGCATGGTCCCAGCCGGGACCGGCACCCTGCTCACCGCCTTGGAACGGGCCAGGTCCGGGCGCATGCGCGACATCGTGGCAACCGTCCAAAAGGAGCAGGACGAGGTCATCCGAGCCGATCTGGCCGGCGTGCTGGTTGTCCAGGGGGGGCCGGGCACGGGCAAGACCGCCGTCGCCCTGCACCGGGCCGCCTACCTCCTCTACACGCACCGCTTCCCCCTCGAGCGACAGGGGGTGCTGGTGGTCGGCCCCAACCCGCTCTTCCTCCGCTACATCGAGCAGGTCCTGCCGTCGCTAGGGGAGAACGGGGTGGTGCTCAGCACCATCGCCGGCCTGGTGCCCGATGTGCACGTCAAGGCTTCGGACACGCCCCTCGCTGCCTCGGTGAAGTCGGGTCCCCGGATGGCGAAGCTGGTGGCCGACGCGGTGGCCGACCGCCAGCGGCCCCTCCGCCGGGACGTGGAAGTCGGCTTCGAGGGCTTCGCCCTGCGTATCAGCGCGGACGCCACCGACCGGATCGTCTCCGCCATGAAGCGCCGGCCGGGCACCCACAACGCCCGCCGCCGCCAGGTGGAGGGCCTCCTCTCGCGCCTGCTGCACCAGCAGTACCGCCAAGCGGCCGAGCGCCGGCGGCGGGCCGGGCTCGGCCGGGTCGCCGGCGACGAGGGCGACAGCGACGGCTGGGACGACGAAGAGGCGAACGGCGACGGTGGCGAGGAGCTTGGCAGCGGTGGTGTCAGCGAGGCCGCGCTGTGGCCGCTGGTGCGCGGCCTCCAGGTGGTCGCCGAGTCGCTGGACCGCATGTGGCCCGTCCTCACGCCCGAGGAGCTGCTGCACGACCTGTTCGGGGCGCCCGCCCTGGTGCGCCTGGCCGCCCGGGGGATGTTCACCGAGGAGGAGCAGGCCGCCCTGGTCCGCCCCCGCAGCGATGACATCGAGGCCATCGGGTGGACGGCCGGCGATCTTCCGCTGCTCGATGAGGCCCGGGTCCTCCTCGGGCCCCGCCGGCCGGGCGCCCGCCGGGCCGCGGAGATCCGCCAGTACGGCCACATCGTGGTGGACGAGGCCCAGGACCTCACGCCCATGCAGCTGCGCATGCTCGGCCGGCGCTCCATCTCCGGATCCATGACCGTCGTCGGTGATGTGGCCCAGGCCACGGGTGCAAGGGCCCCTTCGAGCTGGGACGAGATCGTCGCCCACCTCCCCCGCCGCCGGCCGGGTCACTACACCGAGCTGAGCGTCAACTACCGCACGCCCGCCGAGATGATGGACTTCGCGGCCAAGGTCCTGGCCGTGGCAGCGCCCCACCTGAATCCGCCCCGGTCGGTCCGTTCCACCGGCGAGCCACCGGTCATCCTAAGGGCCGGCCAAGAGGAGCTGGCCGAGCGGGTGGCGGCCGCGGCCCACGACGAGGCCATGGAGGTACCCGGCGGAACGGTCGCCGTGGTGACGGTCCCGTCGATGCTCGACGAGCTGGCCGCCGCGCTGGTGGCCAAGGGCATCGCCTTCACCCGGGCCGACCGTCAAGGCATCGAGGCTGCCGTGACCCTCATCCCGGTGGCCACCGTCAAGGGCCTGGAGTTCGACGCTGTCGTGGTGGTGGAGCCGGCACGGATCGTCTCGGAGTCGGCCCAGGGCCTCAGGGCTCTCTACGTCGCCCTGACCCGGGCGACCAAGAGGCTCACCATCGTCCACGCCAAGCCACTTCCGGAGCCACTGCTCTCTCCTTGAAGCCTTCAGGCAGGCCCCGCGCCGGCCTCTCAGGCGGAGCGGGCGATGTCGAGGCTGCCGGGCACCTCGTAGGCCAGGGGCCGGGAGGAGGCGGTGATGCGGGATTTGAAGTCCGAGCCGCCGGCGACGGCGGCTCGGTAGGCGCTGGTGCGGCGGGCCACCCGCCGGCTGCCAATGCTTTCCGGCGCCCGCTCGGGCTCCATCTGGGAGGTGATCCCGTCCTTGAGAAGGATCATGGCCTCGGCCCGCATCTGGGAGATGCGTGACGGGCTCACACCGAGGTCGCCGGCCAGTTGCTGGACGGAGCGCTCCTCGAAGAACGACCCGAGCACCACGTGGCGTAGCCGGTCGGGCAGAGCCGCCACCGCGTCGAGGAGATAGGCGCGCTGTTCACGCTCGAGGAGCACGACATCGGGGCTCTGGTCGTCGGCGGGCAGGATCCATTCTCCTCCACCCTCGGCCAGGACGGAGTCGTAGTTCAGTACCACTGAGCGGTGGACGTCGTTGGACAGGGCTTTGACGGCCGTCACGGTGACACCCATGGTCTCGGCCAGCTCGGTATCGGTGGGGGCACGGCCCAGCGACCCGGTCAGCTCCTCGGTCGCCGCCTGCATCCGGCGGGCTTTCGAGCGGACCGAACGCGTGGCCCAGTCGCGGTTGCGCAGCTCGTCGAGGAGCGCGCCGCGTATACGAGCCGATGCGTAGTGGCTGAAGTTGGTGTGCCGCTCAGGGTCGAAGGCCCGCGCCGCCTGGGCCAACCCGGCCATGGCCGCGGAGATCAGCTCGTCGCGGGGGATGTGGCGGGGGAGCCGCGCCGCCAGGTGGTGCACGGCGGTTTCCACCAGGTTCAGGTGCTCGCGGACCAGCCGCTCTTCTCGTGCTTTCTGATCCATGTCGACAGTCGCCCCATGCATGGGACAAATGTCGGCGAATGTCCCATCGGTGCATATCGGCCGCCCGGGTGATCTTTCACCTCATCCGTGCCCATCGGGACTAGTCACGGCCTCCCCGCGCTCCTAGAGTTGGCCGATGGACGGGGCTGGCCAGAGCACCGCCGTGGTCGTCGACGAATGGCCTCTGGTGCGGGTGGGGATGGTGCAGGCCCTGCGCGCCGCCGGCATCACCGTCGTGGCCCAGAGCGGCACGGGCGAGGAGGGGGTGCGCCAGGTCCAGGTCCGGAATGCCGACTATCTGCTTTTGGGCACCCACGGCGACCTACCGCCGACGGAGGCGGCGCGGCGGGCGAAGGCGCTGGCCGCCCCGCCACGTGTGGTCGTCCTGCTGGAGCAGGTGGACCGCCAGGAGCTGAGCGTGCTGGCCGCCGCCGGCGTGGACGCCTTCCTGGTCCGCTCGGTGCACCCCGCCGACCTGGCCGCGGCCATACGGCGGGTCATCAAAGGAGAACGGGTGGTGGCCGCGCCCCTGGTCTCGTTGCTCGTGGCAAACCTCAGCCTCGACGAGGGCACCGAGGATCTCCCGGGTGACGCCGGCACCACGTTGACCCGAAAGGAGCTGGAGGTCCTGGTGCGCCTCGCCGAGGGGCGCTCGAACCGCGAGATTGCCGAGATGCTGTTCGTCACGCCGGCTACGGTGAAAACCCACCTGGCTCACATCTACGCCAAGCTCCACGTGACCGGCCGCCAGCAGGCCACCGAGCGGGCTGTCGCTCTGGGGCTGCTGCGGTCAGGCCACGGACGGGCGCCGAACCCGGCGGGGTAGCGTTGGTTTCGATGATCGCCAGCCCCCAGCCGAACGCCGGTCCTCCCGAGGTGGGCCTGGACGAGCTGGCCATCGCGCTGGCTCAGGGAGCGGTCCTCATCGACGTGCGCATGCCGGAGGAGTACGAGGACATGCACGTACCCGGCGCCATCCACATGCCGCTGTCGGAGCTGTCCGCCCGCTCCAACGAGATCCCGCGAGACCAGCGGGTCTACGTCATCTGCGCCTCAGGAAGCCGCAGCCTGGCTGCCGCCGGCGCCCTCAACCGGGGCGGGTGGGACACCGTGTCGGTGGCCGAGGGCACCAAGGGTTGGTTCGCCACCGGGCGCCCGGTCGAGTCCGGCGGCCCCGACCGCTGAAGACCCACACGGCACCTCGTCAGGGCGCTTCGTCGCCAAGCTCCTCGCCGGCCTTGGACTTCCCCTCGGCCATGAGGTCCTGCTCCAGCGCCTCCCGACTGGTGACAGGATCCTCCTCGGTGGCGTCTGCCTCCTCCTGTACCTCTTGTTGTGTCGCGGCCTCGGGATCGCTGTCGGTCATGGCAGCGTTCTAGCCAATGCCGGGGCCCAGCATCGCCATCGCCCTCTTTCCCGGAGTCGAGGAGCTCGACTGGGTGGGGCCATGGGAGGTCCTGTCGGGATGGGCCCGGCAGTGGCCGGGTGACGGAGTGACCGTGTTCACCGTCGCCGACACCCGCGGAGCCATCACCTGTTCCCAGGGGGCACGGGTGCTGGCCGACTACGTCTGGGACGAGGCGCCGCCCTACGACCTCCTCCTCTGGCCCGGTGGGCCCGGCGTGTGGTCGTTGTTCGACGACCACACGATCCGGGCGCGGGTGCGCGAGGCTGCGGCCGATGAAAACGTGGTTTTGGCCAGCGTGTGCACGGGGTCGTTGCTGCTGGCCGAAGCCGGCGTGCTCGACGGCCGCCCCGCCACCAGCTACTGGGCGTCGCTCGATGACCTGGCCGCCCGGGGTACGGGGATCGATGTCCGTGGCGGGGACCGCTATGTGGACGACGGCGACGTGATCACGGCGTCGGGCGTCTCCGCCGGCATCGACATGGCTCTGCACCTCGTCCGGCGGTTCCATTCCGATGAGCGGGCCCGGGACGTGCGCCGCTACATCCAGTACGACCCCGAGCCACCGGTCTGACGACGTGGACTCCATAGAACTCACCGTCGCCACCGGAACCCGCCCTGTCACCGACCTCATGGTGGAGCTCCGGGCCTTCTGCCTTGACCGTGGTGACGGCCTGTTGAACGTCTTCGCCCCCCACGCCACCGCCGGGATCGCCCTCATGGAGCTGGGTTCGGACTCGGAGCCGGATCTCGTCGATCTGCTGGAGCGCCTCATGCCCCGCGACGACCGGTACCGCCACAGCCATGGCTCGTCCGGTCATGGTGCCGACCACCTCCTGCCCGTGCTGATCTCGCCGGCGCTGTGCATCCCTGTCGTCGCCGGCCGTCCGGCGCTCGGCACTTGGCAGAGCGCGGTGCTGGTCGACCTGAACCAGGACAACCGCACCCGCACGGTCCGTCTCAGCTTCCTCCCTGGCTGAGAGCCCGCTCCTCGACGACGGCGGCGGCCGAAGCCAGTTCCTGCCCGGCACCTGCCGCCTTCCCGACCAGAAAGGTGGCCAGCGGCGCGTTCATCCGTTCCGTGCCGTGAGCCACCACTCGCGCCAGTTCCAGGAGCTGGTCGATCTCGGCCGGCGAGAGGCGGGCGACGCCCAGGGCGTCGGCCACACCATCCAGCCACTCCACCTGTGACGGCTCAGCCGTCCACGGGGCGGGAGCGGATCTCCTCGATGGCCGCGTTGATACCGTCGCCGTCGAGGATGTCGGCCATGACGCCGATCTGGCTGTCCCAGACCTCGGGGGGCACGGCAGCCTGAACGTCGCCGTGGAGGACGTGGAAAACCTCGAGACCCAACTGGGTCCCGGCCAATGGCCCTGCATAAGTGGGATCCCCGATCCTGACGGTCTCGGCGGCCATTCCTGCGCTCTCGGGATCGGGAGCACCGATGATCACCACCAGATCGTCACTACCGTGGGACTCCGCCAGCCGGAAAATCGCCTCCTGGCTGCGCAGGTCCATGGCACCGGACGCCGTTCAGACGAAGCACTCCGTGGCGGTGAACGCCACGGTGGCCCCGGCCGCTTCGGCGCAGGCGGCGATGGCGGGGCCTGACACCCCGTCGCGCTCACCCAGGGCGACCACGGTCTTTCCTTGGAGCATTTCTCACCTCCCCATCTCGTCGGGATCTACTGTCTTCTTGCTGATCCAGGCACCATATCGTGAGGCGGGTCCGGAGGCTCACCCGGTTCCCGGGCCCGCTCCACCCGCCAGGTGCCAAAGGCGGCGGTGGAGGCCGCCAGCCACGCGCAACCGAGCACATAGCCGGCGACCACGTCGCTGAGGTAGTGGACACCGAGGGCGAGGCGGGAGAAGCCGACCATCAGCACCATCACGACGGCGCCGGCCACGGCCAAGCGACGCCGGGCCGGCGTCACCCAGGGGAGGACCACCAGGAGCAGTGCGCCGTAGACGATGGTGGAGGACATGGCGTGGCCCGAAGGGAAGCTCCGCCCGTGGGCGGTCGCCACTGGGTCGAGCAGCGACGGCCGCGGGCGGTTCACCGCCAGCTTCACCGCCGTGTTCAACAGGCCGCCCCCCACGGTGGTGGCCAGCAGGAACACGGCCAGGCGGGGGAGGTGCCGTTTCCACAGCAGAAGAGCGGTCGGCACCACGAGCAGGTAGCACCACACTGGCGCGCCGAAGAAGGTGACCACCTTGAGCACGTCGACGAACGCCGGCGTGTCGTTGGCCCAGTCGTTCAGGTGGCGGGCGGCGGCGGTGTCGCTGCGCACCAGGGATCCCTTCCTCGCCACCTGGTTCAGCAGCCAGCCGAACGGCACGGCCACCAGGAAGAGGGCGATCGCCAGCAGCGACAGGCGCAGGCCGTAGCGCTCGCCGGGGTCCAGTCGGTTGCGGAACCAGGTCCGCACCCTCAGCTCCCCGCGGCCTGTATTGCTTCGCCGAGGCGCGCTACCGGGACGTCGAGCCGCCCGCCGCCGACGACGCCGAGGCCCACCATGGCCACCAGCCAGGTTCCTCCCGGCCAGTCGAGGACCCGCGCCGTCCAGTCGGCCTCGGCGTTGCCCGAGCCAGGCTTCTCGTCGGCCGACAGGACGTAGCGAAGGGTCGCCGCGAACAGAACGCAGTACAGCACCCCACGCGCCGCGCAGGCGACGCGGCGGAGGAGTGCCTTCCGGCCATCCTCCTCGTGGCGTTCGCCCACTACCGCCTCCGTGAACCGCCAGAGGGTGTAGCCGGCGAACCCGACGGCGACGAGGGCGAGCATGAGCCGGCCCAGCGGCTGGTGGGCGACAGCATCGAGGGCACCGTCTTGCTGCTAGCGGCTCCCACGGACCGCCTGTCCCCGAGCGACGGCCACGGGAAACTCTCTCAACCTCAGCCCTGGTTGCGTTCCAGGAGCACGCTCATGCCGTCGGACAACTGCGACATGCGGCCCAGGAACAGGCTGCCCTTGGCCATCAGCATCACCCGCTGCGCTTCGCCCGCGGTGAGGCGGGCGCGGGCGTGGGGGAGGTAGCACTGGGCCGACGCCAGATGTCCCTGAGTGGGGGCGAAGCCGGGCATGCCGTGCTTCGTCACGAAGGCGGCCTGCGCTTCCTTGCCCGGCTCGATGCTGCCGGCTCTGGCGGCCAGGGCGGCGATGACCTTGTAGTTGCGGGCGGCCACGTCGCCGGAGCCCTGAGGCTCGGTGATCTCGGGGTTGTGCAGTTCGGTGGCGTAGTCGTCGACATCGGCCATCGGGATGCCGAGACGGCTGAGCGGTTCCACGGCCAGCGCCTCCATGATCTGCGGGCCGGATCCGCCGGCCGAGACCTTGTGGCGGCCGACGCTGTCGAGACGTACACGTGGGGACACCCCGTCGTCCGGCCCGATGAGGGCGGCCGCCCCGCCCAGCACGTCTTCGAGGATCGGGAGCTGGTGGCGGAGGTGGCCCTGGAACTTCATGCCCACCTTGGCCAGGGACCCGCCGGCAACCACGGCCACCCGGCCGAAGACGCCCGAGGCCACCAGGCTGGACGCCATCACCAGGGCGGGTATCGGTGCCGCGCAGAAGTTCTTCACGTCCATGCCGGACGCGTCGGTGAGACCGGCCACCTCGGCCACGGCCTTGGCCATGTTGCCCCCGCCCCGTTGATAGCGGTCTCCGATGGCCTCCTCGCCGCAGCCGATCACGTAGTCGATGGTGGCCGGGTCCACGCCGGTGGTGGCCAGGAGATGGAGCAGGGCCAGCGTGGCCGTGGCCTTGGCGGCGAGGTTGTCGAGCAGCACGATGGACGACAGGGCCTCGTCGGCGTCGTGGGCCGAGACGACCGCCGCGCCAACAGTGTCCGGGTCCGTTCCCAGGTGGAGGGACATGGACCCGGGGCGGGCGGCGACGGCGCCGGCATCGCCGGCGGCCGCCTCGATGCGGGCGAGGTCGAGGGACTTGGCCAGGGGGTGGCCGGCCAGCGCGGCCACCGCTTTGTCCGCTACAGCGGGATCGAGCGTGACCAGTCCGAAATGGTCGACGGCGGCCAGCAGACCGAGGAACTCGTGTTCGGGCATGATCTCCCCTGCCGGCCCGAACCGGCTGCTGCTCCCGTCATGGCCGGCGCCGACCCACGGACGAGGGGGCAGGTCGCGGGGATGGATGGCCCCCATGAAGACCTGGTGGGGCAGGTAGGCGACGGCATCGTCGAAGCTCCGCAGCGACGAGCGGAAGGCCGCCTCCACGTCGGGATGGCCGGGTAGCTCACGCCTCGGCTTCGAGCCGTGAACGGCCAGGCCGGGGACATGGGCGAGCACCTGTGTAGCTCCGAGAAGTACAGGATCAACTGCTTCTGTCATTCTGTGCTCTTTCCCGGGCGGGGCCCCAACCCCGCCCTCGTCGCCGAAGCGGGGACCCCATCCCCGCCGGCGCCGTCATTCACCTCGAAGACAGTGGGACCGGTGACGGGTGTGGCCACGACCTCCAGCGCCCGTGACACCAGGTGCCGGCGCCACACCCGCTCTTCGGCGGGCGACAGCGACGGGTCGCCGGCGGGATAGGGGATGCCGCGCGTCTTGACGATGCGGGGAGCCCCCACCCGCTTGGCGATCGACACCAGGTTGCACATCAGGGCGGTGGGGATCCCCCCCCGCTCCAGTTCCTTCGCCAGCGTTGCCCCGCAACGCGTACCGGTGCCTCACGTAGCTGTGAGCAGGGCCGCCTGCACGCCCAGCTTTCGCAACTCGCCCACCCACTCCACGCCGAAGCGCCGGGCGTTGGCCACGCTCGTCCCGTTGCCCGCCGTCACCATGTACTCGCCGTGGAGCTGGCCGATGGCGCCTTCGCCCTCGAGCTGGCGGGCCACGTCGAGGGGAAGTATGCGGTTGGGGTCCTCGTTGGCCCACACGGTGGAGAAGCCTCCGTGCACAGAGCGGTACTCGCCGGCGGCCATGGAGTCCATTCCTTCGAGGGGATAGCGCAGCCACTTGGTGGCCCGGGCCGACTCAAGCCCGTCGGGGTTGTCGTCCGGCACCAGGGCGCCTTCGGTGAGGATGGCGATGAGAGCCTTCGAGGGATCTTCGAGGGGAGACGCCGGCGTCACCTGGTCGAAGCGGGGGAGAGGCACCTCGGTGGCCCGCCGGTCGCCGCCGAGGCGGGCCAGAACCAGGTCCACGGCCCGCTCGGCGCTGTTGCGGTCGTCGAGCCGGTTGAGCCGGGGGACCTTGCCGACCCGATCGTCGGCCCTGGTGAGCGCGTCACCGGCGGCCACCTTGGCCACTGCCGCCGCCAGGGTGTCGAGGGTGGCGCCCATGGTGCGCCCCGTCTCGCCACTGGCCACCACCGGGGCTGCGCCGGCCTCGTCCAATCCCGGGTTGTCGGTGTGCATGCAGGCGAGGGCCACGAGACCGGCCTCGTGGGCTGCCGCCACCACCCGGGCGCAGGCCAGCCCGTAGCGCCCGCTGGTGAAGGCGGGGCCGGCCACCACCACGTCCGGCTGGGCCTCCCTGATCAGCGCCATGATCTCGTCGACCGCGGTGGGCGTGGTGGTGGCGTAGTCGTCGCCGCAGTACACGGTGGTGACGATCTCGTAGTCGGGCCCGAGCAACTGGGCCAGGCGAGTACCCGGGCCGACGGGGCCGTCCCGGCGCACAGGGCCCGTGCCCGCCGAGTCCTCGCCACCGACGCCGGCGAAGAACTGGTTGACGTAATGGACGATTCTGGTGGTCATGCTGCCGGCTCCCCGCAGGTGAGGCGCCCCCAACCCAGGGGGCTGAGGGAGCCGAAGACGACAGCGGTGGGAAGCTCGATCTCGTCGGTGGCCGCCTGCTTCAACAGGGCGATCTCCTCGCCGCCCAGCGCCCGCTCCACCGCCGGCAGCACCAGCCGCTCGTCGTAGTTGCCGGTGCTGACCATTCCCGTGGCCTTCTCGGGAGGCACCACGATCGAGGGCCCGGTGCCGTCCGAGCCGGCCATCTCGGCGAACAGTCCGACGGCGGGGATCTTGAACTCGGCCAGAGCATCCATCTTGAGGGCCATGTCGCCGTCGGCATTGCCCCCGCCCTCCTTGGTGACGATGGCGGCGTCGAAGCCGGCGACGGCCCCGAGCTTGGCGGCATGGGCCGATACCAGCTCCTTGCGGTCCTGGTCCACCGGCTCGGGCGACAGCATGAGGCCGGCGAACTCGAGGTCCTGTCCGTGGCGCCTGCGCAGAGTTTCCACCACCGGGTGGTTCTGGAACAGGTAGGTGAAGTTCTTCAAACCCGGGTGGCCGAACTGGCCGCTCACCACGGCACCGTCGTCCAGCTCGTCCGGATCGATGAGGGTGGGCAGGGCGTTGGCGAAGCTCCGGCCGTACACGAAGGCATCCTTGAAAGTGCCCTGTGTCTGGAGGTTGGTGATGGCGCCCACCCGTGGCAGCCCGTCGGTCTGGGATCGGCCAACCACCGAAGGCAGCTCCTCCACCTCGTCGGGGGTGGCGTCAAGGGCGGCGTCGGCCAGCAGCACGGCCAGGACGAGGGAGCCGTGGCGGAGGGCCTTGTCGACGTCCTCCCAGGGGGCGTCGGGCGCCGGCGTGAACTCCACCACCAGGTTGTGGGTCGCCCCCAGCGGCGAGAGGGCGGCGGCAGGCCCGGACATGTCGATGACCGCTTCCTGTGCGCGGGGAAGGTATCCGGCCACGACAACCGCCGCGCCCCGCATGACGTGGGTGGTACCCCGGCCCTGGGGTCTGGGGGGGCCGAGGATCCCCGGGAAGATGCCGCCACCCCCGGGGGCCTTGGTGCGGGGCTCTACGGCATCGAGAACCTTGACGATCCGTACCGCCTCACCGGGCGACGCCCAGGAGACCCGCACCTCGGCCAGGGCGGGCGAGGCCACCGCGGCAACCGCCTCCTCGGCGGAGACGGTGAGGGTGCCACCGGCGTAGGACGTGGCCTCTCCGAGGGTGACCGAGGTCACCTGGTGGACCAGCCGTGTCAAGTTCACCCTGTGGAAGCTACCCACGTGGCGAAATTCGGACTACTTGCACCTGTTGACGTGAATTTTCCGCCCCAGTCGGGCTCAGAGGCTTCTAGCGGGAGTTTCCGGGCTATCCCATGGCGGAGCGACATATCCCCTGCTCAATGGGGGTTCTCCTGTTCCGGTCGCGTATTACCTAACCGGCCTGTGACGGGTCGCCAGGGATGACCGCTATGGCGACTTCGTCGATGGC
>DATLEK010000008.1:0-60310 GCA_035525365.1 Acidimicrobiales bacterium
GCCCTCGGGGGACGTGAGCTTCACGATCAGCATGTGTTCGGCCAGCCAGCCGTCGTCCCGCGCCATGACCGACGCGATGCGCAGCGCGAAGCACTTCTTGCCGAGCAACGCGTTGCCGCCGTAGCCCGAACCGAACGACCAGATCTGACGGGTTTCGGGGAAGTGGACGATGTACTTGTTGTCGGCGTTGCACGGCCACGGCGAGTCGGCCTGACCGGATTCGAGGGGTACACCCACTGAGTGGAGGCAGGGCACGAACTCGCCGTCGTCGCCCAGCACCTCCAGGGCGCCGGCGCCCATGCGGGTCATGATCTTCATGTTGACCACCACGTAGGGCGAGTCGGTCAGCTCGATGCCGATGTGGGCCAGGGGCGAGCCAAGGGGGCCCATGGAGAAGGGCACCACGTACATGGTGCGACCCTTCATGGACCCACGGAACAGGCCGGTGAGTGTCTCGCGCATCTCCGCCGGATCACGCCAGTTGTTGGTGTGGCCGGCGTCGGCCTCCTTCTCGGAGCAGACGAAGGTGCGGTCCTCCACCCGGGCGACGTCCGCCGGGTCTGAGCGGGCCCAGAACGAGTTGGGCCGCTTCGTTTCGGACAGTCGGGTGAAGGTCCCCGCGTCCACGAGAAGCTGGCACAGGCGGTCGTATTCGTCGGCCGAGCCGTCGCACCACTCGACGGCGTCGGGCTGGGTGAGGCCGGCGACCTCGTCGACCCAGGCGAGCAGCTCCCTGTTGTCGGTAGGGGCCATCATGGCCCGAATAGTAGAAGGATTACGGGGGTGGCGGCTCGGGCGGCGTACCCATGTCCACCTCGGAGCCGAGACGGCACCGGGTGGCGAGCCCCTTGGAATCGAGGTCGAACACGACCCGCTGCCCTTGGCGCAACATGCGGAAAATGGAGCCTTTGAGGGCATCCGGCGCCAGCTCGTACTCGCTGCGATCCGTGTCGCGGACGACGACGCCTTCCCTGCTCCCCGGGTCGTAGGACTTGATCACTCCCTGCATGAGGGGGACGCTACCGGGGTGGGTGAATTCGCCGCCATCGAACGGTTCCGCCAGATGTTGCCCCAGCCGCCGCCCGGGGAGACCTGGATCGGCGACGACGCAGCCGTGGTCGCGGCGCCGGCGGGTGCTCTCCTTCTGACCGCCGACAGCGTGGTGGCTGGCGTCCATGTCGACCTCAACCTGGTCGGCTTGGACGACTTCGGATGGAAGGCGGTGGCGGCCGCGGTGAGCGACGTGGCGGCCATGGGAGGGCAGCCCAAGTATCTCCTGGTGAGCGTTTGTGCTCCGGAAGGCACCGACATAGACCTTCTCTACGTGGGCATCGCCGATGCCGGCGCCGAGTACCGCTGTCCGGTGGTGGGCGGGGACCTCAGCGGCGGCTCGCAGTTGATGGTGTCGATGACGGTGGTCGGGGATGCCGGGACCACTCCACCAGTGATGCGCTCGGGGGCAAGCGCAGGGGACACGATCTTCCTGACCGGCCCGGTGGGCTCGTCGGCCGCCGGCCTCCGCAGGCTCCGGGAGGCAGCCGCCCACCCCGCCGGCGGCCGGAACGATCCGTTGGCACGGGCCCACCGGCGGCCGAGAGCCCGACCGGCGGAAGGTGCCGCGGCACGCGCCGGCGGGGCGACGGCCATGATCGACATCTCGGATGGCCTCGCCGCCGACCTGCGCCACCTCGCTGCTGCCTCCGGCGTGGGTGTGGTCCTCCAGTCGGTCCCCGTGGCCGAGGGTGCCACCCTCGACGAGGCTCTGGGCGGAGGAGAGGACTACGAGCTGGTCTTCACCGCCGCCGACTCCGCCCGGGTCATGGCCTCCTTCGCCGAAGCGGCACTGCGGGCGCCCATCGCCTTTGGCCGGTGCACCGGTGACCCGGATGAGCGCGTGCTGGCCGGCGAGCCTCTCCCCGAGGGCGGCTGGGAGCACTGGATCTGATCCGACGGCATCTGACGACGACGTAATTCACGAGCAGGCAATGCGGGTCGCCTGAGCGGTGACGCGGGCGTTCATACGAACGTGATGTGATGGCGGCTGTGCCCCGCCGCCCCGTCGCCCTCACCATTGCCGGCACGGACTCCGGCGGGGGAGCGGGCATCGCCGCCGATCTCAAGTGCTTCGAGGCCCATGGCGTCTGGGGTACGTGTGCCGTTGTCGCCGTCACCGCCCAGAACACCCTCGGCGTCCAGGAGTTCGCCACGCTGCCGCCGAGTCTGGTGCGGGCTCAGATCGTCAGTGTGGCCGGCGACATCGGAGTGGACGCGGCCAAGACCGGGATGCTGGCGTCGGTTGAGCTGGTGGAGGCGGTGGCGGCCGCCATTCAGGAGGGGGGCATCGGGGGGCTGGTGGTCGACCCCGTGTTCGTGTCCAAGCACGGTGACGCGCTCCTGGCCGACGACGCGGTGGCCGCACTCGTACACAAGCTGCTGCCTCTCGCCACCGTGGCGACGCCCAACCTGCCTGAAGCGACCCGGATCGTCGGCTTCGATGTCGACAGCCGCCCCACCATGGAAGACGCGGCTCGGGCCCTTCTCGACATGGGCGCCGGCGTGGTGATGGTCAAGGGCGGCCACCTCGCCGCCGGCGACTCACCCGACTGCCTGATGGCCGCCGGCGGTAAGCCCATGTGGCTGGAGGGGCCCCGCATCAGTGGCCGCCACACCCACGGCACCGGCTGTGTGCTGTCGGCGGCCATCTGTGCAGAGCTGGCGCGGGGGATGGACCCCGTGGACGCCTGCGTGGCCGCCAAGCACTTCTGCCAGCGGGCCATCGCTGCCGGCGTCGACCTGGGAGCGGGCGTGGGGCCCGTGGACCCTGGCTGGGCGAGGGAGTTCTAGTGGGACGCTTTGGTGATCTTGCCGGCGCGGATGCAGGAGGTGCACACGTGCATGCGCTTGGCGGTGCCGTTCACCATGGCCCGGACGCGCTGGATGTTGGGGTTCCAGCGCCGCTTGGTACGACGATGCGAGTGACTGATGCTCATTCCGAAGGAGGGGTGCTTGCCGCACACCTCACAGACGCCTGCCATGGAGGCCAACGTAGCATCGTCGGGAGATGACGCCTCTGGAGAGCCTCGAACCCGGACACCTGAAGGCGGCTGTAACCGCCTACCGGGACGCCCTTCGGGCCCATCAGGACAGGGTCAACCGGCTCAACGTCTTCCCTGTCCCCGACGGGGACACGGGCACGAACATGGCTCTCACCCTCGAGTCCGTGGTGGCCGCTCTCGACGGTGTGAACGACATGGCCGGGGTGTGCAAGGCCATTTCCCAGGGATCACTTATGGGCGCCCGCGGCAACTCGGGCGTCATCCTCTCCCAGATCCTGAGGGGGATCGCCCAGCGCTGCCAGGCCGCCGAGGCGGTCGGCGGCCCTGAGATGGCCGAGGCCCTGACCGCGGCGAGCGAGGCGGCCTACAAGGCGGTGATGAACCCGGTGGAAGGGACCATCCTCACCGTGGTCAAGGGCGCGGCCGAGGGTGCCCGATCGGCGGCCGCGTCCAGCGGGGAGCCATCGAGCCTTGTTGGCGTGCTGGAGGGCGCCCACGCCGCCGCCGTCGACGCACTGGCGGGCACCCCGGAGCTGCTGGCCGTGCTCAAGCGGGCAGGGGTCGTCGACGCCGGCGGCGCCGGCTTCGTGCTCTTCCTCGACGCCTTCCTTCACGTCGTCGACGGCCGCCCGCTGCCGGAGGCGCCGCCTGCATCGTCCGAGACGGCGACGCCCACGGCATCACGGGAGCCGCAGACCGCCGGGCCCGACCTCGGCCCCCGCTACGAGGTGATGCATCTTCTCGACGCCACCGACGACGCCGTGGAGCGGCTCAAGCAGGAGTGGTCGGCCCTGGGCGACTCCATCGCCGTGGTCGGGGGCGACGGCACGTGGAACTGCCACGTGCACACCGACTACATCGGTGCCGCCATCGAGGTCGCCATCGAAGCCGGGCGGCCCTACGCCATCCGCGTCACCGACCTCCACGAGCAGGTGGAGGCCGAGCACTGCGTCTCAAACCACGGCGGCGCCCCACCGCCGGCTACCGAAGCCGACCCGATAGACGAGCCCAAGGTCACCACTGCCGTCGTCGCCGTGGCCGCCGGCGCCGGCCTCGCCGCCATGTTCGAATCCGTTGGCGCCCATCGCGTCGTCTCCGGCGGCCAGTCGATGAACCCGTCCACCGCGCAGCTTCTCGAGGCGGTGGAGGCGGCACCCTCCGCCGACGTGGTGATCCTGCCCAACAACGCCAACATCGTCGCCGTGGCCGGCCAGGTCGACGGCCTGTCCACCAAGTCCGTGCGGGTGGTGCCCACCCGCAGCATCCCCGAGGGCCTGGCCGCCATGCTCGAGTTCGACGCGGCCACCCCGGCGGAGACCAACGCCGCGGCCATGGCCAAGGCCGCCGGCCAGGTGGTCTCGGGCGAGATCGCCCAGGCGGTGCGGGCATCCACCTGCGACGCCGGCCCCATCGCCGCGGGTGACTGGATCGGCCTCTCCGGCAAGGGCATCGAGGTGGTGGCAACGACTCTCACCGAGGCAGCCGTCGCCCTGCTCGACCGCCTGGTGGAAATCGACGACGGCGATGCCGACGGCCACGAGGTGGTCACGGTCATCGAGGGCGACGGGTCCAGCCCCGCCGACACAACAGCCATAACCACATGGCTGGCCGAGCATCGGCCCATGGTCGAGGCCGAGGTCCACCAGGGAGGCCAGCCTCTCTACCCGTACCTGTTCTCCATCGAATGAGCCCGCGCCGCCTGAGCGCGCTGGCCAGGATCCCCGTCAAGGAGCTGAAGGGGGTGGGCGACAAGAAGGTGGAGGGACTGGCGGACATGCAGATCGAGTCCGTCCTCGACCTGCTGATGCACTACCCCCGCCGCTACATCGACCGCACCCAGCAGGCCGAGATCGGCAAGCTGCGCATCGGTGAGGAGGCCATGGTCCTGGCCACGGTCAAACGGGTGGTGGCCCGCCGCACCCGCAACCGGCGTTCCCTCGTCGAGATCGACGTCTTCGACGGCAGCGGCTATCTCCACTGCACGTTCTTCAACCAGCCGTGGCGGGCCCGCCAGCTGGCGGCGGGGACGGAGGCTGTCTTTTTCGGCAAGCTGGAGATGTACCGAGGGCGCCGGCAGATGACCAGCCCTGTCGTGGACCTGGTGGGGGACCGCACCGGCAAGATCGTCCCCGTCTACCCCCAGTCGGAGAAGTCCGGCCTCTCCACCTGGGACCTGGCCCAGCTTGTGGAGGAGGCCCTCCAGCGGGCGGGGGATCTCGCCGAGCCGCTGCCGGGAACCTGGCGCGACGAGCTGGACGTGCCCGGCCGTACCTGGGCCTTCACCCACATCCACAACCCCGAGTCCATGGGCGCGGCCCAGGCGGCCCGCAAGCGACTGGCCCTGGACGAGCTGCTCCGCCTGCAGCTGGCGCTGGTGATGCGCAAGCGGGCGCTGGAACGGGCATCCAAGGGCATCCGCCACACCGCCGATGGCGAGCTGGTGCGCCGCTTCCACGCTGCCGTCCCCTTCGCCCTAACCGGCGCGCAGCTCCGGGCGTGTGGGGAGATCGCCGCCGATCTGGCCGGCCCCCACCCCATGCACCGCCTCCTCCAGGGCGACGTGGGCAGCGGCAAGACAGTTGTCGCCGTCACCGCCCTCCTCATGGCCGTGCAGGGCGGCTACCAGGGGGCGTTGATGGCGCCCACCGAGGTGCTGGCCGAGCAGCACTTCCTCGGGGTGCGCCAGCTCCTCGCCGACCTGACCGTCCGCGATGAGGGCACGCTCACTGGCGACCGCCCGCTGCGCGTCGAGCTTCTGACCCACCGCACCACGGCCAAGGAGCGCGAACGGCTGGCCGCCGGCCTGCGGGAAGGTCAGGTGGAGATGCTCATCGGCACCCATGCCCTCCTCACCGAGGGCGTGGAGTTCGCCCGCCTCGGCGTGGTGGTCATCGACGAGCAGCACCGCTTCGGCGTCGAGCAGCGGGCCGTGCTGCGGGCCAAGGGCGACGACCCCGATGTGCTGGTGATGACGGCCACGCCGATCCCTCGCACGGCAGCCATGCTCGTCTACGGCGACCTCGACCTCACGGTGCTGGACGAGCTTCCCAAGGGGCGAAGCCCCATCGCCACCGTCTGGGCCAAGGGCGAGCTGGAGGAGGCGGCGGCCTGGAGGCGGGTCCACGAGGAGGTGGCCGCCGGCCACCAGGCCTACGTGGTGTGCCCCCTGGTCGAGGAGTCCGAGCGCATCCAGGCCCGCTCGGCGACGGAGGAGTTCACCCGCCTCGGAGAGGAGGAGCTGGCTGGTCTCCGCCTGGGTCTGCTGCACGGGCAGATGGCGTCCAAGGACAAGGAGGCGACCATGGCCTCTTTCCGGCGAGGCGATATCGACGTCCTCGTGGCCACCACGGTCGTGGAGGTGGGCGTCGACGTGCCCAACGCCACGGTGATGGTGGTAGAGGACGCTTACCGATTCGGGATCGCCCAGCTCCATCAGCTCCGGGGCCGCGTGGGCCGGGCATCGGCACCGTCGTGGTGCTACCTGCTCGGAGAAGCCGCCACCCCCGACGCCGAAGAGCGGCTCAAGGCACTGGTGCGCACCCGTGACGGCTTCGAACTGGCCGAGGTCGACCTGGAGCTGCGAGGCGAGGGCACCATCCTCGGCACCCGCCAGAAGGGCCGCAGCGATCTGAAGCTGGCTTCGCTCCGCCGAGACAAGGACCTCGTCGCCGAAGCCCGCCGCGTCGCCTTCGCCATCGTCGATTCCGACCCCCACCTCGCCGACCACGAGCTGCTGGCCGACGAGCTGCGCCTCCTGGTCGACGAAGAAGAGGCCGAGTTCCTCTTCAAGAGCTGACTGAGGCCAACCAACTGCCGGGGTCCCAAGCATGACCAAGCATCTGCTAGCGCACGAGTGAACTGAACCGCCGACTGACAGGTTTGCGGCCCCCTGGACGTATCACCTGCACGTGACAGACCTGGCGTACCCTCGCCTCCATGGGCCGCGGAGATGACCGGGATGCTGTGTTCGAGGCAGCCAAGGAGCTCGGGTGGGAGGTCCGCCCCCGCTACTGGGAAGAGCAACTACCTCAAGCTCACTCTGTGGCTGTGGGAAGCATCTGACATGGCTGCACGCCACCCCGTCGAACCCGAACTACTACCGGGAGAAGATCAGAAACATGCGCCGCCAGTGCGCTGGCGGCTGAGTGCCATTTCAGGCGTCCACGAGTTGGGTGTCCGGCGCCTCGTGATCGACCCGTGAAGATGACACGCCGGTCAGTGTTACGGCCCAAGCGTCATCATGGGCACCTGGCCAGTCAGGGGTGTACCCACCGGCGCCATGGATGGCGCCACGGATCAGTCCACTCGCTTGGTGAGCCGCGGCCAATGGGTTGGAGGACTCCACGACGACGGAGAAGGTGACTTCGGGGATATCGGGTGTCAGATCCAGCTCGATCGACGCGTCCTCGGTGCTGAGACCGACTAGTTCGCTCATCACTTCATCGAGATGTGTCTCGACGACCTCGCGAACATCAGAGGATGCCGGCACGAAGATCATCGCTTCCAACTCGACCTTGAACTTCATGGTCTCACTGCCTCTCCAGGTCATGAGATCGGCTCCGGTCTCAAACCTCAGGGTAGACCACGTGTCAAGTCTGCTCAGCGGCCGTACGCCTCCGAGATGAGCGATTCGGCGTCCAGCGGTCACCGCGGTCACGGGCCTGGGGCCCGCATCGGAGCATCGTCTCGGCCATGGAAACCAAGGCGTCGGCCGCGGTCCGCCGGCGCGATTCCGCGGAATCGCGTGTCGATTCGGCGGTCGCCGGCACATTCGACTCGTCGTCATCAGGAGCTTTCGGCGCCGCTTCCGCGGAATCGCGAGGGATCGGCCTGAGGCGGCGTCCGCGATTCCGAATCGTCAGGCTCGATGCATTCGGTTGCTCCGGCCGACGCCGTCCGCGATTCCGCGGAATCGTCGGCATAAGTCTGAACCAGATGGAGGTGCGCCGTGATCGGGTGTGCGCCACCCCCGGGCTGACTTCGGAAGACACCTCGTCCGACGGGCGCGATACGGCTGGAGGTCAACAACGGCGCACGTGACTGCGTAGCCTCGGCTGGTGAGGGTCGTATCGGGGACAGCTAAGGGAAGGCGCCTCCAGGCGCCGGGTGGGCTGGGGGTTCGCCCCACCAGTGATCGGGTTCGTGAGGCGATCTTCGACGTGCTGGGGTCCCTCGGGGGCGTGGCCGACATGAAGGTGGCGGATCTTTTCGCCGGCACCGGCGCGCTGGGGATCGAGGCGCTGTCCAGGGGGGCGGCCCGTGCCACTCTCGTCGACCGCGACAAGACGGCAGCCGACACCATGAAGATCAACCTCGTGACTACCGGCCTGTACGCCCGGGCGGTGGTCGTCCAAGCCGACGTGCTGAGCTGGCTGCGGCTCAATCCCGATGCCTCCTTCGACATCGTGTTCGCCGACCCTCCGTACGATTTCGACGCCTGGCCCGAGCTGCTGGCCGGCCTGCGAACCGGTCTCGCCATCCTGGAGAGCGACCGTGAGATCGACCTCGGGGACGCCTTCGAGGTAGTCAAGATCAAGCGGTACGGCGGTACGGTGGTGACCATCGCCCAGTCGACGAGCCGAACCGACGAGAAAGGTCCCGTTTGAAAACCGCCCTTTTCCCGGGATCCTTCGATCCCCTCCACAACGGGCATCTCGAGGTCATCGAGAGCGCGGCGCGGCTGTTCGACCGTGTGGTGGTGGCGGCCATGCGCAATCCCCAGAAGGGCGAGCCGCTGTTCACCTACGAGGAACGACGGGACATGGTGGAGGAGTCGGTTGCCCACATCACGAACGTGGAGGTGGCCTTCTTCGACACCCTCGTCGTCGACTTGGCCAAGAAGGTGGGCGCGGAAGTCATCGTGAAGGGCCTGCGGGTGGCATCGGACTTCGAGCACGAGCTGCAGATGGCCCAGATGAACGAGGCCATCTCGGGCGTGCGCACGATCTTCCTGCCCTGCGCCTCCAGCTCCTCGTTCATCGCCTCGTCCCTACTGCGGGAGATCGCCCGCTTCGGGGGCGCCAGCCGGGTCAGCTCGATGGTGCCGGCGCCGGTGGCCAAGCGGGTGGAGGAGAAGTTCGCGTGATGGCCAACAACAACGAGGTCGACGCCGAGCTGCTGCTGCGCCGGGTGATCGAGATAGTCACCAACGCCAAGCCCATGCCCTTGTCCACCACGGTCCGGGTGGAGAAGGACGAGTTGCTCGAGCTGCTGGAGGACGCTCTCGAGCGGCTGCCCGACGAGCTGCGCCAGGCCCGTTGGATGCTGAAGGAACGGACTGAGTTCCTGGCCAAGGTCCAGCGGGAGGCCGACGAGATCCTCGAGGCGGCCAGGGTGCGGGCCGAGCGGATGGTCCAGCGGACCGAGATCGTGCGCTCCGCCCAGCACCTGTCGCAGAAGACGGTCGACCAGGCCCGGGAGGATTCCAGCCGCTTGCGCCACGAGGCCGAGGACTACTGCGATCAGAAGCTGGCCGCCTTCGAGATCGTTCTCGAGCGCACGCTCAAGACCGTTCAGGCCGGGCGGGACAAGCTGCGGGTCACACCCCTGCCCACCCAGGAGCGGGGCAATCTGGGGTTCGGCCAGGACACCGGGGACCTTGGAGCCACCGAGGGCGCCGACGAGGCCTTTTTCGACCAGGACGAGTCCTGATCAGCCCCTAGAATCAGGGGGGTGGCACCCTCGCCGTTCGTGGTCGGGATCGGCGGCCTCCAGAAGGCTCCCAACAAGCGGCGCACGGAGCGGCGGGCCGGCCCGATACCAGGATTGAAGGTGTCGGGCAGCGCGGTGCCCGACAGTGCCGAGGTGGTTGTGGACGTGGTGCTGGAGCTGGTTCCGGGTGGCGCCATCGCCCGGGGGAAGGTGGAGGCGCCGTGGTCAGGGGAGTGCCGGCGCTGCCTCGGCGAGGCGACCGGAGGCCTCACCGCCGACGTCTGGGAGGTGTTCGAGGAGCAGAACGACCCCGAGCAGACCTATCCTCTCCATGGCGACCAGATCGACCTGGAGCCGATGGCCAGAGACGCGGTGCTCCTGGAGCTGCCTCTGGCGCCCCTCTGTAAGGTGGGGTGCCGGGGACTTTGCCCCACGTGCGGCGCCGATCGAAACGTCGGTGACTGCGACTGCAAGCAGGCTGTGGGCGACGCCCGTTGGGCGGCGCTCGACGTGTTGCGAGAGAACTGAGAGAGAGCGAACGAGATGGCTGTTCCCAAGAAGAAGACGTCGAAGGCCAAGAGCCGCAGCCGGCGGGCCAGCAACTGGACCCTGAGCGCCCCCGCACGCAGCGTCTGTCCCCAGTGCCGCCAGGCCAAGCTCCCCCACGTGGTGTGCCCGGCCTGCGGTTGGTACGGCGGCCGCCAGGCCATCGACGTCGGCTAGCGCCGGCCACACCCAGAAGCGACCGGCGAAGCGTGGAACCCATCGCCGTCGACGTCATGGGGACCGACAACGGTCCGGCCGAGATCGTCGCCGGCGCCCGGGAGGCGTCCGAGAAGATGGGTCACCCGGTCATGCTGGTGGGCCAGCCGGACGCACTGGGCGACACCGGCTCGCTGGAGATCTTCGCCGCCAGCGAAGTGATCGCCATGGGCGAGGACGCGGCCAGTTCGGTGCGCCGGAAGAAGGACGCCTCGGTGGTCAGAGCGGCCGAACTGGTGCGGGACGGCAAGGCCAGCGCCATGGTGTGCCCCGGCAACACCGGAGCGGCCATGGGCAGCGCCCTGCTCCGCCTGGGTCGTCTCCCCGGGGTCAGCCGGCCGGCCATTGCCACACCGCTGCCGGTGCCCGGCACCACCCCCACCGTGCTCCTGGACGCCGGCGCCAACTCCGAGTGCCAGCCGGCGTGGCTGGTCCAGTTCGCCCAGATGGGTGCGGCCTACGCCGCCGGCCGCTACGACATCGCCTCGCCCCGCGTCGGCCTGCTGTCGATCGGCGAGGAGGACACCAAGGGCAGCAACCTGGTGAAGGAGACCAACGCCCTCCTTCGCAACCCCGACGTGTGGCAGGGCTCGGGCGGCACCTTCATCGGCAACGTCGAGGGCCGGGACCTGCTCACCGACCGCCTCGATGTGGTCGTCACCGACGGCTTTACCGGCAACGTCGTGCTCAAGACCCTGGAGGGGGCCATGCGCTTCATGCGCCGGGCCGTGGTCGGAGCGCTCACGGCCACGGAGGAGGCGGCCCAGGCGTCACAAAACGTGCTGCCCCTCCTGCTCCCCCTGGCCACCCAGATGGACCCCGATTCCTACGGGGGGGCGCTGCTCCTCGGAGTGGACGGGGTGTGCATCATCAGCCACGGCTCCTCGTCGTCGGCGGCCATCGTCAATGCCATCAAGGCTGCCTCTGAGCTGGTGGAACAGGGTCTGCTCGACCGCCTGCGCCGTTCCGTCAAAGGCTGAGCCGGCTCCCGCCGGCGCGCCGCCACCACCAGCGCTGCCCCGGCGCGGCTACCATGCCCGCTTCCCCTGTCCCTCACGCCTTTCAGGAGCGTTCGTGCCCGCTGAGACCCACGTGGAGCGGAGCCCGATGGACCGACAGCAGGTCTTCGAGCTGATCCGTGACCGCCTGGCCGACATTCTCGAGATCGACCCTTCGGCCATAGCCGAGGGGGCTTCGTTCAACGAGGATCTTTCCGCCGACTCCCTTGCCCTCATCGAGCTGGTGGAGGCCCTCGAGGAGGAACTCGGGGAGCGCACGGTCGGTTTTCGCATCGACGACGAGGACCTCGAGGACCTGAAGACGGTGCGGGACGCGGTCGATTACGTGGTCGCCAAGCTCGAGGCCAGCTGACGACGACCCCGCCGACCAGAGCCGTCCCCAGCGCTTTGACCGACGCGCTGACCGGGCGGCTGGGCCGGCGGTTCGAGAACAGCGAGCTGTTCTGCCGGGCTCTCGCCCACCGCTCCTGGTGCGCCGAGGTCACGGGGGAGGAGTCCAACGAGCGCCTCGAGTTCCTCGGTGACTCTGTGCTCGGGCTGATCGTCACCGGGCACGTTTATCGGAGTTACCCGCAGCTGCCCGAGGGGGAGCTGGCCAAGGTGCGGGCCTCGGTGGTCAACTCAGAGGCGCTGGCCGAGGTGGCGATGGAGCTCGACATCGGTCCGAGCCTCCTGCTCGGAAAGGGCGAGGACGCATCCGGAGGCCGTGAGAAACCATCGATCCTGGCCGACGCCATGGAGGCGATCATCGGCGCCGTGTATCTCGACGGGGGATGGGAAGATGCCTCCCAGCTGGTGCTCGGGCTGCTGGGCGATCGCATCGTCGAAGCGGCGGCGGGCCCCGGTGGCCAGGACTACAAGACGCGCCTTCAAGAGCTCACCGCCCGCACCTTCGACCAGCTTCCCCGCTACCAGGTGGTAGACGAGGGCCCGGACCACGCCAAGCACTTCTCGGCCACCGTCTCCGTCGGCGGCGTCGCCCGAGGAAGTGGTCAGGGCCGTTCCAAGAAGCAGGCCGAGCAGGCAGCGGCGCGCGCCGCCTGGAGCGAGCTGGCTCTCGCCGCCGGCGCCGACGCACCCGAAGCCGAAACCAACCACGATTCCCCAGAGAGGCCTGACCCGACAGATGCCTGAGCTACCCGAAGTCGAGACCATCCGCCGCGACCTGGAGAAGGAGGTCGTGGGCAAGCGGGTCAAGCAGGTCGAGGTCACCGGCCTGCGCTCCATCCGCCGCCACAAGACCAAGAAGGAGTTCATCTCCCGGCTCGAGGGCCGCAAGATCGTATCTGTCCACCGCAAGGGGAAGTACCTCCTGATGCCCCTGGAGGACGGGGCTCTGGCGCCGGGCCAGCACGCCGACGATGTCCTCGTGGCCCATCTCGGGATGAGCGGCCAGTTGCTGCGGTCCCGGTCGGCCAAGGACGAGGCGCCCAAGCACACCCACGTGGTGATCACCTTCACCCAGGGAGGGCTCCTGCGCTTCGTGGACCCGAGGACCTTCGGCGAGATCTTCGTGGCTGCCGGCAGCGAGCTGGACAAGAAGGTGGCCGAGCTGGGCCATCTGGGCTTCGACCCCCTCGAGGACATCATGAGCTGGAACCGCTTCGGCGAGCTGCTCCATGCCCGCAAGATGAAGCTCAAGCCGCTACTGATGGACCAGAAGTTCATGGCCGGCGTGGGCAACATCTACGCGGACGAGATCCTCTGGGCCGCCGGCATTCGCCCCGACCGGGGCTCAGAGACCATGTCCAGCCAGGAGGTGCGCCGCCTCTACCGGGCCATGGTGGAGACCCTGCAGGAGGCGGTCAAGCACAGGGGGTCCTCTTTGGCCGACGAGCAGTACCGGGACCTTTTCGGGGCCATCGGCGACTACCAGGGCCAGCACAAGGTCTACGACAAGGAGGGCCGGCCCTGCCGGCGCTGCCGCACTCCCATCGTGCGGGTGAAGGCCCAGAGCCGCTCCACCTTCATGTGCCCCCAGTGCCAGGTGTAGGAAGGAGAGAACGGTCCGCGACTTCTGAGGTGGTCGCCGGTACGTTCGGGGTGCTGTGTTCCTGAAGTCGCTGACCCTCAAGGGCTTCAAGTCCTTCGCCGAGCCAACCACCCTGGAGCTGGAGCCGGGCATCACGGTGGTGGTGGGGCCCAACGGGAGCGGCAAGTCCAACGTGGTGGACGCAGTGGCGTGGGTGCTCGGTGCCCAGGGGCCCCGCACCGTTCGATCTTCGAAGATGGAGGACGTCATCTTCGCCGGCTCCTCCAAACGCCCGGCGCTGGGGCGCGCCGAGGTCAGCCTCACCATCGACAACAGCGCCGGTCTCCTGCCCATCGACTTCTCCGAGATCACCATCACCCGCACGCTCTTCCGGTCGGGGGACAGCGAGTACGCCCTCAACGGGGTGCCCTGCCGGTTGCTCGACGTCCAGGAGCTGCTGTCGGACACCGGCGTGGGCCGCCAGCAGCACGTGATCGTCTCCCAGGGCCAGCTCGCCGCCATCCTCGACGCCCGTCCCGAGGACCGCCGCGGCCTGGTGGAGGAGGCGGCCGGCGTCCTCAAGTACCGCCGCCGGCGGGAGAAGGCCCAGCGCCGGCTGGAATCCACCGAGGTCAACCTGGCCCGCCTGCAGGACCTGCTCCGTGAGGTCCGCCGCCAGCTGCGGCCCCTCGAGCGCCAGGCCGAAGCGGCGCGCCGCCACGGTTCGCTGGTCGAGGAGCTGAGGGCCTTCCGCCTCCATGTGGCGGGGCGGGAGCTGGCCGGGCTGCAGGGCCGCCTCGTCTCCGTCACGTCCACCACCGCCGAGCTGGCCGCGGCCGAGGTGCGGGCCCGGGCCGAGCTGGCTCACCTCGACACCGCCGTGGCCGGCGCCGAGGTGGCGGTATCGGCGGCCGGCGCCGACGACCTGGGCGACACGCTCACCCGCTTCGAGGCGCTCAGGGAGCGCTCCCGGGGAATGGCCGCGCTGCTGGCCGAGCGGCAGAGGTCGGTGGAACGCGAGCTGCGGGCTACCCTGGATGAGGGGGTGGTGGCCTCCCTGGAGGCAGAGGCGGCCGGGCTGGCCCACCAGCTCCAGGCGGTGGAGGCCGATGCCGTCAGCGTGGCCACCCAGGCCGGTGAGGTGGCGGCGGCGGAGGCTGCGGTGCTGGGGGAGGCGGCGGCCCTGGAGTTGCAGTGGGGCGACGGCGAGCAGGCCGCCGGCGGTGTGGCCGCGGCGGTGAGCGCGGCCGAGGTGAGAGGCGAGCTGGCCGCCCTGCGGCGGGCGGTGACCGGTGGTCGCGCCGAGCTGGCTCGCCTGGAGTCCAGAGCCGCTGTTCTCGTCGACGACATCGGGCGTATCAGCGCCGAGCTGGACGAGCTGGGTTCGGTGGCGGCAGACGCGGAGCGGGACGAACATGAGCTGGCACCCCGTCTCGCCGCCGCCGGCGCCGCCCGCTCGGCCGCCGATGACCTGCTCGCCGCGGCCGAGACAGAGCAGCGGGCCGCCGAGCAGGACCACCAGACGTGGTCGGCCCGGGTGGAGGCCCTGACGCTGGCTCTCGATGCCAGCCGGGCCCGCGCCGGCGTGGAGCGCCTGGGCGACGTGGCCGGCGTGGTGGGGACCCTCCTGGAGCTGGTGGAGGTGGACCCCGGCTGGCAGGCGGCCTTCGAGGCGGCGGTGGGCGAGGCCGTAGCCGCCGTGATGGTCGACAACGTGGCGTCCGCGCGGCGGGCACTGGCCCGGCTGAAGAGCGAGGGCGCCACCTCGTCGGCCGGCGGTGGAGCCGTGCTCCCGATCATGGCCGGGGCGATCTCCGAAGCCGAGAGGCGGACGGCGGCCGAGCTGGTCGCCGCCTGTCCGGCTACCGGTCTGCGTTCACACGTGCGATCCGTGAGGCCGGGGATGTCGAGCTTCCTCGATACCCTTCTGGCCCGCGCCGTCGCCGTCGACGGTGGCTGGGAGCAGACTCTCGACGTAGCCGTGGCCCACCCGGGTCTAATCGTCGTCAACCGTGACGGAGACCGCTTCTCGGCCACCGGATGGCGGGCGGGCACCTCGTCCACGGGGGCCACCGGGGCCGCCCTCCACCAGGCCCGAACCGGGCTGGCGGCTTCCGCGGAGAAGCTCGCCGGCGTCGAGGAGCGGGTGACGTCGGCCCGGCAGTCGGCGGCCCAGGCCCGTGCCGGTGAGGCTGAGATCACCGCCGGCGCCCGAACCGCCTCGACCCGCCTCGCCGCGGCCACAGAGGCGTCAGATCGTCTCGAAGCCGAGCAGCGCCATGTCCGTGCCGAGAACGACAGGCTGGCGCCCCAGCTGGCCGAGCTGGCCGGGCGACTGCAGGTCGAGGAGGCGCGGGTCGCCCACCTGGAGGCGGCCCTGCCGGCGCTGGAGGCAGAGGAGGCGGCCGGCGCCCAGCGGGTGCTGTCCGAGCGTGAGGCCCGCGAGCGCCTGGAGCAGCGCCGCTCCGCCGTTCGGGCCCTGCGGACGGATCTGGAGGTCCGGGCCGGGGGGCTCGAGGAGCGCCGGGCCCTGCTCTCACGCCGGCAGGTCGAAGTGGAGGAACGCCTCAGCCACCATGCCGCTGAGCGGGCCGAGGCGGGGCGCCGGCGGGTGGAGCTGGAGAGCCGCGCTGTCGCCACCGCCCGCCTGGCTTCGATGGTGGCCGCCGGCCTCACCGAAGTCGAGGCCGCCTTGGGCGCGGTGCGGGAGGACCGGGCCCGCCATGTGGCCGGGGTACGGGCCGCCACCGAGCGGCTGGACGGGCTCCGTCGCCAGCGGACTGCCGCCGAGAGAGGTCTCGCGGAGCTGAGGGAGCGGGCGCAGCGGGCCGAGATGGAGAAGACCGAGGTGCGCCTGCGCCTGGAGACGGCGACGGAGACGTTGCGCCGGGAGCTGGACTGCGAGCCCGCCACCGCTATCGCCGCCACCTGCCCGGAGCTGCCGCCGGGCACCAGCGCGGTGGCCAAGGTGCGCGAGCTGGAGCGGGAGCTGCGCCTCATGGGGCCGGTCAACCCGCTGGCCCTGGAGGAGTTCACCGCCCTCCAGGAGCGCCACCAGTTCCTCGAGTCCCAGCTGGAGGACGTGCGCCAGGGCCGGCGGGTGCTGTCCAAGGTCATCAGGGCGGTGGACGAGGAGATCGTCCAGGTGTTCTCTGCGGCCTACGCCGACGTGGCCGAGAACTTCACCGCCCTGTTCACCACCCTGTTCCCCGGTGGCACCGGGCGCCTGAGCCTCACGGAGCCCGACAACCTGCTCGAGACCGGCATCGAGATCGAGGCTCGCCCCTCGGGCAAGAACGTGCGCAAGCTCTCGCTCCTCTCGGGCGGCGAGCGTTCACTGGCCGCCCTGGCCTTCCTGTTCGCCGTCTTCCGCAGCCGCCCGTCGCCCTTCTACCTCATGGACGAGGTGGAGGCCGCCCTCGACGACGTCAACCTCCACCGCTTCATCGACCTGCTCCACGAGTTCCGGGGCGACGCCCAGCTCCTCGTCGTCACCCACCAGAAGCGCACCATGGAGGCGGCCGACTGCCTCTACGGAGTCACCATGCAGCCCGGTGGCTCCTCCCGGGTCATAAGCGAACGAATCCCCGCCGCCACCGCCTGATGGCAGTCGCCCCCATTAGCTCGATTAGGCCCCATCAGACGACTACGACTTCGACGACGGCTCCTACATAGGCGGCGATGCGCCTCACGTCCCGACGGTCGCTGGTCATGACGGCGTGCGGTCCAGGGGCGATCGTGAGCACCGAGGCAATATGGGCGTCCGCAACCGACACCCCCAGTGCGGAGACGACCTGGGCGGCGGCGTCGGCTGCGGGCCGGTCGAGCGGGCTGTCTTCTACCCGGAGGCGGTTGATGGCGGCGGCGGTGCCGCTCCGTCGGTCCCACCCGGCCTCGACGCGTACGGCTGTGGGAACGACCAAACGTACCGACCCGGCCCGACGGAGGTTGCGGGCGGCCGTCACCTCCACTGCGGCAAGTACCCGGCGGTGCTTTCGGGAAGTGACGTCGATGAGAGCTTGGACGGCTTCGTTGTCGAGAACGACGCTTCGGACATGTGTCATGCCGCGGCGGCGAGACCGGCGGCATAGAGCAGCACGTCGTCGGCCCCCGGATCGTCCCTTATGGCAGTGATCTCTTTCGCGGCCCGCCGGATCAGCTCGGGCTGGGCGGCCAGGGAGTTCCCGTCGAGCTCGGCCGCCGCCAGCGCGACCTCGGCCAAGTCAGGGCGAACCTCGGGGTGGGCGCGGTAGTGGGCATCGAGGAGTGCCCGTTGAGCAAATGCCTCCAAGATGTCCCGCAAGCCCCGTACCGTCAGCTCGGAGGTCGACGACGCCAGGCCCATAGCGGCTGCCGCCACAGCCGCATCCCGCAGCTGGACAGGAAGACGGACAGAGGTGTTGACCGTTTCCTCTCCGACCTCGTCCAACAGATCGAGCAGGGCCTTCAGGCGGTCGTCCACCCCCCGCAGTGTACCACGTGACATACCACAGCAACCACCGGAGTCGCCTACTCCCCGAGTTCCGGGGCGATGCCCAGCTCCTCGTGGTCACCCACCAGGCGCTCGGTTGCCGGCCCCGGCCGGCCTTGGGTCCTCTCTCGGCTGTGGTGGACATGGCCGGTGACGACAGGTATGTCGCGGGAGATGCCGTCGGCAGCCAAGGCGCCGGGTTGCTGTCTTTCGGGGTGCTGGTGGACGAGAAGGGCAACGATGTCTACGAAGCCAAAGACGTGGGCCAGGGTGCAGCGTTCCTGGGAGCCGGCGCGCTGCTCGACCTCGAAGGCAACGACGAGCGGCGCATCACCAGCTACGGCCAGGGATACGGCTCCACCCTCGGCGCCGGCGCTGTCGTCGATCTGGCCGGCGACGACGTCTTCGAGGCGGACGACACCCAACTGGTGAACCCGGCCCGAGACCAGGCGCCGGGTCACAACCTGAGCTTCGCCCAAGGTGCCGCCGGCGGGCGACCGGCGGATGGTGAAGGCCAGAGCATGGCGGGGTGGTACCCGCCAGTTCCCACGGTGTATCCAGCGACGGGGGTTTTGGTTTCTTCATCGACCGCTCAGGCGACGACATCCACGACGCCGGTGCCGGCGCTGTGGCGCCGGCGTTCGGCCAAACCAGCAGTGTGGATTTCTCGACCGGCCCCAGGGCCGGCGCGTCCGCCTTGGCCGCCTTCTTCGACCTGGCGGGGAAGGACCAGTACCCCGGTGCACCTCAACCGGTCGGCGACGGCAGCCGCTGGCGCCTCGGCGGGTTGGGCTGGGCGCCAAAGGGCCACGTGGGATTGGGCTGGGACAGCTAGGCGGCGCCAGCACCACTTTGGCGGCTGGGATGGCGGCAAATGGCAGACCCCCAGCACCGGCAGTCCGCCGGCGCGAGGCCCGCTCATGCCGCAGCCTCATCGAGACAGCAGACGCTGCTCGCTTTCCCATACGGCTTGTTCATGTGCTGCGGCGAATTCGTTGCGCTCGATGAGATCGTCGATCTCGTCGGAGAACTCGCTGCCGTAGCGCACCGCCGTACGTACCTGCACGACGGGCAAGCCGAGAAGTTCTGCTGTTGCGGCCACACGTTTTTCCGGACTGCCCTTCTGTTCCACAATGGCAGCCACCACCTCCCAGACGTCGGGACCTGCGGCGAGCCCGGCCCTTCTTCCTGCCGGCCCGTCCCGGAACACGATCCCGGGGTGGGCGTCCATCCGCAGGCCCTCGTCGATGAGCCGCTCGGCCAGCCCGGAGACAGATGACAGGCCCGCCCGGGCCTTCAACCGCTCGTAGGTGTCACCATTCCGGAACCGCACCGACAGGTTAGCCATGAACACAGTGTATTCGGATGTGGTCATCATTCCCTCCAGGACGGGCGATTCGTCAGCCGACGGGCAACAACCGCCGGCCCCCGCAGCTGCAGCGCCATTGACAGGTCGTCGGCCAAAAAAGGGGAGCCGTGAGATCGCCATTGGGAGCAAAGGTCACCCGTTGCCCATGACACAGACAAGAACCGGCGGAGGCGCCCGTAGGCTGACCGTCTCATGGAACTCGTTCTGATCCTCCTCGTCGCCCTGGTTCTTGTCGGGTCGGTGGCCGGCGTGGCCGTGTCCAGGCGCCGCTCCCGCCGGCCGGAGCTGGAGCCGCCCCCCACCCGGCGGGCTCCGCCGCTCACACGGCCGCCCGAGGCGCCGCGCCCCACGGTGGAGGCGCCCGAGGCACCGACCGGGGTGGTGCTCGAACCCAGCCCCGTCCCTGAGGCAGAGGTCGCGCCCGAGCCCGAGCCGGTACCCGAGCCCGAGGTCGTCGCTCCGGAGCCGGTCAGGCCTCGGTTCCGGGACCGTCTGGGCAAAGCACGCAGCCTCTTCTCCGGCTACATCGGCTCCGTCCTCTCCCGGTCGGCCATCGATGACGAGACGTGGGACGAGTTGGAGGAGGCCCTCATCCGGGCCGACGTCGGCGTCGGCCTCACCGGCAGCCTCCTCGACGACCTGCGCACGAGGGTGAAGGGCGAGGGCATTCGCACGCCCGACGAGCTGGTAAACGCCTTGAAGGAGGAGCTGAAGGCCAAGCTCTCCGAGGGTGACCGCAGCCTCGCCTTCGAGCCCGGCGTACCCAACGTGTGGCTCTTCGTCGGGGTCAACGGCGTGGGCAAGACCACCACCGTCGGCAAGGTGGGCCTGCGGGAGGCGGCCGCCGGCCGCACCGTCGTCATGGCCGCGGCCGACACCTTCCGAGCCGCCGCCGCTGAACAGCTCGAGCTGTGGGCCAAGCGGGTCGGGGCCGATCTGGTCAGAGGGGCCGAGGGCGGTGACCCCGGCGCCGTCGTCTTCGATGCCGTGGAGCGGGCGGCCTCCCGAGGCGCCGATCTGGTCCTGGCCGACACCGCGGGCCGTCTCCACAACAAGGTCAACCTCATGGAGGAGCTGAAGAAGGTGCGCCGCATCGCCGAGCGCCCGCCGGCCCAGCTCAAGGAGGTGCTGCTGGTGATCGACGCCACCACCGGCCAGAACGGGCTGGTCCAGGCCCGCCAGTTCGCCGAGGCGGTGGACGTGACGGGTGTGGTGCTCACCAAGCTCGACGGCACGGCCAAGGGGGGCATCGCTGTCGCCATCGCCTCGGACATGGGCCTGCCCATCAAGCTCGTGGGCCTCGGCGAGACCGCTGACGACCTCGTCGAGTTCGACCCCGGGGAGTTCGTGGACGCCCTCTTCTCCTAGCCGGCGCGGCCTGGGTCAGCCGGGTACCGTTGTCCCTATGGCCGTGCAGGAGGTGTGGCCGGCGCCGCACCGGTTCACCATCGACGAGTACCACCGCATGGCCGACGCCGGGCTGTTCGGCGAGGACGACCGCATCGAGCTGCTGGACGGGGAGATCGTGGAGATGGCACCTATCGGGAGCAGGCACGCCGGCTGCGTCAACAAGCTGACCCGGCTGGTGGTCCGGGCGGCCGAGGGGAGAGGGGTCGTCGCCGTGCAGAACCCGATCCTCGTACCGGATCATTCGGAGCCGCAGCCGGACCTGGCCCTCCTTCGCCCGCGGAGCGACGACTACGCCGGCTCGCACGCTCTCCCGGCGGACGTGCTGCTGGTGGTCGAGGTGGCGGACACGACCGTGGCGTGGGACCGCCGGCGCAAGGTGCCGCTCTATGCCGCCGCCTCCCTTGCCGAGGTCTGGCTGGTGGACCTCCCGGCCGGAGTGGTCGAGGTGTTCCGCGAGCCTCGTGACGGCGCGTACGCCGCAGTCACCACGGCAGGCCCGGGCGACGTGCTGACGCCTCTAGGTCTGCCCGGAGCGCAGCTCCGGGTCGACGAGATCCTCACCTGAACCTAACCAGCCCCGGGTCGTAGGCGTCACCTCGGCCTGAGAGACAAAGGCGGCGGAGCAACTACCCTGGTCGCTCATGTTCGATTCGCTGTCCGACCGCTTCGAAGGCATTTTCGGCCGCCTCCGTAGCCGTGGGCGCCTCGGCGAGGCCGAGGTCGACGAGGTCCTGCGGGAGATCCGCCTGGCCCTCCTCGAGGCCGATGTCAACTTCCTGGTCGTCAAGTTGATGCTGGCGCGGATCAAGGAGCGCTGCATCGGGATCGAGACCAGCCAGAGCCTGAGCCCGGCCCAGCAGGTCATCAAGATCGTCCACGAGGAGCTCGTCGGCATCCTCGGGGGCGAGACGCTCAAGCTCAACTACGCCTCCAAGCCCCCCACCGTCGTGCTGCTGGCCGGGCTCCAGGGGTCGGGAAAGACCACCGCCGCAGGCAAGCTGGCCCGCTGGTTCAAGCAGCAGGGCCGCAACCCCCTCCTCGTCGGTGCCGACCTCCAGCGCCCGGCTGCCGTCGAGCAGCTGCGTGTCCTGGGCGGCCAGGTGGGCGTGCCGGTGTTCAGCGAGGCCACCGACCCCGTCACCGTCGCAGAACGGGGCCTGGCCGAGGCCCAGCGCCTGGGCCGCGACGTGCTCATCGTCGACACCGCCGGCCGCCTGTCGATAGACGCCGACCTCATGGAGGAGGTCCGTCAGATCTCCGGCAAGGTTGAGCCCCACTACACCTTCCTCGTCATCGACGCCATGACCGGCCAGGACGCGGTGGCCACGGCCGAGGCGTTCCACGCCACCCTCGAGCTGGACGGGGTCATCCTCACCAAGCTCGACGGCGACGCCCGCGGCGGCGCCGCGCTGTCGGTGAAGGAGGTGGTCGGGCGGCCCATCGCCTTCGCCTCGATCGGTGAGAAGCTGGCCGACTTCGAAGTCTTCCACCCCGACCGCATGGCCAGCCGGATCCTCGGGATGGGCGACATGCTCACCCTGATCGAGAAGGCCGAGGAGCACTACGACAAGAGCGAGGCGGAGCGGGCCGCCGCCGCCCTCATGGAGGGCACCTTCACCCTCGAGGACTTCCTCGAGCAGATGCAGCAGGTGAAGAAGATGGGCGCCCTCAAGGGCCTGGTCGGCATGATCCCCGGCATCCCCAAGGAGTTCAAGGACGCCGACATCGACGAGCGGGAGCTGGGCCGCATCGAGGCCATCATCCGTTCCATGACGCCGGCGGAGCGGGTCGACACGGCGCTGATCAACGGCTCGCGGCGCCTCCGTATCGCCAACGGCAGCGGCACGACGACTGCAGAGGTGAACGGGCTGCTCAAGCAGTTCAACGAGATGCAGCGCATGATGGGGGCCATGGGTCTCGGCCGCGTGCTGGCCAAGAAGAAGTCCAAGAAGGGCAAGAAGGGCGGGCGGGTCACTCCGCCCAAGGTGTCCTCGATGTCGCAGTACAACTGACCGAAACATCAAGAACCAGGAAACCAGGAAGAGAGAGATCAAGTGGCCGTAAAGCTCCGATTGATGCGAATGGGAAAGAAGAAGCAGCCGACGTACCGGGTGGTCGCGGCTGATGCCCGCTCGCCCCGCAACGGGCGTTTCATCGAGTTGGTCGGGACCTACGAACCCCGCGCCGAGCCGTCGAAGATCCTCATCGACAACGACAAGGCGCTGCGGTGGCTGCGCAGCGGCGCCCAGCCCACTGAGACAGTCGAGAAGCTGCTGAAGATCACCGGGACCTGGGACGAGTTCAAGGCCCCCACCCCCTCATGAGCGACGTCACCGGGACCGAGCCGGAGTCACCCGACGACGACACCGGCAACCGTGTCCTCGGCGCGTCGGCCCGCAACGTGCTGACGTACCTGGCCCGCCAGATCGTCGACGAGCCCGACGCTGTAGTGGTCGAGGCCGACGAGGACCCCAATCGCAAGCGGGTCGACCTGCGCCTGCACGTCGCCCCCGACGACATGGGCATCGTCATCGGTCGCCGGGGCCGCACGGCCCAGGCCATCCGCACCGTCGTCCGGGCCGCCGGCGCGAGCGAGGGCGTGGAAGCCACCGTCGACATCGTCGACTAGCGACCAGGCGACCAGGCACCAGGCGACCACTCCGAGAATTGGCCGGACGAGGACAACGGTGCCCGACGTGCCCGACGTGCTCGAGGTGGGCCGGGTGGCCAAGCCCCACGGCCTGGCCGGCGAGGTCATCGTCGCTCTCGTCACCAACCGCCCCGAACGTCTCGCCCCCGGTTCGGTGCTCACCACGCCGGCAGGGGAGCTCACGGTGAAGTCGTCCTCGCCCCACCAGGGCCGCTGGATCGTGAGGTTCGCGGGGGTGTCCGGACGGGAAGCGGCCGAGGCCCTGCGGGGAACGGTGCTGTCGGCGCCGGCACTGGACGACCCCGAGGAGCTGTGGGTGCACGAGCTGGTCGGCTGTGAGGTGGTCGATGTGGGCGGCAGGCCCTACGGGCCGGTGATCGAGGTCGAGGCCAACCCGGCCAGCGACCTGCTCGTGCTGGAGGGGGGCGGCCTGGTCCCGCTCCGCTTCGTGGTGTCGCACGAGGCCGAAGCCAGGCGCATCGTCATCGACCCTCCCGAGGGCCTCCTCCCCTGAGTTTCGAGTACATAGGGGGCGGAAACGGCCCGCTATGTACTCGCAACGGGATCGCCGCCATGCGTATCGAGGTCTTCACCATCTTCCCGGGGCTCATCGAGGGCTACCTGGCCGAGAGCCTCATCGGCAAGGCGCGCGTCCGCGGCCTGATCGACCTCCGGGTCCACGATCTGCGGCTGGCCACCTCGGATCCCCATCGCAGCGTGGACGACACGCCCTTCGGCGGGGGCGCCGGCATGGTGCTGGCGCCGGAGCCCATCTTCGCCGCCGTGGAGGCGGCCCAGCCGGCCCGCCCCCTGCTCCTGCTCGGCCCCGGCGGCCGGCGCTTCGACCAGGCCTACGCCCGGGAGCTGGCTTCGGCGCCGGCGGGGTTCTCCCTCCTGTGCGGCCGCTACGAAGGTGTGGACCAGCGGGTGGTCGACCATCTGGTAGACGGCGAGCTCTCGATCGGTGACTATGTCCTCGCCGGCGGGGAGGCGGCGGCGCTGGTGGTGGTCGAGGCCGTCGCCCGTCTCGTGCCCGGGGTGGTGGGCAACGAGGCCTCCACCGTCCACGAGAGCTTCAGCGACGGCCTCCTGGAGGAACCGCAGTACACCCGGCCGGCGGAGTTCAGGCAATGGTCGGTCCCCGAGGTCCTCCGGGGGGGCGACCACGGGCGGATCGCCCGGTGGCGACGGGCGGCGGCACTGGCCCGCACGGTGGCCTCACGGCCGGACCTGATCCACGCCCGTGGCGGCCTCAGCGCGCAGGAGGTGCAGCTTCTCGAGGAGCACGGGTATCCTGTCGCTTCCCCCGGCGGTGCCCACGAGGAGCCTGACGCGCATGAACCCCACTGATCTGGTCGACAAGAGCAGGCTCCGCGACGACGTACCCGAGTTCAGCCCCGGGGACAACGTCAAGGTCCACGTCCGGGTGGTGGAGGGCACCCGTGAGCGCGTCCAGGTGTTCCAGGGCGACGTCATCGCCCGGCGGGGCGACGGGATCCGCGAGTCGTTCACCGTCCGCAAGGTGAGCTTCGGCGTCGGCGTGGAGCGCACCTTCCCGGTCCACTCGCCGGTGATCGCCAAGATCGAGGTCACCCGCACCGGCGACGTCCGGCGGGCCAAGCTCTACTACCTCCGCCAGCGGAGCGGGAAGGCCGCGAAAATCAAGGAGAAGCGGACCGCCCGTTGAGGACGAAGGCGAAGCCGGTGCCGGCGGGCCCGCCGGCCAGCACCAGCGAGCCGTCCTCGCCATCGGAGGTCAGCACCACCAGCCCGGCGCCTTTACCTGAAGTGAGCACCAGCGATCCGCCGCCGTCATCGCCCCCCCGCCGCCCCTCCAAAGCCTGGCGTACGGTGCGGGAGATCCCGCTTCTGCTCGGGTTCGCCGCCCTCATCGCCTTCCTGTTGAAGACGCTGGTGGCCCAGGCGTTCTACATACCGTCGGAGTCGATGCTCGGCCAGCTGGAGATCGACGACCGGGTCGTGGTCTCCAAGATCGCCTACCGGCTCCACCCCCCGAGGCGGGGCGACATCGTGGTGTTCGACTGCCCCAAGACGGCGTGCCGGCTGGACGCCCCCGAGCCATCACCCGGGGACGGGTGGCAGGCCCGGGGGCGGCGGGTCCTTCGCGACGTGGGCGAGGGCATCGGCGTGGTGCAGCCCTCCACCGAGGAGTTCATCAAGCGGGTGGTGGCGCTGCCCGGCGAGACCGTCGAGGGCAGGGACGGCGTGGTCTTCGTCAACGGCCGGCGCCTCATCGAGCCGTACCTCGACGCGGGAACGACCACCAGCACCTTCGCCGCCGTCACCGTTCCCGCCGGCCGACTCTGGGTCATGGGCGACAACCGGGGCAACTCGTCGGACAGCCGCGTCTTCGGAGCGATAACCCGGTCTTCGGTGGTCGGGAGGACGGTGTTCAAGGTGTGGCCCCTCGGGTCCGCCTCCTTCCTGTGAAACGGTGCGAACCTACGCTGGGGCAATGAGCGCGGAGGACCTCGAGCGGTACGAGACGGAGATCGAGCTCCAGCTGTACCAGGAATACCGGTCGGTCCTGCCCCTTTTCCGCTTCGTCGTCGAGACGGACCGGAGGTTCTATTTGGCCAACGACGTGAAGATGGAGCCGAAGGGCGAAGGCGGGCGGGCCTACCTGGAGATCGAGCTGGGCGACGCCTGGGTGTGGGACATGTACCGCCCGGCCCGGTTCGTCTCGTCGGTCCGGGTGATCACGTTCAAGGACGTGAACGTCGAGGAGCTCCCGGCGAGGGAACTCTAGTTGCCCGACGGGCGCCGCGCTCTCGGCCAGCGGGGTGAGGACGCGGTGGCCGAGTGGTACCTGTCCCAGGGGTACGAGGTGGTGGTCCGCAACTGGCGCTGCCGTGACGGCGAGCTGGACCTGGTGGTGCGCGACGGCCGAACTTTCGTGTTCTGCGAGGTCAAGACCCGCACCACCGACGCCTTCGGCGTGCCGGCCGAGGCCGTCACCCGCACCAAGCAGATGCGCCTGCGCCGGCTGGCGGCCAAGTGGCTGGAGAACGATGCTCCTGTCCGCCCCACCGACATCCGCTTCGACGTCGCCTCGGTGCTCGGTGGCGTGGTGGAAGTCATCGAAGGCGCCTTCTGACCGCAGAACCTCGGGTCCGCATGGTCTAGGGAACAACGTCGTTGGAGGGGACGTAGGGCGTCGCCTCGGCCCAGTGGTGCTCGAAGATCACGGCGTGGGCCGCGGCGTAGGCGGCGTGTTCGATGAGCAGCAGGGTGGGATAGACGCGTTGGCCCGTCTCGCTCGTGCCCACCAGGGCCACCTTCCGGTCGAAGACGGCCAGCTTGAACGGGAGCTCGCCCGCCACCAGGCGCGCCTTCACCCCCGCCGCCATGTAGGCCTCGTCCTCGGAGCGGAAGGCGTCGGCCTCGCCCGCCTCGAAGGGCTGCTGCTCGTAGAGCGCCCGGGTGGGCACACCGCGGGCCAGCAGGTCGAGCACGGCCTGGTTGCGTTGCCCGTGGGCCCAGCTGTAGGGCGGCCGGTTGAAGATGAGCACCTCCGACTCGGCCTGGCTCAGTAAGCGGTCGTAGATGGTCTTGGCCGTGGCTTCACCTCGCACGAGGTGGACGTCGGTGAGCGGGAGTGCCGGTGGCTCGGCGACCAACTGGTCGAGCATGGCTTGGGTCTGTTCCATGGTGGTCCGCAGAGCGCCAAGTCGCTGTTCCTGCATGGCGTAGAGCCGCTGGAGGACCTCGCCCGAGCCCGGGGAGACCCAGAGTGACAACCTGCCGGGAAGTGACTCGGCCAGGCCGTGGGCGGCCAGATCCTGGAGGGCGGCGTAGACGCTGGTGCGGGGGACATCGGCCAGCTGGGCCAGCTCGGGGGCCGTGGAGGAGCCGCACTGGAGCAGGGCCAGCAGCACCCGGGCCTGGTAGCCGTTGAGCCCGAACGCTTCGAAGCTGCGCCGGACCTCGTCGGGAGTGGCCGCGGTGGCCCCTGTCGCCCCGCGACTGCGCGCCATCGTGTCGGGGGCGCCGCCAGCCACCGTGCTCAGTCCCCGCTTCCGTGCCATGCCCACCCTGCTCTGTAGTTCGTAACTTGAAGTTACAACACCGTGGCAAGCGTGTCCATCGCCATCCTCTGCACCTTCCGGAGTTCGTCCGCGATGTGGCGGTTGAAGGGGTTGGCCCGGATGGCACGGCGCAGAGCGGCTTCCGCCGCCGCCTTGGCCGAGCGCCGGTGGGCCAGGTCGGGGTCGTTCCGGGCGACGGCCACCAGGACCTTGGCATACGCCTGGAGAACGAGAGCGTCGCTCGGGGCCAGACGAGCAGCGCGCCGGTACTCGCGGCCCGCCGCGGTCAGCTCCGCCAACTGCTCTGGCGAGCCGGGCGGGAGCCGGGCCGCCGAACGGGCGGCGTCGTCCGCCAGGAAGGCCGGGTAGGACGGCTCCCACGGGTTGAGGCGCGCCGCGCCGCGGATACTGCGCGCCGCCGCCGCGGCGGCGTCAACCGGCTCGGTTCCGAACTCCTCCCGCACCGACTGGGCGCCGGCGCGCCGGTCGAGGCCCGACCCGAAGGCCAGGTCGGCGCGGTAGGGGCGGACGGCGACGATGGCCACCGCCACCACGACGACCAGACCGAGGGCGGCGATGAGCGGTGGCGTGACGCGTCGGCTACGCACCTTGGGCGCCGCTTCCGATGGGCCACCGGCCTGCTCCATTTCCCCTGGTGCGAGTGTGTCGCGGGCGGTGGCGCACAGCAGGCCCAGCAGGAACCAGAAGCAGAACGTGACGCCGATCTGCTGGACGTCGAAGCTGGCCTGCACCAGGTAGGCCACGAGGGCGGCCAGAATGGCCACCAGCGCGATCAGTGGTTCCGGCTCTGGTGGCGGAGCGGCGACCTCGGTTTCCACGTGGCGGGCGAGCTGCCGCAGGCGCCGGTAGGTCCGGCAGGCCAGACCGGTGGCCATGGCGAGGAGGACGACGAACACCGCCAGCCCGGGGTAGCCGAGGGCGGCGAGCTTGTCCATGAACACGTTGTGCGGGCCGTTGTTGAGCGACATGCCGTCGTAGATGGTCGCCAGCTTTCCGCCCTGGTAGGCGGGGAAGATCGAGCCGTAGACATCGGGGCCGATGCCCGCCAGCGGCCGGTCGTTGGCCATGCGCGCCGCCGCCTTCCAGAACTCTACCCGCTGCGATGCCGAGCTGTCCCCCGAGAGATCGAGGGCGGAGGCGACCTTGTCGGCGATGCCACGGGTGGGCTCGAGCAGCACGCCGGCGGCCAAGGTCGCCACCAGGAGGGCCCCGGCCACAGCAACGACGACGGCAGGCTTCCGCCGGATGGCGGGCAGGGACAGCAGCCCCAGCACCCCGAGCCCGGCGACGGTGGCGAGCCACGCGCCCCGCGCCGTGGTCTGCACCAGCGCGAGCAAGCCGGCCACGGCGATGGCGGAGATGACCGCCCGAATCCGCCGGTCGCGCCACAGGGCGAGGAGCCCGACGCCGATGGGCAGCATGACGGCCAGGAAGCCGCCGAGGTGGTTGGGGTTCCCGAGGGTCGACCAGATGGCGGTGCCCTTGGCGAAGCTCGCGGATTCCCCCCAGTGCACCCAGTCCCAGCGCGAGCCGGGCCAGGTCCGGTCGTGGACCTGCAGCAGCCCGTAGGCGACGACCAGCCCGCCGGCGCCGACGTACAGCACCGTGAGGACGGTGCGCAGCTGGCGGGCGCCGAACGACCACGCCACCGCGAAGAACACCACGGCGAAGGCCACCGCGGCGAGAAGGCCGTCGTAGGAGCCGTAGGCGCCGAGGAGGCTGAGGCGGGGGTTACGGGAGAACGCGGTATCGAGCGCGGTCAGGGCCAACAGGCCGAGCACCGGCCACTCCAAGCCGGTGCGCCGGAACACGGGGCGGTGACGAACGGCGTCGGTGGCCAGCAGGCCGACGAGCGCGGCTGCTCCGACGACGAGCACTGCGAATTTGGAGACGTTGAACACGTCCACGGTGCGGGCGTCGAACACCACCGGCACGGCCACGGCGAGCAGCAGGAGGAGCCCCCTCCTCGCCACGAGCCATCGATCGGCCGCGGCGATCACGTCTCCCTCGCCCGGGGATGTGGGTGTCTAGGTCGGAAGCTCGCCACGGACGGCAACGTAGCGATGTCGGGCGCCACCTCGCCCGATGGATCAGGTCGCAGATCGGCGTCAGGGTGGAGCGCGCTGCCGTCGACGGTAACCTCGCCCGGCCATGGGCAAGCTCCGGGGAGCGTCGGGCCGGATTCTGGGTACGGTGCTTTCCGGCATTCTCGTCGCCGCCTCGTGCACGTCGGACCCGTCGCCGCTCCCGTCGGCGGTGAGCGCCGGCAGAGGGCTGGGCAGGACGGTGGTGCTGAAAACGTGTGCCCCTGTCCCTCTGAACCGGCGGAACCCCGCGTCTTCGCTCTTCGCCGAGGGCGGTCGGGTCGAGGCGATTCTGAAGCGGCGGCTCCAGCTGGCGCGGGACGGTATCGGCCTGGCCCCGACGCTGGCCGGCGAGTTCCGTGACCCGCTTACCACCTTGCCCCATGTGCGGGCCCTGGAGGGCCGCCTGCTCGACGTTCCGACGTGGGCGGCCGCGGCCGCCGCCGATGTGGCCCGCCCCGTACGTGGAGACTGCGCCCGCTCCGCCGGACAGGTGCTGGCCGGGGTGCTGGGCGAGCTGGTGGCCCGCGACGACACCGCGGCAACGGGCACCCAGCCCCGCCGTCAGCCCGTCCCCGATCTTGGCGCGGGACTGCCGGCCGAACAGCCGCTCGTCGCCGCGTTCCGTTCGGTGTTCGCCGGGCACACACCTTGGCCGCACCGGCCTGCCTCGGGCTCCTTGGCCGAGGCGCGCCAACAGATCGACGCCCTGGCCGCCGCCCTCGACGACTCCACCGAGCGGGCCCTGGCCGCCGTCGTCGCCGGGATGGCCCGGGCCGAGGCGTGGCGGCTGGCCGCGGTGCGCGACTGGTACCCCAACGGCGTCGATTACGACGAGCTGGCGAAGTTCGTCACCTCCCGCCAGGAGCCGCCCGTCAACCGGATCCGCAGCTTCGACTACGTGCTGATGGGCCGGGCCGGCGCCGGCCTGGCTCTGGCCGCCGAGCGGCTGAAACAGCACCTGGTGGTCCACCCGCTCCCGCCTTCGCTCGACATCCACCTGGCCACGCCGCTGGGCGAAATCGTTCTCAACGGAGCGGCGCGCGATGACACCTATTCACTGGCTGCACCGGCGTTGGTGGTCGACCACGCCGGCAACGACACCTACAACGGGGTGGTGGCCGGGCCGTCACTGGAGTCGGTGCCCCTGTCGGTTTCCATCGACCTCGCCGGCGACGACCGCTACCTCGGAGGCGACACCCTTGGCAACCAGGGCGCGGGCTTGCTGTCGTTCGGCTTCTTGTTCGACCACGCCGGCGACGACACCTATCGGGCCAAGGCGACGGCGCAGGGAGCGGGGATCCTGGGGGTGGGCGCCCTGCTCGACGAGGCGGGCCGCGACACCCACGAGGCCGAGCACTACGCGCAGGGGGCCGGCTACCTCGGGTTCGGCGCCGCGGTGGACCTGACCGGCGACGATTCCTGGCGGCTGCTCACCCACGGCCAGGGCTACGGCTACGTGCGCAGCGCCGGCCTCCTCCTCGATGCCGAGGGGAACGACGCCTACGACGCCGACGACACCAAGGTCATCAGCCCGTCGCCGCAGAGCGCCGAGCACAACACCTCCCTGGCCCAGGGAGCGGGAGAGGGGCTGCGGGGGAACGGTTTGGGTGCGACCATGAGCGGCGGCACCGGCTTGCTCGTCGACCTGGCCGGCGACGACACCTACGGCTGCGGTGTCTTCTGCCAGGGCAGCGGGTTCTTCTTCGGCCAGGGCATCCTGGCCGACGCCGGCGGCAACGACAGCTACAAGGGGGTGTGGTACGTGCAGGGGGCCGGGGCCCACTTCGCCCTCGGCGTACTGGCCGACGATGCCGGTGCCGACCACTATTCGGCATCGCTCAACGCATCGCAGGGGGCGGGCCACGACGGCGCCGCCGGGTTCCTGGTGGACGGCGCCGGCGACGACACCTCGACGGTCACCAATCTGTCGCACGGGGCGGGAAGCGACAACGGCTTCGGATTCTTCGTCGACGCCGAGGGAAACGACGCCTATGACGCCGCGGGGGCGCCGTCGGGCGTTGCCTTCGGTCAGGTCACGACGGACGCCGCCGGGGCCGGCGACGCCCTCAGCCGCGGCGTCGACGCCCTCGGGCTGTTCCTCGACCTCGGGGGCGCCGACGACTACCGCGGCGCCCCACCCGAGGTCAAGAGCGGTGCCTCCTGGCGGCGTGCGGCGGGTGGGTCGGCCGCCGCCCGGGTGTCGCGCAGCCAGCGCGGCTACGGCGAGGACGCCCCGCAGTGAGGCGAGATACCGGGGACGCCGAGCGGACCATGCCAGGGATACACTGTCGTCTTGCTCCTGCCAACGATATTTGTCTCTAAGATTTACAATCTTTGTTGACAACGACTGCCGGACGTGTCAAGATAGAGGCGGATAACGGTCCTAGGCGGGCCGTCACACAAATGCAGGGAGGAACTATGACGGTCAAGAAAGCACACGTCCTCGTAGGGTTCAGCGTGATCGTGGGCATGCTGGGGATGATGAGCACGGCGTGGGCCTGCTGGAAGGACTACGCCGGCGGCCAACCCGTGGTGTCGGCTGAGCCTAACCGAGGGGTGCCCGGTGCCGTCATCACCGCCGGCGGGGAGAACTGGCCGGCGGGCGCCCAGGTGTCGGTGGGCCTGTCCACCGACAGCCGTTCCGTCGGCCAGCAGGTGGCCGTCGCCACCGTCACCGACCAGTCCCTCTTCCAGGTGCAGTTCAACGTGCCCAGCGTGACGCCCGGCAACTATTACGTCACGGCCAAGCTCGGTTCAGTGATCACTGCGACCACCTTCGACGTGACCGGTGCCGTTGATCGGCGCTCGACGGGCTCCACCAATCCCGACGGGACGGCCACCGGCACGCTCGCCGGGGCTCCCGGTGATGAGCGTCCCAGCACCCCGGCCCCAAGCCCCTCCCCCGCAGGCGGCCCGACCGCCGTCGGTGGTTTCCCGTCCCAGGCCGACCAGCCGGCTACTGGCCAGCCCGCGACCGGCCGGTCTTCCGCTGGCTCGGACGCCGCGCCTGCGAATTCCACGCTGGCACAGGCCCAGCCCGGTTCACAGCCTGCGGCTAGCGCCAACACCCGCACCGCCGCAGCCCCGGCACTCATCGGTGGCGATCCGGAACCGGCGACGCGGAGCAGCGAGGTTGAGTCGGGTGCCGTCACGGGGTCCGACACCTTGCCATCGGTGTCGTCCCGGACCGCTCTTGGTGATCTGTGGGGCGGCTTCGCCAACGGAGACTCCGCCGCCACCGTCGCCCCCGGCCTGGATACGCCGACACCTGGCGGCGCCAGTCCACTGGTCCTCGGTATGGAAATCCTGCTGGCCGGGCTGGCATCGCTGCTCGGGGGCTTCGCCTGGGTCGAGACCCGCCGCCGGCGAGCAACCGTGGTGAGTACTCGCCAGTCGTGACCGGCGCCGCGGGGTAGCCCCCCGTCGGCAACCACCCCTGCCCGCCACTCCCGGCGGGCAGGGGCGCAGCCCTGGATGAAACACACGATGGAGGCCAGCGGCGATGAGGCGACAGCAATGACACGGCGACCACTCCGGGGCGGGCAGCGAGCATGGCGCACCCGGGTCGCACCGCGGGCTCTCGTGGTCGGCGCCCTCGTTGCCGCTGTGGTGGTACCGCTCGGCGTGCTGGCGCCGGCCTCGTCTATAGCCGCGGTGGTACCCACGATCGAGACCTTCGCCGGTGGGCTCGGCCCCGCCCATGTGGACCTGTCCCAGCCGGGCGCCGGGGCCGCCATGGCCATCGCCCCGACGGCGATGGCGGCGGGCGGCGACCGCGTCTATGTCCTCGACACGGCGCATCGCAGGACAGCCACCGACACCGTGCACCAGGTGGTGCGCCGCATCGACACAGGAGCCAACACCGTAGACATCGTGGCCGGCACCGGGGGGGCGTGCGTGCGGGCCGGGTGCGGCGACGGCGGGCTGGCCACCCGGGCGTCGCTGCCGGGGGCCACGAGGTTGGCCGTGGACCGTCAGGACAACCTCTACATCGCCGGCGGGGGCTCGGTCCGCAAGGTCGACTCCTCCTCGGGCATCATCACGGGCAAAATCACCACGGTCATCCCCAGCCGTGTGCTGATCAACGGGATCAACACCGCCATCGATCCCCACGCCGTGGCCGTGGCCACAGACGCCAGCGGCGGCGTCGGCGCCTACTACGTGCTCGCCCGGCCGCGCGGGCTTCTGCGCGTGCTCCCCGACGGAACAGGAGAGTGGGTGACGCCTGCTCTCCCGGGCAATTGTTCTGTTTCGGCGGAGAACTGTCCGTCGTCGCTGGTGGTCGATGACAGCGGCGGGCAGGTGACGCTCTATGTAGCCGGCCCGATCAAACCAGGCCAGGCCGGCATCATCTGGAGAGTGGGCCCGGCGGGCCAGCGCACCACGGTCGCCGGGGTCGACTCTCCGGCCCAGGATGCCGTCAACCCCAGCGTCTGCGGCCCCGACTCCACGCCTGCGGGTGCGGCCGGTCCCATCGGGGCGGTCGGGGGGATGGCAATGGTCGGCCGCAGCCTGTTGTTCACCGAGATTGGCTGCCACCGGGCCCGCAGGATCGACTTCGATGCCAGCGGCAACGTGACGGCGATCACCACGGTGGCCGGCGACGGCACCGCCTGTTCCACGGCCTCCTGTGGGGACGGCGCCGCCGCCACCAAGGCCCAGCTCAATGGCCCGCAGGGAGTGGGTTTGGCCAACGGGCGCCTGTTCGTGGCCGACACCGGGGACAACAAGGTCCGCAGCGTGGGTACCGGTGGAGCCATGACAACGGTGGCGGGCAACGCCACCTGCTGCTTCGCCGGCGATGGCGGGCCGCGCGCCTCGGCGGTGATGAACCAACCGGGGCCGCTGGCCGTCGATCCCCTCACCGACGATGTCTATGTCGCCGACACTGCCAACAACCGCGTCCGTCGGATGGTCGCCGCCGGCCCCGGGGCCGGCACCATCGTCACCGTGGCCGGGGGAGGGGCCAGCCCCACCACGTGCGGGCCGGCGCCCCCCGATCTGCACCCCTGTGGCGACGGCGGCCCCGGCCCCGCGGCGGAGCTGAAGGCCCCGGGCGGCCTCGTCGTCGACGGCGCCCGCAGGTTCCTCTACATCGCCGACACGGCCAACAACAGGGTGCGCAGGCTCGACCTGGAGAGCGGCGTCATCACCACCGTGGCCGGCAACGGGCTCCCGGGCAACGTCGGAGGGGCGATCCAGAATGACCAACCGGCCACCGATGCGCCCCTGGTCGCACCGCTCAGCCTCGCTCTGGACCCGGACGGGAACCTGTACTTCACGACTGGGTCGTCGTTCGCCTCGGGGCCAGGGGGGGTGTACCGGCTCGACCGGGCAACCGGGACGATCCGACTAGTTATCAAGCGCGTCGGCAGCCTGGCCTGGCGCGGTGCGGACCTCTACCTCGTGGACTCCCAGGTGGTGAAGGTGAACGTGACCACGGGCGTTGCCACACCGGTGACGACGGGCAGCGTGTTCGCCTCTCCGCGAGGCCTCGCCGTGTCAGGCGACGACCTCTACGTCGCCGACACGGGCCATCACCTGGTGCGCAAGGTCAGCACCGACGGCACCATCACCACGGTGGCCGGCCAGCCCGACACAAAGGGCCTCGACGGAGACGGGGGGGAGGCGGCCCAGGCCTGGTTGTCGTCGCCTGGCGGCGTGGCCGCCGGTCGCTCCGGCCGCCTCTACGTGGCCGACACCGACAATGACCGGATCCGCCGTATCAGCGGGCTCGATGGGCTCGCCCCGCCCCCGCCCGACGCTCCGCCCGGCTGTGGCCCACCCTCGGCCGAGGGGTATGGGACGAACGCCCGTTTCGCTCCGGGGACGGCCTCGGCCACGGGGATGTGGACGGTGACTGATTGCCTGCCCTGGACGACCACCCCTGGGCTGCCCATCGCCAACCAGAGCGCCGCCACCTTGCTGGCCGACGGGCGGGTGCTCGTGGTGGGCGGCGTCGGCAGCGCCCACAATGGTCACCAGTACCCGGCCGTGACATCCACCGAGCTTTACGATCCGGCCACCGGTACCTGGCGGGTGGGCGCGCCCATGGCCGCCGGCCGCATCGGCCCGACGGCCACCCTGCTGGAGGACGGGCGCGTGCTGGTGGCAGGTGGCTGCACCTATTATAATGACTACTACAAAAATACGGTTCCCTGCCCCAAACCGTTGTCGTCGGCGGAGATCTACGACCCGGTGGCCGGCACCTGGAGCGGGCTGCTCGACATGGCCCTGGCCCCTGGCCTCGGCCGAGCCGACCACACCGCGGTGCGCCTCGACGGCCCGATGTGCCGCCAACCCGATCGCCCCATCTGGTGCGGCAAGGTGTTGCTGGCCGGCGGGGGGTTGTCGGGAGGGGCGCAGCTGTTCGATCCCGATCCCGGTCATCCGGGCTTTACGGCCACCAACGCCATGGTGGTCACGCCGTCGTTCGCCACCGCCACCCTGTTGGATGGCGGCAAGGTCCTGCTCGCCGGAGGGCGGCCCACGGGACCATGGGAGGCCGTGGCCCAGGAAAATGATCTGGCCCCTTACAACGACCCGGCCACCGACAAGGCCCAGATCTTCGACCCGGTATCCAAAGACTGGTCGACCGCGTCGGCGATGACGATGCGCCGCACGAATCACGCCGCGGCCCGGCTCCCCGACGGCAGGGTGCTCGTCACCGGCGGGTGCTGTTCCGATTGGGTTGGTGGGAGCTCCAACCCCCCGAAAACTCCCAGCCTGAATCTGGCGTCGGCCGAGCTGTACGACCCCTCGGCCGACACCTGGGCGCCGGCCACAGCTGCCATGTCGGAAGCGAGATTCACACCCACGGCCACCACCATCGACGGCCCGGCGTGCCGGGCCACCCCCGCGCCGAAGGGCTGTGGGGCGGTCCTCGTGCTCGGCGGCGGTACCCGGGGAGCCGACCTCTACGCCGACCCCCGCTTCGTCCCCACCGACGACGCGCCCTTCGTCCGTCGTTCCCGCCACACCGCCACCCTGCTCGACCCCCCGGGTTGTCACGACGGGGGCCTCCCCGCCGTGGCCCCGACCTATCCCTGCGGGGCGGTGCTGGTGGCCGGAGGCGACGCCGCAGGGGTGGTCGAGCTGTTCCGCTCGGCGGGGGAGCGGGTACCGGTCGTCCTCGGCCTCTCTCCCGACCAGGGAATTACTGCCGGGGGCACCAGGGTGGTCATCTCCGGCTCCTCCCTGCGAGGGGCGACCAGGGTGAGCTTCGGCGGCGTCGACGCCCCCTTCGTGCGGGTGGACTCCAACGCCCAGCTCACCGTGGCCGCACCGCGCCACGCCACGCCGGGCCAGGTCGACGTGCGGGTCACCATCGACAGCGGGGGCGCGGCCCGCACCTCGGCCGTGGTGCCCGCCGCCCGGTTCAGCTTCACCGCTTCGGCGCCGGCCGCCCCCACGGTGGCCGCCGTGGAGCCCCGGGCCGGGCCGACCTTCGGGGGCACCGCGGTGGCGATCGCCGGCCAGGGCTTGGAAAACACCACCTCGGTGCTGTTCGGTGGCCAGCCGGCGGCCGCTCTCAGTTTCGTGTCCTCGACCGAAGTGGTCGCCGTCACCCCGCCCGGTGTTCAAGGCGACGTGGATGTCAGCCTCGTGGCGGGGGGCGGGGTGATCTTGGCCGAGGGGCGGTTCACCTATGCCCCCGGCACCTGGGCCAGGGGCCCCGACCTGATCACCAGTAGCGCCGCGGCCAGGGGCGCCTCCCAATGGCAGTCGGCCGCGGTCACGCTAGACCCGCCCGGCTGCCACCAGGGGGCCTCGCCCGCGGTGGCCTCCGGGTACCCGTGCGGCAGGGTCCTCGTGGCGGGCGGGTTCGGGAACTCGAAGCCCACGGGTACCCGCGCAACCGGCGACTCGCGCCTGTACGACCCGGCGTCGGACACCTGGAGCGCCACGTCCGACATGACCGATTCTCATACACATGGCACCGCCGTGTTGCTGGGCGACGGCCGCGTTCTGGTCGCCGGCAGTTCCGTCGAACACGCCGAGGTCTTCGACCCTGCGGCCAACACCTGGGTCCCCACCGGGCCCAACGTCGACTACTCGAACAGCTACGAGGCGTCGGTGACGGTGCTCGACCCGCCGGGGTGCCGCCCGGGGGGCAGCCCAGCGGTGCCCGCGGGCTATCCCTGCGGCCAGGTGCTCATGGCCGGCGGCTCCCGTGGCGTTCGCCCCTTCGGCGATCCGTTGGCCAACCCGTACCCGGGCGTCTCCTCCGAGTTGTTCGACCCCCACGGGACCCCCCAGCCCAGGTACCGCCCCGACGGCGGCCTGGCCAGCACGGCGACGAGCGTGGAGCTACCTCGGTCCGGTGCCACCGGATCGTGGCGGGCCACCCAGGCCCTGCACCATGCCCGGGGGGGCCACACCGCCACCCTCCTGGATGACGGCAGGGTGCTGGTGGTCGGCGGCTACGGGCCCCCCGTGGGCTTCGAGCGGCTTTACCCGGCCCTCGATTCGGCGGAGATCTACGACCCGGCCCAGGGCACCTGGACCGAGACCCCCGCCCTCAACCTGGCCCGCATGTTCCACACCGCCACCCGCCTCGACGGCCCCGCCTGCCACCAGCGGCGCCCCCCCGGGTGGTGCGGCGACGTGTTCGTGGCCGACGGCACCGCCGCCAACAGCTTCGCCGCCCGCTCGGCGTTCATACCCATCGCCTCGGGGGAGATCTTCGACCCGGCGACCTCGATGTGGCGCCCCACGACCAGCCCGCGGGCCGGGCGGGTGGCCCACACGGCCACGCTGTTGCCCAACGGCACGGTTCTTCTGGTCGGCAGCGGCGCCCCCCGGTTCGAGGACGGCAATTCCGGCCCCGTCCTGGCCTCGGCCGAGGTCTTCGACCCCGCCGCCACCGACGCCGAGACCGGGACCGAGGGCGCCTGGACCGAAACCAGCCGCCTGCAGGCGGCGCGGGGTGGCCACGTCGCCTCCCTGCTCGACGGCCCGGCCTGCCGGGAGGCGTCTCCCCCCCCGGCCTACTGCGGCTCGGTCCTGGTCGCCGGCGGGTCTGACGGGCCCAACCCCCTGCACCAGGGCAGTCCGTATCCTGTGACGTCCACCGAGCGCTACACCCCGGCCCCCCACGTCACCGCCGTTGCCCCCCGAACCGGGGGCCGAGCGGGCGGCACCAGCCTGGCCGTGGTCGGCAGCGGCCTGGCCGGCGCCACCGCGGCCAGTGTGGGCGGCGACGGGGTGGACCCCGCCACCCTCGCCGTCACCTCCCCGTCCACGGCGACGATGGTCGTCCCCGCCCTGGACCCGCCCCACGCCGCCGGACCGGTGGAGGTGGTGATGGTCGGCCCCGGGGGCACCTCGGCCCACCGGGCGGGCAACCCCTCCGCGCAGTACCTCTACACCGGGGCGCCGGGCCGGGTGGCATTGGTGGCCCGGGTCACCGGCGCGCATGAGGCCGAACTGTCCTTCGACGCCCCCGACGACGGCACCACCATTGCCCGGGCCACGTCGTACCTGGTCAAGCAGTCCTCGGCCCCCATCGCCGACCAGGCCGGCTTCGACGCCGCCGCCTCGTTGTGCCCGGGCCCGTGCCCGGTGGCCGCGGATACCAACGTGAAGACGGTGCAGTTGTCGGTCACCGGGCTGGCTGCCGGGCAGGCCCACCACTTCGCCGTACGCGCTGTCGGCCCCACCGGTGAGCTGGGCCCCATCTCCAACGACGCGGTGGTGGATCTTGCCGCGGCGGCCGTCGCCGCCGCCGGCTGCCCGGCCATCGGCGCGGCCGGGGCGGGCCAGGTTGCCTATCCCGGCGGCTACAGCCTTATCGGAGTGCCGGGAGGCACGCGGGTGGGCGCCGGCTCCCCGCTCTACGGCTGGCACGACCAGGGGTCCGGCGGCGCTTACTCCACCCTCGGCCCCGACCAGGCGGCCACGGCGGGCCACGGCTATTGGGCCTGGTTCGCCTGTCCCCGCCTGGTCTCGCTTCCCGGCGCGGGCGCCAGTGGCGTCTCGGTGCGGCTGGCCCTCGGGGCCTACCACGCTTCCATGGTGGGCAACCCGTCGGCCAGCGCGCCGGCGGCGGTGTCGGGCCACGACTTCGCGGCGCGCTGGGACCCGTCGCTCAACGGCGGGGCCGGGGGCTACGAGATCTCCTCCTACCGCCAGGCCGTCAGCCTGGGCGTGGGCGAGGGCCGCTGGCTGTTCTCCTACGGGCCCACGGAGATCTCCCTCTCGGCCCCCTGAGGCGGCCACTTCCCCCTTCGGGAGGGAATTGTCCAAGAAATCTACGAATATCGCTTGACACGAGCCGGAATAGGTGCTGGAATCCCGACGACGGCTGCTGGGGTGGGTTGTCGTTGTGCAAAGAGACAAAACCAACTACTACGACAACCCCGCCGAGCGTGGGGAGAAGGGACAAGCAAAATGAGCAAGAAATTGATCCTGGTCCTGATCGGGATGTTGAGCATCCTGTTGGGCGTCCAGTCCGTGGCGTGGGCCTGCACCCGCTTCGTCGGGAGCTTCAACGTCACCGGCAACGACCCCACCTCGGGGACGGTGACCAGCAAGGGCCTCGACATCAGCCAGGGCAACGGACAGCAGGCCCTGTATGGCGGGTTCGCCAAGGCGAAGGCCGTCCTGGGTGCGGTGACAATCTCCACCGCTCGCAGCGGGGCGGTGCCGGCCAACACGTTCGGCGGGGGCGCCGCCGTCCCCACCGGCCAGAAGCTGCCGAAGGGCGTCTACAACGTCATCTTCCTCCCCGGGCCCGTCTACACCTCGCACTACAACGACATCGGTACTACACAGGGCCCCAACGGTATCAACTACGACGGCGACGGGTCCGAGACGTTCGGGGCGAATTTCAGTGCCTTCGGTGACTGGCAGTACGGGCAGGTCTCCATCTCGCCCAGCTGCTACCAGGCCAGCCCCCTGGGCGGCAGCCTCCCGCCTCAAGTCACGATCGGCGGCAATCCGGTGCCCGGTGACCCGAACGGCGGCGGCGGCGTCGGTATCCCCCTGGGCTCCGTCCAGATCGATATCAACGGGGAAATCAGCGACGTGGTGTCCCAGCTGACTGTCGGCGGAACCCCGGTGGGGTCGGCCACCACGCCCACCTTCGGCCTGCCGCCGACCGGCCCCTCGGTCGACATTCCGGTTTGGAACCCCGCCGGCGGGCCCCTCGACGGCTACGTGATCGGCTATCCGACGCCCAATTACGTGGAGGAGGCCGGGCTGTGCCTCTCCTCGGCGGTCACGAACGTGAACCCGAACATCGGTGGCGTCCCGACGTTCGATGGTGGGCCCAACGGGGCGGCGTACGCCCAGATGGCTCCGGTGACAGTCACCTCGCCCATCTAGGCACAATTGTAGTTTGTACCGGTGAACTGCTCTGCCCGCCCCTGCAACCGGTAGGGGCGGGCAGAGCCGTCATCCAACCATTGGATTCGAAGGGAACAGGATGAAACCACGGCCCCTTGGTCGTCGGGGCCTCGCCGGTTGACGACCCCCCGGCGTTTCGTGATCGGCGTCGCTGTGGCGATCACTGCTTCGGGGTTGGCCCTGTACCCGCCCGCCCTTGTCGCCGCCGACGAAGCCCTGCACTACCCGCGGGTGGCCGCCGAGGTCCCGGTCACGGCGACCGATCTGCCGGGCGCCGTCGGCAACAACTCACCGCAGCTGGCCCGCGACCCGACGAACCGTCGTTTCATGGTCCTGGCCAACCGTCGGGATGCCCCTCGCTACGGTTGCGCGCTCCAGGTCTCAGGCGACGGCGGCGCCTCGTGGGTGACCGCGTCGCCCGTTCCCAAGCTCCCGGCCGGCGCCGCCACCTGCTACGCCCCCGAGGTCGCTTTCGACCGACGGGGCCGGATCTACTATCTCTTCGTGGGGCTGGCCGGCCCTGGGAACACCCCGATAGGGGTTTATCTCACAATCTCGAGCGACCGCGCTCGCACCTTCAGCCCTCCCCGAAAGCTCCTCGGGCCCCAGCGCTTCGGGGTGCGCATGGCGATCGATCAGGGTCAGGGGACGAGGGGGCGCATCCACCTGGCGTGGCTCGAAGCGCGCAGCGCTCTGCCACTCGGCGGCTTCGGTCCGACCCCCAATCCCATAATGGCCTCGTTCTCCGACGACGGTGGCAGCCGGTTCTCGGCGCCCGTTCAGGTCAGTGATCCGGCCCGGGCCCGGGTGGTGGCTCCCGCTCTGGCCCTGGGCGAAGATCATCGGGTGCACGTGGGCTACTACGACCTGGGCTCCGACGTCAGGGATTATCAGGGCCTCGAGGGCCCCGCCTGGGAGGGCGACTGGTCACTTGTCGTCTCCACGTCCTCCGACGGCGGCCGCAGCTTCGGTCGTGGCTCGGTGGTCGACGCCGGCATCGTGCCGCCCGAACGGGTGCTGCTGATCTACACCATGCCGCCCGCGGCGCTGGCCGCCGGCCCGTCGGGCCGTGTGTATGCCGCGTGGCACGACGGGCGCAACGGCGACTGGGACGTGTTCGTCCGGCGCTCCGACGATGCCGGGCGCACCTGGTCCAAGCCCACGCGGGTCAACGACGACCCCAAGGGCGACCAGCGCCACCAGTACCTGCCCCGCCTGGCGGTGGCTCCCGATGGGCGCCTGGACGTCATTTTCTACGACCGCAGGCGGGACCGCACCAACCGTGGCGTTGACGTGAGCTACGCCTTCTCCTCTGATCACGGAGCCCACTTCAGCACCAACATCCGGGTGTCGGTCATCAACTTCGACTCCCAGATCGGCCAGCAGTACGCGGTCCCCTCGGCCCAGGGGCGCCATGAGTTCGGCGCCCGCCTGGCGTTGCTGTCCGACGACCACCAGGCCGTGGGTGCGTGGACCGACACTCGCAACACCGAGCGGATCACGGGTACAGGCCGTGTGGCCCAGGACATCTACGCGGCCGTCATCGACGTGAAGGGGCCCACCTCCGGCGGATCATCGGGAGGATCCGGCCCCGTCGTGATGCCCCTGGTCGGCGTCGGCGCGCTCGCCGCGGCCACCATGGTGGCCGGCCGGCGCCGGGTGCGCCGGCGAGCGAGCACGTCGCGGCCAGCGAGCGAAGCCTGACCATGGGACGCCCGCCTGTGTATTGGAACCGGGTCTGGCGTCGGGCCGTGGCCACCGGCATGGTCGTGGTGGCAGCGTCGGGCTGTACACGCGCCGACACCCCGCTGCCTCCGAGCCCGCCCAGCGTGGCCCTCGACATGAGCGAGTACCGCTTCGACCACCCCGCCGTGGTTCCCCGGGGCCGGGTCGTGTTCCGGATCGGCAATTCGGGCAAGCTGCTCCACCGGTTCCTCCTCGTCCCGGTGCCGCCCGGTGCCCCTCCGGTGGCGACGCTGGCCAAGGGCCGTCTGGGGAGCCTTCCCAACACCATCGCCAGTTCTCCCAGCTACCCGCCGGGCGCCCGCGCCGGTCTTGCCGTTGACCTGAGGCCGGGCCGCTACGGGCTGTTCTGCATCATCGTGGATGACGACCGGATGTTCCATTTCGAAAAGGGGATGGCGTCGGAGTTCCGGGTCAGGTGAGCCAAGACCGGCCGGCGCGTGGCGGCCACCGTCCCGAGACCGGCGGGCGGAGGGTTGGGCTGGCTCTCGGGCTTGTGGTCGCCGGGCTCGTGTCCTACCTGGTCCTTCCCGGCCCGGGTGCGCCCCGGGTGCGCCGGTTGGGTGCGAACCTTCCCGTCAACGCCGGAGCGCTCGACCGCCTCGACGTGAGTGCCAACAACTCCCCCGTCGTGGTCGCCAATCCCAGGCATCCGTCCGACCTGGTGGTGGCCAACCGCGCCGGCACGCCGGCGTTCTCGTGCCGGTTGCACACCTCCGGCGACGGCGGGTCGAGCTGGGCTCCGGTGGCCATGCCGCAGGTCGGGCGGCCCGAGGTGGCGGGCTGCCTGGCGCCCGACATCGCCTACGGCCCGGACGGAACCCTCTACCTGGCTTTCACCTCCCTCGGCGAGGTTCCCGGTCAGGGGACCGTTCCGGACGCCCTCTGGGTGGCCACCTCAGGTGACAACGGGCGCACGTTCACGACACCAGTGCTGGCCTCGGGCCCCTTGGTCTTCCATGTACGGCTCGTGGCCGACCCGGGGGTCTCCGGCCGGCTCTACCTGACGTGGCTCCAGGCCTCCCAGACCGCCGCCGCCGGCGTGACCAGCACGGGCAACCCGATCGTGGTGTCCCGCTCCGACGACGCAGGAGCGACGTGGGGACCGCCTGTCCCCGTGGGCGCCCCGCGGCGTCGTGCCATGTCCCCGGCGATTGGCGTGGGCGACGCCGGTGAGCTCTACGTCGCCTTCTTGGACGTGGAAGACGACCGGCTCGACTACACGGGTGCCCACGAGGGCCGGGGCGGCGACCCCTACCCGGGGCCGTGGGCGCTGGTGGCCTCGCGGTCGAAGGACCACGGGGCAACGTGGGCCGAGGTGGTCGTGGAGACCCGCCTGACGCCCGTCCAGCGGTTCATCACGTTGTACCCCCCCGCGCCCTCACTGGCCGTCGACCGTCGTCGCCATCGCGTCTACTTGGCCTTCCACGATGGGCGTCTGAGGAACAGCGACGTCTTCTTGTGGACGTCGGGCGACGGTGGGCGCCGGTGGGCTAAAGGCCGGCGGGTGAACGACACCTCGCCGGCCGACGCAACGTCCCAGTACCTTCCTCAGCTCGCCGTGGCCGAGGACGGGCGCCTCGATGTGATCTATAACGACCGGCGCGGCGATCCCACCGACGTGATGACCGGGGTGTCCCTCCAGTCCTCCTTCGACGGCGGCACCACGTTCACGTCGGCGCTGCGGCTGTCCGACCGCGACTTCGACTCGCGGGTGGGCTACGGGGCCGCCACCGGGCTGCCCGATCTGGGCAACCGTCTCGGTCTGGTGTCGAGGAGGAGCCGAACGTTGGCCGTGTGGACCGACACCCGTGGAGGCAGCGAGACCATCCCGAAGCAGGATCTGGCCAAAGCAGTGGTGACCTTCTCGACCCCCCGGCCCTTCCCCGCCGTACTTCGGTGGGGAATCCTTCTCATTGGTGTCACAGGGCTGCTCGGAGTGATGATCCCGCGTCGGCGGCCGAGGCGTCAGGCGCTACCGTGACTATCCCGGGTACGGCCGTGCCGCCGCCCAGTGGGCGTCGAAGGAGTCCGCCTGCATCGAGGCGAACCCGGGGTGGTCCACATGCAAGGTCGTAGGGAAGCCCTCGTCGCCGAGCACCGGGTCGGGTATGGCGAGCAGCACCTCCTGGCGATCGGCTACGAGCAACTTGGCCGGCAGTGCGTCGACGATGCGTCCCTCCACACCCGCCGCATGGTACGCCTCGTTCTCCCGCCGGAAGCCCTCGGCGTCGGGAGCGTCCATCTCATCGGCCTGGTAGAGCACCCGGCAGTTCACACCCCGGCGCAGCGCCTCGAAGACCGAGGGGTTGGGTTTGCCCACCGCCCATGAGTATGGCGGCACGTTGAACACCAGGAGCTCGGAGCGAACCTCGGCCAGAAGGCGGTCGTAGGCGCGCTTGACCTGGGCCGCCCCGCGTAGGAAATGGACATAGGGGAGCGGGCCGCCCGGCTCGTCGGCGGCCAGGTGGCGCAACGTCCGCTGGGTGTGCAGTTTGCGCTCCTCGAGGCTGCGCAGGCGCTCCTCCTGAGCGTCATAGAGGCGCTCCAGCACCTCGTCGGGCTCTGGCGAGGCCCACTGGGCGGAGCGCCCCGGCACCTGCTCGGCCAGTCCCTTCTCGCTCAGCTCCTGGAGGACGGGGTACACGCTGGTGCGGTTGACGCCCGAGAGCCGGGCGATTTCGGTGGCGTTCGACGAACCGCAGCGCACCAGCGCCACCAGCACCTTGGCCTGGTAACCGTTGAGCCCGAACTCCTCGAAGTCGCGGCTGAGCGATTCAGCGAGGCGGTTGTCAAGGGACCGCGGCACCCGTGTCGCCTTGGAGTCCGCGCTCGCCATGTTACGCATCGTAGCGATGCCGAGTTTGTCCTCAGCGGGCACAATTCCCGGTTCACATCGCTTCCGTCAGCAATCCAAGACGGCACCCACCGCGGCGCACATCCGAGCACGGCCTGCGACCCCCAACTCGCCGATGCGCTGGCGGAGCATGGTCTTGGGCAGCGTGGTCAGGTTGTCGAAACTGAATGCCGTTTCTGCAGGAAGACCCTCGTCGGTGCCCGCCACCACCTCGCTGGCGATCTTCCGCAGCGTCCGTGTTCCCGGAGCCACCAACACCGAGTTGAGCACGCCGATCGCCTCATCGCGGGTGAGCACCAACACCGGACGACGCTTGTCGACCATGGCCCACCACAGCTCCCCCTGCTTCACCACGGCTCGTCCTCGATCATCGCTCTTCCTGCCTGCTCCGCCCATGCGTCGAGGTCGTGATCGGGAGGTTGCGCCCGGTAGGCCGCCACGATCTGTTCTCCCGCCGCCGCCCTCCTGAGCCGGTCGACCAAGGCCTCGAGCCCGATCCGGACCGCCTCCGAGCGACTGGACAGGGTTCCTGCTTCGACCAACTCGTCCACCGCGGCCACCAGCCTGTCGTCCACTCGGGCCATCACGGGGATTGTCATGCAACAAGTATAGCAACATGATTGACGAATTGACTACGCGTTTGGCCCAGGTGTCGAGGTCCCCGTCGGAAGGCCGAAGGCGTGTTGCAGGAAGGCCAGTTTGTCGGCCAGCTCTGCTTCGAGCTGCTGGCGGGTCGAGCCGATACCGTGGCCGGCGCCGTAGTCGACCCGGAGCAGGACGGGTCGTCCAGACGACGTGGCGGCTTGGAGCCGGGCGGCCATCTTGGCCGGTTGCCATACGGCGACGCGGGGGTCGTTGAGCCCCGCGGTCAGCAACGCCGCCGGGTAGGCCACGCCATCTTCGACCTTGTCGTAGGCGTCGACGATCCGCAGGGCGCGGAAGCCCTCTTCGGTGGCCACTGTCCCGAACTCGGGGATGTTGGGGGGGCCGCCCGGGCTGAACTCGACGCGCAACGCATTGAGCAGCGCGACCCGCAAGATCATGGCGGCCCACAGGTCGGGGCGGGCCACGAGGGCACCCCCGGCCGGGACACCTCCGGCGCTGACCCCCTCACCCGCCAGACGATCCGGCCGCGTGTAGTCCTCGGCGATGAGCCACTCGGCGCACGTGACGAAGTCGTCGATGGTGTGCTGCTTGTCGAGAAGCTTGCCCGCTTCGTACCACGGGCGCCCCAGCTCGCCGCCTCCTCGGACGTGGGCGATGGCGACGATGCCCCCACGCTCGTACCAGGCGAGCAGCTGGGGCGAGTAGCGCACCGGGAAACTCATGCCGTAGGAGCCGTAGGCGCCCAGCAGGGTGGGGTTGTCCCCGGTCCGCTCCAGGTCGCGGCGGTGGATCAGGGTGAGCGGGACGTGGGCACCATCGGGGCCGGCGACGAACAGGCGCCGGGTCTCGATCCCGGACAAGTCCAGAGATGACGGTGGCAGCCATCCGGTCGACGAGACGCCGGCGCCAGGTGAGAAGCGGTAGAGGGCCTGAGGCTGGGTCCAGCCTTCCAGGGCGAAGAAGAAGCCGTGGTCGTCGAGGTCGCTGACCACGCCGGGTTTACCGGGCAGCCCGACGACGCCCTCCGCCGCCAAGGCGATGTCCTCGGCAGGGCCGCCGCCGATGGGTGTGCGGCGCAGGGTGCCGACGCCGGCGTCCAGGTCCGTGGTGACGAGGTGGTCGCCGGCCACATCTATGGCTTCGATGACCCGGCGGCTCTCCGGCACCAGCTCGACCGGCTCGGCGGTGGGATCTCCGAGCGGAGCCCGAAGCACCCGGTAAAGCGGGGCGCCACGATGGGTGAGCAGGAAGACGTCGAACCGGCCGAGCGCCACCGCGGTCACGCCATCCGCCGTTTCGGCAAGGCGGCGCCAACGGCAACGGCCGGGCGCGGCCAGGAACTCGACCTTGGGGCAGCCGTAGACGGTCAGCTCCGCCTCCACCCCGTTCACGAGGATGGCCAGCGCCCAGTCGCAACGGGGATCCAGCCGCACGGCCGGCAGATGGGTCGCAAGCAGCTCGACGTTGGGGTTGGTGCCCTTGGCCAGCACCGCCACGTCGGCTCCGGCGGGGCGCCCGACAACGTGGAGCCAGGCTGCACTGTCGCGGTAGCGCTCGGTGGGAGGGTCGAAAGGTCCGAGTTCTCGGAGACGGTTGTAGATGAACGTGCCGTCGTCCAGCCAGCTCACGAGGTCGAACTGAACCCGGTCGATCTCGTCGGGGAGGTGGGTTCCCGCCTCCACGTCGAAGATGCGCAGGACGCCGTCCTCCGAGCCGCCTTCCGACAGCAGGTAGACGACGAGGCGGCCAAGGGGCGATGGGCTGATCCAGTCGATGCTCCGCTGGATCGGGCCAGGGTCCGAATTCGGGTCGACCAGCACGGTTTCGTCGCCGGCGGGTGTGCGGAACACCAGCTTGGGAACCGGCTCGTCGGCGTCTTGCCGGAGCGAGAACACCCGCCCGGCCCGCACCTGCATCGCCGTGATGACGGTTCGGCCGGCGTTGAGCTCCTGGACCCGCTTCAAGAACTCCTGGCGGGCCGGGAGGGCGTCGAGGAACCGACGAGCGTGGGACGCCTGGGCATCGAGCCAGTGCCGGGCTTCTTCGGAGGTCCAGTCCTCCATCCAGCGGTAGGGGTCTTCGACGCGAACGCCGAAGTGGTGGTCCACGACCGTCGCCGTGCGTGCTGGTGGCGGTGCCCGCAGAGCCTCGGGTCCGGGTCCAGCTCCCGTCACGCCGTCGGCATCTACGGGTTGAGGGCCCAGAGCAGGAGAAGAAGGGTCACGAGGAGGGCGGCGGCGAGGAAGACGTAGTCGGAGGTTCGCCGCTTCTGGGCGCGCAACGGGTTGAAGCCCACGCCCCAGTATCGCCGGTGGCCGCAGAAAATTGCGTTTACCCCTTTCGCCGCCGGCACCGGCTGGCTACGCTGCTGCCACACCGCCTCGAGCGGCCGGCGTACGGCCCTCCTCCGCATCTGTCGTCTGCGAGGAGCCGCTGTGATCGCCATCGTCCCTTCCGCCACCGTTCTCGGGGTGGACGGCTGCCCGGTCTTCGTCGAGGTCCACGTCGACAAGGGGATGCCGGGCTTCAACATCGTCGGCCTGCCTGACGCGGCGTGCCGGGAGTCCCGTGACCGGGTGAGGGCGGCGCTGATGTCGAGCGGTCTCTCCTGGCCGAACAGGCGCACCACTGTGAACCTGGCTCCCTCCGGCGTCAGGAAGGGAGGACCGGGCCTGGATCTTCCCATCGCCGTCGGCCTGCTGGTGGCGGCCGAGGAGCTGGAGCCGGAGGCCGTCGCCGGCCTGGCCTTCGTCGGCGAGCTGGGCCTCGACGGTTCCCTCCGGGCTGTCCCCGGCGTGGTGTCCATGGTCGACGCCCTCAGCAGCGCCACCGTCGTGGTGCCGCCGGCCAGCGTGGCCGAGGCGGCTCTCGTGGGGCGCCACCACGTGCGCACGGCGTCATGCATGCGGGAGCTGGTCGAGGCTCTCAGGGGCACCGGCGAGTGGGGTGAGCCCGAGGAGCGGCGGCCGGCGCCGGCGCCGGTCCATGAGCCTGATCTGGCCGACGTCCGTGGACAGCTCCTCGGGCGATGGGCGGTGGAGGTGGCCGCCGCCGGTGGCCACCACCTGCTCCTCAGCGGCCCACCCGGTGCCGGCAAGACGCTTCTGGCCCGGCGGCTGGCCGGGCTCCTGCCCGATCTCGACCAGGCCGATGCCCTGGAGACCACCAAGGTGCACTCGGCCGCCGGCTTCGAGCTTCCGCCCGGAGGGTTGGTCCGGCGCCCGCCGCTCCGGGCTCCCCACCACGGGGCCTCGGCTGTCTCTGTGATCGGCGGAGGTACCACGTGGATGCGGCCGGGCGAGATATCGATGGCCACCAATGGCGTCCTGTTCCTCGACGAGATGGGGGAGTTCCCCGTTCACGTCCTCAACGCACTGCGCCAGCCCCTCGAAGAAGGGGTGGTCCGGGTGTGCCGGGCCCGGGGCAGCGTCGCCTTTCCCGCCCGGTTCCTGCTCGTGGCGGCCACCAACCCCTGCCCCTGCGGGCAGGGCGGCCCGCCTGGCTCGTGCAAGTGCAGCGACCTGGCCCGGGCCCGCTACGCCCGCCGTCTCTGCGGGCCCCTGCTCGACCGCTTCGACCTGCGCATTCCCGTCACCCGACCCGACATCGCCGAGCTGATGGGCGGCCACCCGGGGGAGGGGTCGGCGGCGGTGGCCGAGCGGGTGGCCGGGGTGCGAACCCTGGCCGCCGAGCGGGGGGTGCGGGCCAACGCCGAGCTCACCGCAGCCCGCCTGGACCAGGTCGCCCCTCTGTCGGCGGCGGCCAAGAGGGTCCTCGAACGGCGCCTGCGGGTCGGCTCCCTCTCGGCCCGTGGGCTGCACCGGGTGCGCCGGGTGGCCCGCACCCTCGCCGATCTCGACGGCGCCGGCGCCGTTGTGGGCGAGGAGCACGTCTGCGCCGCTTTGGAGCTGCGGGCCGACGGTCCGGCTCTGGAGGAGGCCTCATGACCGCGGACCTCCCGCCGTGGGCCTTCGCCGCCGCCCTTGCCGGGCTGCCGTTCATGGGCTGGGAACGCCTCACCGCCCTGCTGGCCGAGGCCGAGGGCGACCCCGGCGCCGCCTGGCAGCGGGTGGTCGCCGGTCGCGCCGGCGCTGCCTGGGCCAAGGCGGCCGCCTCTGTCTCGCCGGAGGGCGTCGCCACCGCCCATTCCGCCGCCGGCGTGGCTGTCCATCTCCACGGTGACGACAGCTATCCCGAGGGGCTGGCCGGCGACCACGAGGCCCCGCCCGTGCTCTTCACCCGCGGCTCGCTGTCCGCCCTCGACGAGGGCATCCCGCGGGTCGCCATGATCGGGACCCGCCGGTGCAGCGGCTACGGGCGGGACGTGGCTCGTGAGTTCGGCCGGGAGCTGGCCGCCGCCGGCGTGTGCGTGGTGTCGGGACTGGCCATCGGCATCGACGGCGCCTCCCACGAGGGGGCGCTGGCCGCCGCTCCCGCCGGCGCCCGACCCGTCGCTGTGGTCGGCAGCGGCCTCGACGTCGTCTACCCCCGCCGCCACGCCTCCCTCTGGCGCGCCGTGGCCGAGTCGGGGCTGATCGTTTCGGAGGCTCCACTCGGCGCCCGTCCCGAGCAGTGGCGCTTCCCGGCCAGGAACCGCATCATCGCGGCCCTGTCCCACGTCCTGGTCGTGGTCGAGTCCCACCCGGCGGGCGGTTCCCAGCACACCGTCCGCTCGGCCGAGCAGCGAGGAGTGCCGGTCATGGCCGTGCCCGGGCCCATCCGAAGCCACGCCTCGGCCGGCACCAACCGCCTGCTGAGCGAGGGGTGCGCCCCGGCCTGCGACGTGGACGACGTGCTCGTGGCTCTGGCCCTCGAGACGGCCGGCGCCCCGGCCGGGAGTCGGCGCCTGGACCTCCGCCCGCCGCCGGAGGCGGCCGATGCCGCCGTGCTGGCCGCCCTCGGCTGGGAGGCCGTCAGCCTGGAGGAGGTGCTGGTCCGCACGGGCCTCGCTCCGGGGCGGGTGGCGGTGGCGCTGGCCCACCTGGAGCAGGACGGCTGGGCCCGCGGGACGGCCGGCTGGTGGGAACGGGTGGGGGCCCAGTGAGGGCTCCGGTTAATCCTGCGGCTGAATTGGTCCTCCAGCCCGTCTACACTTCGACGTGGCACGACGGCCACCTCTCGACGTCAGGAGCCGCGTGGAGAACGAAGACGTTCGAGTCATCGATCAGCTGTGGAGGGAGTACAAGGACACCGCGTCCCGTGACGCGCGTGACCGGCTCATCGTCCACTACTCCCCGCTGGTCAAGTACGTGGCCGGGCGCGTCTCCGTCGGGCTGCCCCAGAACATCGAGCAGGCCGACCTGGTCAGCTACGGGATCTTCGGGCTCATCGACGCCATCGACAAGTTCGACATCACCCGCAACATCAAGTTCGAGACCTACGCCATCGCCCGCATCAAGGGGGCCATCATCGACGAGCTCCGCTCCATCGACTGGGTGCCCCGGTCTGTGCGGGCCAAGGCCAGATCGGTGGAGAAGGCCTACGCCGCCCTGGAGTCCACGCTGCTGCGCACGCCCACCGACGCCGAGGTGGCGGCGGAGATGCGCATCACCGAGCGCGAACTCCAGAACATCTTCAACCAGATCTCCTTCGTCGGGCTCATCGCTCTCGACGAGATGCTCTCGGTCAACGGCGAGCGGGGCGAGTCCACCACCCTCGGCGACACCATCGCCGACAAGGGCGAAGGTCCCGTCGGGGCCTTCGAGGTCGAGGAGATGAAGCAGATCCTCGCCGGCGCCATCAACCGCCTCGGCGATCGCGAGAAGATCGTGCTCACCCTCTACTACTACGAGGGGCTCACCCTCTCGGAGATCGGCGAGATCCTCGGTGTCACCGAGAGCCGGGTGTGCCAGATCCACACCAAGGCCGTGCTCCAGCTCAGGTCGAAGATGACCGAGCCGGCTCACGAGCCGGCCTAGCCCCTCCCCGCTCCGCCCCTCCCCGCCCGCCCCACCTCCCTCGTATAGGGCCTCCGGCCTCCTGGCTTCCCCGCGCCGTCCGCCCCGTCCCCGGGAGGATCCATGCGCTGCCCCGCCTCGGCTCTGCGCGCCGTCGCCACCGGCCTCGTCCTGGCCACCCTCGGCCTGTTCTCGACCGCCTCCGGTGTGCTCGCTCGAGCGGCGGAACCCGCCCCCGTCGTCTACCAGCCGCCTGTCGACGCCCCCGTGGTCGATCCCTTCCGCCCTCCCCGGACCCTCTACGGCCCCGGGAACAGGGGCGTCGACTACGCCACCACTGCGGGCACACCGGTGCGGTCGGCGGCGCCCGGAGTAGTTGCCTTCGCCGGCCCGGTGGCCGGCGGCCTCCATGTGGTGATCCTCCATGCCGACGGCATCCGATCGAGCTACTCGTTCATGCGCAGCGTGGGGGTCCGCCGCGGCCAACGGGTGGGCGCCGGCGAGGTGGTGGGCACGGCGGGCCCGGTCCTCCATTTCGGCGCCCGGGCCGGCGACGCCTATCTGGACCCGCTCGTGCTGCTCGCCGCGTCCTCCGATGGCCGGCTCCGCGTCCACCTCGTTCCCGAAGAGGAGCGGAAGCTCCAGAGCGAAGAGGGCGAGCGTCGGGGGCTCCGCGGGCTGCTCAGCCGGGTGTCGAGAGGGGTGTCACGCGTCGGTAGCGAGGCCGTGGGCTGGGCCCGACAGGCGCCCGGTGCGGTGGTCTCGATGGCAGGAACCGTTGCCGCCGGCGTCGAGGACGCCCTCGTGTGGATCGAGGCCCTGGTCCCGGCCGGGCTCACTCCCTGGGACATGGCCTTTGTGGCCAAGGCCTGGTGGGACCGCCGCCAAACCTGCACTCCGGAGGAGGTCACCCCACCTCCTCCCAAGCGCCGCCGCATCGCCGTGCTGGTGGCCGGTCTGGGGTCGTCCTCTGAGAACGCGGCGATCTACGACGTTCAGACCGATGCCCTGGGCTACGCCCCGGCCGACGTGTACCGGTTCTCCTACCGGGGGGGCAGCACGGCGGACAACACCTACGGGCCGGCCGACACCCAGGTGGACATCGCCAGGTCCGGACAGCACCTGCGGGACCTGGTGGAGCGCATCCATGCGGAGAACCCGGGCGTCCCGATTGACATCCTGGCCCACTCCCAGGGCGGCATCGTCACCAGATCGGCCTTGGGTCAGCGGGCGCCGCCCGGCGTCGAGCACGTGGTGACGCTGGGTTCACCCCATCAGGGAGCGGATCTGGCCACGATGCTGGACCTCAACGACATGACGGCCAAGGGCAGGTGGGCGCAGTGGCTGATCGGCGAGGCGGACATCACCGGCATCGACCCCCGGTCCACCTCGGTGCGCCAGCTGTCGGAGACGTCGGACTTCATGGCGGACCTCAACTCCCGCCCCCTGCCGGAGGGCGTGCACTTCACCTCGGTGGCGGCGCGGGCCGACGTCGTCGTCCCCTCACCGCGCAGCGGGCTGCCGGGCGCCACCCACGCCGTGGTCTCGGTCCCGTCGATCAACCACCACAACGCCCTGCCCGGCTCGGATGCCGCCACCCGGGAGATCGGCCTGGCTCTGGCGGGCATGGCACCGACATGTGAGAGCCTCGACGACGCCATCGCCGACCATGTCGCCGGCCATCTCATCGCTACCGCCGAGGACGCCGTTGGGGTCGCCCTCTTCTTCGTCGGTACACGGTGAGGGATGCCCGGCACCCTCCAGCGTCGCTGCGCCTACACTGTCGCGGGTCACCGGCCGCCGGCCGGGACGTCGCACACCCGTACCCGATCAAGCGCACCCACGGTCGCCCCTCTGGGCGCCGCGCTCCGGTCGCAATAACCGTTGGGAAGGACACCATGGCCGTCGTCACCATGAAGCAGTTACTGGAGGCTGGGGTCCATTTCGGGCACCAGACCCGCCGTTGGAACCCCAAGATGAAGCGGTTCATCTTCGGCGAGCGCAACGGCATCTACATCATCGACCTGAACCAGACGCTTCAGCGCATCGAGGTGGCCTACGGGTACATCCGCAACCTGGTGGCTGATGGCGGGTCGATCGTGTTCGTGGGGACCAAGAAGCAGACCCAGGACCCCATGGCCCAGTACGCCACCAAGTGCGGCATGCCCTACATCAACGAGCGCTGGCTGGGCGGCATGCTCACGAACTTCTCCACCATCAGTGGCCGGGTCAAGAAGATGACCGAGTACGAACGCATGAAGGCGGCTGGCGACTTCGAGGCCATGCCGAAGAAGGAAGCCCTCATCCTCAGCCGTGAGCTGGAGAAGCTCCAGCGCAACCTGGGCGGCATCCGCGGCATCACCAAGCTGCCGGACGCGGTGTTCATCATCGACACCAAGAAGGAGCACATCGCCGTCACTGAGGCCAACAAGCTCGGGCTGCCGATCGTGGCCGTGGTCGACACCAACTGCGATCCAGATGTCATCGACTACGTGATCCCGGGCAACGACGACGCCATCCGCGCCGGGTCGCTGATGTGCCGCATCGTGGCCGATGCCGTGGAGGAGGGCCGTCTCATGGCGTCCCGCCGCCCTGGCGTAGTGGCCGCGCCCTCCCCGCCGCCCCCGCCCGATCCCGAGCAGGAGGCCCGCCGCGCCGAGCAGCAGGCCGATGCCCGCCGCCAGGCGGCCGTGCAGGCCCAGGAGCGAGCGGCCCGCCTGACCGCGGCCAGAGACTCGGCCGAAGAGGCCGGGACAGCACCAGCCGAGGCCGAGGCAGCACCCGCTGGGGAAGGGGCGTAGATGGCCGACTTCAGCGCCAAGGACGTGAAGCGCCTCCGGGACCAGACAGGTGCCGGGATGATGGACGCCAAGAAGGCCCTGGTCGAGACCGACGGAGACTTCGAGGCCGCCGCCAAGTGGCTGCGGGAGAAGGGCCTGGCGTCCGCAGGCAAGCGTGCAGATCGGGAGAGCAGCCAGGGCGCGGTGGCACTCGCCCGGGCCGGCAACGTGGCCGCCCTGGTCGAGCTCAGGTGCGAGACCGACTTCGTGGCCAAGTCCCCTGATTTCGTGAGCCTGGCCAACGATCTGGCCCAACTGGTGGCCGACGAGGGCGAGGTCGCCCTCGACTCCCGCAAGGACGACGTGGACAGCCTAAAGATCACACTCAAGGAGAACATCGGCCTGGGGAGGGTCGTCCGCTTCGAGGTGGCGGAGGGCAACCTGCTCGACACCTATCTCCACGTCCAGAGCGGGCGGGGCGTCAACGCCGTGCTGATCGAGCTGGCCGGCGGCGACCAGGAGCTGGCCCACGACATCGCCGTACACGCCGCCTTCGCCAAGCCCCAGTACCTCACCAGGGACGAGGCGCCCGAGGAGACGGTGGCCGAGGAACGTTCGACGTTCGAGGCACAAGCTCGCAACTCGGGGAAGCCCGAGGCGGCGCTCGCGAAGATCTCCGAAGGAATGCTCACGGGCTGGTTCAAGGAGCGGGTTCTGCTCGACCAGCCCTTCGCCAAGGACGACAAGCAGTCGGTGCAGCAGGTCCTCGGGGATGCCCGGGTGGTGCGGTTCGCCCAGGTCGTGATCGGAGCCTGAAGCACCCATGCCGCCCCGGTGGCAGCGCGTCGTGCTCAAGCTGTCGGGCGAGGCCTTCGCCAGCTCCAGTTCCGACGAGAGCATCGACGGTGGCGTGGTCGACCGCATCGCCGGCGAGATCGCCAAGGTGCGATCGGAGCTGGGCGTGGAGATTGCCGTGGTCGTGGGAGGCGGGAACATCTGGCGGGGCACCACCGGCGCCGGCGCCGGCATGGACCGGGGAACGGCCGACTACATGGGCATGCTGGCCACCGTCATCAACGCCCTCGCCCTCCAGGACGCCCTAGAGCGTCACGGCCAGCCCAACCGGGTGCTCTCGGCCATCGAGATGCGCGAGGTGGCCGAGCCCTACATCCGCCGGAGGGCCATGCGTCACCTGGAGAAGGGCCGTGTCGTCACCTTTGCCGCCGGTATGGGCAACCCCTTCTTCACCACCGACACCGCCGCCGCCCTGCGCGCCGCCGAGATCGAGGCCGAGGTCATCCTCAAGGGCACGCACTCGGGCGTGGACGGGGTCTACACGAGTGATCCCAAGGTGGATTCCTCGGCCACCCGCTACGACAAGATCTCCTACGCCGACGTGCTGGCCCAGGATCTCAGGGTCATGGATCTGACCGCCATCACCTTCTGCAAGGACAACGATCTCCCCGTGCTGGTCTTCGACGTGATGACGCCTGGCAACATCCGTCGCGCCCTGGCGGGGGAGACCCTCGGTACGCTGGTCAGGTGATGGCCGACGAGTCCCTCATCGGCGTGGTCCTGGCCGAGTGCAAGGAGAAGATGGCCAAGGCCGTCGAGCACACGCAGTCCGACTTCGCCACCGTGCGCACCGGACGGGCCGTGCCCGCCCTCGTCGAGAAGATCCGCGTCGACTACTACGGCGCCGAGACCCCGCTGCAACAGCTGGCCGGGATCAACGTGCCCGAAGGGCGCCTGCTCGTGATCACGCCGTACGACAAGAGCGCGCTCGGTGCCATCGAGAAGGCCATCCAGAACTCCGACCTCGGCATCAACCCCTCCAACGACGGCGCCGTGATCCGTCTGACGTTCCCGCAGCTGACCGAGGAGCGCCGCAAGGAGATGGTGAAGGTCGTGAAGCACAAGGCCGAGGAGGGCCGCGTCGCCGTGCGCAACCTGCGCCGGGCGGCGCGCCACGACCTCGAGGGCCTCGAGAAGGAGGGCGAGATCTCCACCGACGAGCTCGACCGGGCCGAGAAGGACCTCGAGCGCATCACCCATACCTACGTGGAGGAGATCGACAGGCACCTCGAGCACAAAGAGCACGAGCTGCTCGAGGTCTGACGGGGAGGCACAGCGTGGACGACGACAACGACGACGACAGGCTGATCTCGCGGCCGACCAGCGACGGCGTGAGGATCATCGGCGCCGAGGAAGCCGCTGCCGCCCTCGAGTCGGGTCAGGTCGCCCGCCGCCGCCCCGACGATGCGCCGCGCTTCGGCGACGTCCCGCCGCGGCCGGCCGGGCCCCCGCCGGCGACGCGCTTCCCGCTCCCCGACGACAGCGACATCGAGCTCGATCCGGCGCCCACTCCGAGCCAGCTCGAGCTGCCGCACTGGACCGAGCCGCCGACGGGCGAGGTCCCGCGCATCCTCGCAACCGTGGCCGACGAGCCCGAGGCGAGTGAGGACGACCTGGCGGCATGGTCGGCCTTCTCGGCGCCGCCCCGCTGGCGGGACCAGCAGGCCGACTGGGAGGAGCCCGACTTCGAGGACGCGTCGGCCCTCGGCGACGAGACGCGCATCGGCGTGCTCGACGACACGCGCACCGACCATTCCGACCTCTACTCCTTCGACGACGACACCGAGGCGGCGCTCCCGCCCCTCGCACCGGCCGCGACGGCCGCACCGCCCCGGCGCGCCCGGCCCCGTCCCGAGCCCGAGCGCCAGATGCCGCCGGTGCCCGCCGGCCCGCGCGACGTCGGTATGGCGGTGGCGACCGGGGTCGCCGTCGCCGTCGTGGCCCTGCTGATGTTCCGTGCCGGGCCGGCCGCCACCATGGTGCTGGCCACCGGGGTCGTGCTCCTGTGCGCCGTCGAGTTGTTCGACGTGCTCCGTCGCGCCGGTCACCGGCCGGCCACGCTGATGGGGCTCACCGCAACCGTCTCGATCATGTTGGCGAGCTATGCACGCGGCGAGACGGCCATCCCGCTCGTCATCACCCTCGCCGTCGTCTTCACCCTGCTCTGGTACCTGGCCGGTGTGGTGCGGGCCCGTCCGACGGTGAACGTCGCCGTCACCCTCATGGCCTTCCTCTGGGTGGGCTTCCTCGGATCGTTCGCGGCGCTGCTGCTGCGCCTGCCCGACCGCCACGGCATCGCCTTTCTCCTGGGTGCCGTGCTCGCCACCGTCGCCTACGACGTCGGGGGCTTCTTCATCGGCAGCCGCAGCGGTCGCACACCGTTGGCGCCCGATATCAGCCCCAACAAGACGTGGGAGGGCCTCCTCGGCGGTAGCGCGGCGGCCGTCGTCGTGTCGGTGGTGGTCACCCGGGCCATCCATCCGTGGGACCTCGGCAGCGCCTTCGCCCTCGGCCTCGCGGTGGCGGCCGTGGCCCCGCTCGGCGACCTGTGTGAGTCGATGGTCAAGCGCGACCTCGGCGTGAAGGACATGGGCACGATCCTCCCCGGCCACGGCGGGATGATGGACCGCTTCGACGCGCTGCTGTTCGTGCTGCCCGCCACGTACTACCTGGTGCGCCTGCTCGATCTCGCCTAGTGACGCGCGTCGTCGCCATCGCCGGATCGACGGGGTCGGTCGGCACCCAGGCGCTCGAGGTCGTGCGAGCCGAGCCCGACCGCTTCACCGTCGGTGCGCTGTCGGCGTCGAGCTCGGTGGATGCGCTCGTCGAGCAGGCCTGGGAGTTCACACCCCGCTTGGTTGGCATCGGCGACGCGTCGCTGGCGGGGGAGGTGCGCGACCGCGTGCCACCCGGCACCACCGTCGTGGCCGGCGACGAAGTGGCGGCGGTCGCGGAGATGGGTGAGGTCGTGCTCAACGCCGTCGTCGGCTTCGCCGGCCTGCCGGTGACGCTCGCCGCGCTCGAGGCGGGGCGGTATCTGGCCCTGGCCAACAAGGAGTCGCTCATCGCCGCCGGCCCCGTCGTGCAGAAGGCCAGGGCCACGCCGGGAGCCGAGATCGTGCCCGTCGACTCCGAGCACTGCGCCGTGCACCAGTGCCTGCGCAGCGCCGGTCGCGGCGACGTGGTTCGGCGCATCGTCCTCACCGCCAGTGGGGGGCCGTTCAGGGGCCGGAGCCGGGCCGAGCTCGGGTCGGTCACGGTGGCCGACGCCCTGTCCCATCCGACCTGGTCGATGGGATCGAAGATCACCGTGGACTCCTCGACGCTCATGAACAAGGGGCTCGAGGTCATCGAGGCCAACGAGCTGTTCGGCGTCGGGTTCGATCGCATCGACGTCGTGGTGCACCCCCAGTCGATCGTCCACTCCATGGTGGAGTTCACCGACGGCGCGACGGTCGCCCAGCTGTCGCTGCCCGACATGCGTCTCCCCATCGCCTACGCCCTGGGCTATCCCGAGCGGGTCGCCACCCCCTTCGGGGCCATCGACTGGGCGCGGGTCGACCGGCTCGACTTCGAGGCGCCCGACACCGAGGCTTTCTCCTGCCTGGGCCTGGCCTACGACGCCGGACGGGCCGGGGGCACGGCGCCGGCGTGGCTCAGCGCCGCCAACGAGGTCGCCGTCGAGGCCTTCCTCGCCGGGCGGCTGGCGTGGCTTTCCATCGCCGCGGTGATCCGCGAGACCATGGAGTCCTGGGACGGAGCCGGGGCCGAGAGCCTGGAGGCCGTGCTGGACGCCGACCACCGGGCCCGCCGGCGGGCGGGCGAGATCGTCGAACGGAGCAACCGCGCCGCATGAGTGCCCTGAGCATCGAGAACCTGACGAAGGTCCCGGACGATCCGGAGGCGCTCGAGCGCCGCGTCGGCCTGCTGCGCCTGCTCATCGGCGTCGTGCTCGGCCTCGGCGTGGCCAAGCTCACCGGCAACCTCGGCACCGTCGCCGTCGTCTCCGCCGTTCTCCTCATGATCGTCCTGCACGAGGCCGGCCACTTCGTCGCCGCCAAGCTCTCGGACATGCGGGTCACCGAGTTCTTCGTGTTCTTCGGGCCGCGCCTCTGGTCGGTGCGCAAGGGCGAGACCGAGTACGGGCTCAAGACCCTGCCGCTGGGCGGCTACTGCAAGATCCCGGGGATGACGAACCTGGAGGAGGTCGAGCCCGAGGACGAGGCCCGCTCCTACCGCCAGCAGTCGTTCCCCAAGCGGTTCGCCGTCGGCGTGGCCGGCTCGGTGACCCACTTCGTGCTCGCCTTTCTCATCCTCGTGCTGCTGAACGGCCCGGTCGGGCTCATCAGATACGACAAGCCCGCCATGCAGGTCGGCGAGATCAGTGCGCTGGCCACCGGTCCGAGCCCGGCCCAATCGGCAGGGTTCCGCGTCGGCGACAAGATCCTCACCGTCGACGGCCGCCGCTTCGAGAACTGGGACGACCTGCCGGTCTACATCCGGGCCCATCCGGGGCAGGAGATCATCTTCGAGATCGATCGCAACGGTGAGCGCCTCCGGCTGCTGCCCGTCACGGTCGACCTTCGCGAGGTCAAGGCGGTAGGACGGCCGAGCGGCGCGGCAGTGAAGGAGCCCACCGGCTTCCTCGGCATCGGTCCCGCCTTCCCCGTGCAGCGCAAGGGACCGATCGGCGCAATGACCTCGTC
>DATLEK010000009.1:0-31956 GCA_035525365.1 Acidimicrobiales bacterium
CAACGCCGTGGCGGAGGCTTGGTTCGGAACCTTGAAGACCGAATTGATCGACCGCCGTTCTTGGGCCACCAGAGCCCAGGCCCGCCAGGCGGTGTTCGAGTTCATCGAGGTCTTCTACAACCGCCAGCGTCTTCATTCCTCCGCTTGGGTATCTCAGCCCAGTGGAGTACGAGGAACGTCAGATCCACCAGCACCCGGCCGCTCAGGCGGCATAATCAACCTGTCCGGCGAACCGGGTCAACCCCACTCAGCAGCGAGATGCACATAACCGGCGCAAGCTCGATTGCCTCGTAAATGACCTCAGCCGCCCAGTCAAGTGCTCTCTCGCGCCGTAGGCGCTCGTGCCGGCCAAGATCTTGGTCGCCGTTCCGTTCCCACCACGCGGCTACGAAGTCCTCGATCGAACAGGACGCCCCGACGTGAACTTGACACGGCCACACTTCGGCGCACGCAGCGCAGAGGCCTTCGAGCTCGCCCGAGCCCCCGACGTGCCGCTCGCGCAAAGCGCCCAGAGCCTTCGTCGCAGCGCCGTCCTCCACGGCGCATTGTTGCGCATACCAGGACCGATTGCCGGATATTTGACGTCTCGGCTGCGGCACGCGGGTCTCTCCTTCTGTTGGCGCCGCCAACCGATCTGGAAATATGGAGCGCTGTTGCTGCTCGTGTGCCGCCCGCCGCTACCCCGTCGATCTGGTGGTGGCGGCCGAGGACGCGACGTCGAACACAAGAGCGCTCACAGACCACTCTGAGTGGTCGTGACGATGGCCGCCGAAGCGCCGGCCGCTTCCTCGTATCGATGCTCGCCCAGCTGCGAAACGGGCAAGAGGCGTCACCCTGCCCAGAAGTTCCTGTGTCTTTTTGTGTCAGAACGGTGTCTCGCCTGGGCTGGACGAGGCGCTGACCTGGGCTTTTACCACGAAAACATGGTGGAGGTGGCGGGAATCGAACCCGCGTGCTTCAGTTTCTCAACAGGGCTTCTCCGAGCGCATCCGGTGACAGATCTCAGGCCTTCCACTCGCCACCGGCATCGGCGGAGGGCCCCAGTCAGCTGGATGTCCCTACCGGCCTGCTGACACGACCGGAAGGTGAGCCCTACTTGATGGCGCTTGCACCGACCCATAGGGCTGAGGCCGGGCTCGCGTCCTTACTGCTTACGCAGCGAGGAGTTCGTCAGTGTCGACGTTTATTTTTTTGTTCCGGCTCTTTTACGTGGTTCCGGAGACCACGGCTCGCTTCACCTGCCTTGACGACCGAAGTCGAAGCCAGTCACCCCCTTCTGTTTGCTGTTGCTGTGACCCATCGTACCGCCCTTTCATCCCTTGCCGCTACGGCGGCGGGAGCTGTCCCGTTCCACGTCGCGAGCGGCATCACGGGCGGCGATGGCCTGGCGCTTGTCGTAGTTCTTGCGGCCACGGGCCAGGGCCAGCTCCACCTTGGCCCGCCCGTCCACGAAGTAGACGGACAGCGGGACCAGGGTCAGCGACTCCTTCTTGATGCGCTCGGCGAGGTCGTCGATCTGGCGCCGGTGGAGCAGCAGCTTGCGCCGGCGCTCCGGGTCGTGGCCTCCGAAACCGGAGGCGAAGGCGTAAGGCGCCACATGGGCACCCAGCATCCACACCTCCCCGTCCTCCACGCGTGCATAGGCCTCTCGCAGTTGAACCTTGCCGGCACGAATCGACTTGACTTCGCTGCCTTGAAGGACGATCCCGCACTCCACCGTGTCGAGCACCTCGAAGTCGTGCCGCGCCTTGCGGTTCTGGGCGACCGGTCGAGGCTCCTTGGGCGGCACCGGGCCACGGTACCGGCGAAGGGAGCAACCCCTGCCGCCGGTAGCGTCGCCCCGTGCTGAGCCTGCCGGTCGACATCTACGACCAGATGGTGGCCCACTGCATCGACGCCCTCCCGGAGGAGGGCTGTGGATTGCTCGCCGCATCCCCCGGAACAGCCGATGTCGTCGTCTGCTACCCGACGAGGAACGTCGAGGCCTCGGCCCGGCTCTACACCGTCGACCCTCTTCAGCACCTCAAGGCCGACCGGGACGCAGAGGAAAGAGGCCTGGAGATCGTCGGCGTCTTCCACTCCCACACCCACACCGATGCCCACCCGTCACCCACCGATGTGGCCCAGGCACCGGACCCGAACTGGCACTACGTGCTGGTGTCGTTGAAGTTGGCCGAACCTGTGGTGAGGTCCTTCCGGATCGTTGAAGGTGCGATCACCGAGGAGCCGGTCACGGTGGGCGATGGGTAGGCGAGTAGAATTGCGAGTGTTCTGGTCAACTTTCGAGTGGAGGCCCTACCCATGCCGGTCGATGTCCGACTGCCTACGGTCCTGAGACAGTATGCCGGGGGCATGACTTCGGTGAAGGCCAACGGCGCCACTCTGGCCGAGGTGTTCGACGACCTGGTCCGCCAGTTCCCCGGCCTCGCCGGCCAGGTCATCACCGGTGACGGCACCCTCCACAAGTTCGTCAACGTCTACGTGAACGACGACGACGTGCGGTACCTCGACAAGCTCGAGACCAAGGTCTCCGACGAGGACGTTGTCTCCATCCTCCCCGCCGTAGCCGGCGGCTCCGGCCCCTGGAGTTAGGCCCACAACCTTGCTCTACGACAGCGTTCTCGACCTCATCGGCGACACCCCGCTGGTGGACGTGTCGAGCCTCAGCCCGAACCCGCGGGTGCGGATCCTGCTCAAGCTGGAGGGCCAGAACCCCGGCGGGTCGGTGAAGGACCGCATCGCCAAGTCCATGGTGGAGGAGGCGGAGAAGGACGGCACCCTGAAGCCGGGCCAGACCATCCTCGAGTCCTCCTCCGGCAACACCGGCATCGGCCTCGCCCTCGTGGCCCGGGTCAAGGGGTACCCCCTCAAGATCGTCCTCCCCGAGAACGTGTCCAAGGAGCGCAAGCAGCTCCTGGAGGTCTGGGGGGCGGAGATCATCTCGTCGCCCGGAAGCGAGGGCTCCAACGGGGCCATGCGCATGGCCCAGCGGCTGGCTGCCGAGAACCCCGATTACTGGTTCCCCTTCCAGTACGGCAACCACGCCAACCCCAAGGCCCATTACGAGGGCACCGGCCCCGAGATCTGGCGCGACTGCCCGGAGGTCACGCACTTCGTAGCCGGCCTCGGCACCAGTGGCACGTTGGTAGGGGTCGGCAAGTTCCTGAAGGAGCGCAAGTCCTCGGTGCAGGTGTGGGCGGTGGAGCCGCCGGCGGGGGAGATGGTCGACGGGCTCAAGAACTTCGACGAAGGGTTCGTCCCGCCGATCTTCATCGAGAACGACGGCTACGACCTGCTCGACCGCAAGACCGTGGTGGGCACCCGGGAGTCCATCGAGTGGACCGTGCGCCTCTGCGACGTCGGCATCTTCGCCGGAATCTCATCCGGCGCGGTGATGGCCGGCGCCGTGAAGTGCGCCCAGAAGATCGAGGAGGGCGTGGTGGTGGGTGTGGTCGCCGACGCCGGCTGGAAATACCTCTCCACCGGCGCCTGGACCGACCCAGTCGACCAGGTGGTCGACCGTGCCCGCGGCACGATCTATTTCTAGCCTTCGAGGTGATGGACATGGGAATGAACGAGGATCTTCGTCTCACCGTGCTCGGCTCTGACGGCAGCTATCCGGGCCCCGGCGGTGCCTGCAGCGGCTATCTGGTGCGGGCAGCCGGCACCACCATCTGGCTCGACGCCGGCTCCGGCTCCCTCGCCAACCTGCAGCGCCATATCGAGCTCAGCGAGCTGGATGCCATCGTTCTGTCCCACGAGCATCCCGACCACTGGGGCGACCTCGAGGGATACCGGGTCGCCGCCGCCTATGTCATGAAGCTGACGGGCATACCGGTGTACGCGCCCGCCGGAGTGCAGACCCGGGTCTTCTCCGACTTCGAGCCGTCGGTGAAGTGGCACACCGTCACCGACGGCGACGAGGTCGACCTGTCCGGGGGCGACGTGAAGCTGCGCTTCTCCCGTACGGACCACCCGCCGGAGACTCTGGCCGTGCGAATCGACGCCGGCGGCCGCTCCCTCGCCTACTCCGCCGACACCGGGCCCGGCTGGTCCCTCTCAGCCCTGGGAGAGGGAATCGACCTGGCCCTGTGTGAAGCCACGTGGTTGGCCGACCACGAGGGCAAGGCCGCCGGCCACCTGAGTGCCCGGGAGGCCGGTGCCATGGCCAAGGGCGCCGGCGCCGCCCGCCTGGTGATCACCCATGTGTGGCCCACCGTCGACCGCGGGAGCGCCAAGGCCGAAGCCGCCGCCGCCTACGGTGGCCCCGTGGAAGTCGCCCGCCCGCACGACGAGTACTCCCTTTGAGGCCGGATGGGAGGAAGCCGGACGATCTTCGGCCGGTCACGTTCGAGCGGGACTACACCGACTTCGCCGCCGGTTCCGTGCTGGCCAGTATGGGTCGCACCCGGGTCCTGTGCACCGCCTCCGTGGACGAGAAGGTTCCCCGCTGGATGCAGGGAACGGGCAAGGGCTGGGTGACGGCGGAGTACTCCCTGCTCCCCGGCTCCACCACCGAACGGGTCAACCGTGAGGCGGTGAAAGGCCGCCAGTCGGGGCGCACCCAGGAGATCCAGCGCCTCATCGGCCGCAGCCTTCGCGCCGTCACCGACATGGAGATGATGGGCGAGATCCAGGTGGTCCTCGACTGCGACGTGCTCCAGGCCGACGGCGGCACCCGCACCGCCTCGATCTGCGGCGCCTACGTGGCCCTGCACGACGCCCTCACCCGCCGCGTCCAGGCCAACCCGGCCCTGGCCCACCCCGTCACCGAGGGATGTGCCGCCATCTCCGTCGGGGTGGTGGACACCACCGCCCTCCTCGACCTCGACTACTCCGAGGACGTTCGGGCCGAGGTCGACATGAACGTGGTGATGACCTCGTCCGGCCGCTTCGTGGAGGTGCAGGGGACAGCCGAGGGGCTACCTTTCAGCCGCTCTGACCTTGACGATCTGCTCGGCCTGGCCGAGCAGGGGATCAGCCAGATCCTGAACCTGCAGGCCGCCCTGGTGGCCGACCCACCACCACCTCGCTGAGCTCTGAGCACGGCATGCGCCTGGTGCTGGCCTCGGCCAACCCGGACAAGGCGGCGGAGATGGCCGCCGTGCTGGGGGCGTGCGGCTTCGAGCTGATTCCCCGCCCGCCCGGCGTGGCCGAGGTGGCGGAGACGGGCAGCACCCTGGAGGAGAACGCCCGCCTGAAGGCGCAGGCCCTCGTTGCCGCCACCGGAGAAGCGGCGGTGGCCGACGACACCGGTTTGGAGGTGGAGGCCCTCGGTGGTTCGCCCGGGGTGTATTCGGCCCGCTACGCCGGCCAGGACGCGACCTATGCGGACAACGTGGCCCACCTGCTCGCCGCCCTCGAGGGTGTCACGCTGGGCGAACGCCGGGCCCGGTTCCGCACCGTCGCCATGGTGTGCTTCCCCGACGGAAGAGAAGTGTCCGCCGAGGGAGTGGTGGACGGTCACATCGCCACCGGCGCCAGGGGAACCGGCGGCTTCGGTTACGACGCCGTCTTCGTGCCGGATGGGGGTGCCGGGTGGAGCTTCGCCGAGATGAAGCCGGACGAGAAGAACGCCGTCTCCCACCGGGGCCGAGCCTTCCGCGCCCTGGCCGTCGCCCTGGCCGCCCACATGACGTGCCGACGGAGAGATTCGAACTCTCACTGACGACGCCCTAAACGTCGTGCCTCTGCCATTGGGCTACGTCGGCGGTAGGTGTGTTCTACCCGAAACTTTGGTTTTTCGACTTCAGCATTACGCACCTGCCGCCGATGAAAAACGAACCGCTCATTCAGGAGAGGTGTGATCAATCTGGCCGCGATGGGGAAAAACCGCACCGCTGCGGAGGTACTGACCGCGAGTGCAGATGCCCGGACCGCCGAGCGCCTGGAGGAGGATGCGTTCATCGATCCTCTCACCGGCCTCCTGAACCGCCGGGCCCTGGAGCGGGACCTGGCCCGTGAGATGGCGGTGGCCGAGCACCACGGCCGTTCACTGAGCCTGCTGGCTCTGGACGTGGACCGGCTCAAGCTGATCAACGACATCCAGGGTCACGCCACGGGAGATGAGGCACTCTGCACGCTCGCCGGCGCCATCCGTACCGCCCTTCGAGGGGGTGACACGGCGTACCGGGTAGGCGGTGACGAGTTCGTGGTGCTGCTCCCCGAGATGGCCCCTGAGGCCGTAGCCGGTTTCGTCGGCCGGGTCCGCGCCAGCGCGCCCACGGCCTTCAGTTGGGGCGCGGCGACGTTTCCAGCGGAGGCGACCACCGGACCGTCTCTGCTCGACCTGGCCGACCAGCGACTCCTCGCCTATCGCAAATCCGCAGGGGACGAGCGTGTTCCCATGACCGCCGATCGGTTCACGAACCCGTCGGTGGCGCCGGCCGTTCCCGCCAGGTCACGACGGAGCCGGAACCCCGCAGTCGTGGCCGCATTTCTCGGTGGGCTGCTCCTCGGCGGTGGAAGCCTCGCCTCGGCGGCGACGGGCACGCTTCCCGGGCCCATGCAGCACGCCGCCCATTCCGTCCTGGCGAGGATCGGGATCCCTGTGCCCTCGGGAAGGGCCCAGCATGGCACCGGGACATCCCCCGCCGAAAGGTCTGTCGAGCGCTTCCTCGACGACGCCGGCACGCCCTGCACCATTCCCGGCGGTTCCCAGTTCTCCGGCACCCATGGCCAGTACGTCGCCGCCCACCCCGACGACCCCAGCACGCCGCATGACGAGCGGGCCTTGGCCGCCAAGTCCCGGTGCGGGAGACCGCTGGCGGGCGGACCGTCGCAACCGCCGGCGGCACCGGGCAAGCCGGATGACCCGGGCAACAGCGCTGAGGCGGGCGGGCCGGACGGCGCCGGGCGCCAGGACGCCGGCCAGCCGGCGAGCGCCGTGAAGCCGGCGGCCGCCCCCACCGGTCCCGACAGATCCGTACAGTCCACCCCGCAGCAGCGTCCGGTGCCGGGCCCCACGACCACCACCACCACCACCACGGTCGCCCCTTCTTCGTCCCCGGCGCCCGCCGAGCCTGTAGCGGAGGAGCCTGCCCCTCCGGGCCGCCGGGTGGGCCGCGACGCCGCCCAGGAACCGCCGGCGTCCCCGGCCCCGCAGGAGCCGGGGGGGGCGAGCCGAGGGCCGACCCGCACTTGAAAGGCGGCGGGATGGGCAAGGCCACTTCCTCCTGAGCCAGGGCTCCTTCGCCCCCGAACGGGTGGCCCGAGATGGTCGGGTAGCCTCGCCCCATGGCCTCCATCACTCCCGTCACCGCACAACAGACCTCCTGGGGCGACCGGTCGAGCGACATCTACTCCCGGCTCCTCAAGGAGCGCATCATCTTCCTGGGCACCCAGGTGGACGACGCGTCGGCCAACCTCATCTGTGCCCAACTCCTGCTCCTCGCCGCCGAGGACGCCGAGCGGGACATCGCCATCTACGTCAACTCGCCCGGCGGCTCGGTGACCGCCGGCCTGGCCATCTACGACACCATGCAGTACGTGCCCTGCGACGTCTCCACCGTGTGCATGGGCCTGGCCGCCTCCATGGGGCAGTTCCTCCTCTGCTCGGGCACCCCGGGCAAGCGTTACGCCCTGCCCCACTCCCGCATCCTCATGCACCAGCCCTCGGGCGCCATGCAGGGCCAGGCCACCGACATCGCCATCCAGGCCGAGCAGATCATCTATCTCAAGCGGATGATGGCCGAGCGGATCTCCTTCCACACCGGTCAGCCGGTGGAGCGCATCGAGGCCGACTCGGACCGTGACCGCTGGTTCACCGCCGAGGAGGCCCTGGAGTACGGCTTCATTGACAAGGTGATCCAGAACGCGGCACAGGCCCCGGCCCTCACGCCCTGACCGGCGGGGCTCCTGAGGGGGGCCGGCCAACCATGGCCCCAGTAGCCTCGCCCCGGCCATGAGCGACACCATCGACCACCCCCGGCTTCTGGCCGAGATCGACGAGGAGGTGCGCCGGCGGAGGGAGTCGGGAGACCTGCCGGCCAACTTCGAGCGCGAGCTCGACCTCGTGTTCGCCCGGTTCGCACCCGTCCACGCCGTGGGCGACGACTTCGCCCAGGTCCTCGAGCGCACCGAGCAGTCCACCCATGTGGACGTGCTGGCTCCCGTGGCCTCACGCACGCCGGCCGTGGGGTTCGCCAAGCGGGTCATCCGCAAGGCGGTGATCTGGGAGATGCGTTACGTGGCCCAGCAGGTGAGCGCCTTCGCCTTCGGGGTCACCCGCGCCGTGCGCCTCCTGGGTGACCGGGTCGACGGCCTGGAGCAGGCCGCTCCCGGCGCCGGCGGGAAGTTCCTCGCCATGGCCCGGGCCGCCGCCCCGGGGTTCGACACGGCACGTTGGGCACCCATCGTGATCGAGGCGGTGACCGATGCTCCCGGCCGGGTGGTCCACGCCGAATGTGGCGACGGCGCCCTGGTGGCGCGGCTGGCGGAGGCCGGCGTGGATGCCTACGGCGTCGACCCGGTGGACCAGATGCCTCCCGCCGGCCTGGAGATCCGGGTGGACGAGGCGATTGTCCACCTCGGCGCCGTGGCCGACGGCTCGCTCGGCGGCATCGTGCTCAGTGGCTGCGTCGACCTTCTGCCCCTCGGCACGCTCGCCGCCATCGCCGATCTCGTGAGGGCCAAGCTGGCTCCCGGTGGTGTGGCCGTGGTGATCGGCACCAAGCCCGAGTGCTGGAGCGGCGTGGCTGCCGATCTTTCCCCTGGGCGGCCGCTCGACCCGAAGACCTGGTGCCAGCTGCTCGGCGCCGGCGGTGTCAGCTCGGTGGAGGTCGTCGACGCGCCCACCGATTACGCCGTGGTCGCGCGCCTCCCCGGCTGAGCGTCGATGGTCGCCGTCCACCAGTTCATCCCCACGTTCGCGCCCCGCGACGCCATCGGCACCCACGCCCTGCACGCCCAGCGGATCCTGCGGGACATGGGCGTCGCCTCCGACATCTACGCCGACGGGTTCCGCGGCGCCAAGGCCGGCCAGGTCCGCTCCTTCCGGTCCTTCGCCCGGCGGAGCCGCGGGTCAGGCGAACCGGCGTGGCTGATGTACCAGCTGTCCACCGGCAGCGCGGTGTTCGATTTCCTCATGGCCCGGCCGGAGCCGAAGCTGGTGAACTACCACAACATCACCGACCCCTCGCTCTACCGGGCATGGGAGCCGGGGGTGGCCATCGAGCTCGGCGAGGGGCAGCGACAGATGCGTGAGCTGGCACCCACGGTGGAGCTGGGTATCGCCGTGTCGGAGTTCAACCGGGCCGGACTCGAAGCGGCCGGGTACGCCCGCACCACCGTCTCGCCGGTGCTCGTGGACCTGGAGGAGGGGCGGGTGTCGCCCGACCCGGCCACCACCAGGGCCCTGGTCAAGGCCAAAAACGGAGGAGGGGCGGACTGGCTCTTCGTTGGTCGGGTGGCGCCCCACAAGTGCCAGCACGACGTTGTGCGGGCTTTCGCCGCCTACCGGGCCGCCTACGACCCCAGGGCCCGGCTCCACCTGGTGGGGGGAACCGGCTCCCACGCCTACCTCGTCACCCTCGAGCGTTACGTCGCCGGCCTCGGCCTGGCCGGCGCCGTCACCATGGCCGGATCGGTGCGCCAGTCCGTGCTGGCCGCCGTCTATCGCAACGCCGACGTCTTCGTGTGCCTCTCCGAGCACGAGGGGTTCTGCGTCCCCATCGTCGAAGCCATGCGGGAGCGGGTACCGGTGGTGGCCTTTGCCGCCGCGGCCGTTCCCGAGACGGTGGCCGGCGCCGCCGTGCTCCTGAGCGTCAAGGACCCGATGACCGTCGCCGCCGCCGTCCACCGGGTGTTGAGCGACGGGGTGCTGCGGGACCAGCTGGCCGATGCCGGCGTGGGGCGGGCCGGCCACTTCACCCTGGAGCGGGCCAGCCGGCGCTTCCGGACGGTCATGGAGGAGCTGCTGCAGGGGGCGGAGGCAGGGTGCGCATAGGCCGCCTGCACCAGTTCGTGCCCACCTTCGAGCCCGGTGCGGTGGGCGCCCACATCCTCGAGCTCCAGCGCTTGGCCCACGAAGTGCTGGGAGTGGAGGGCGAGGTCTTCGCCGAGCACGTGCGCCCGGCCATGGGGGGAAAGGCCCGCAGCCACAAGACCTACGGCCGGGGCTTCGCGGCCAGGGACGGTGACGTCCTCGTGTACCACATGGCCATCGGGTCGGACGTGGCCGATTTCGTGAGGGAGCGTCCCGAGACGCTGGTCGTCGACCATCACAACGTGACGCCGGCCCACCTGTTCGAGCGGTGGGAACCCGGTGCCGCCTACGGCTGCTCGTGGGGCCGGGCCCAGCTCCCCGAGCTGGCCGGGCGGGCATCGCTCGGCGTGGCCGACTCCCCCTACAACGAGGAGGAGCTGAAGGCGGCCGGCTACCGGGCCACGGCGACGGCGCCGATCCTGCTCGACCTGGAGGCGCTGGCCGGCGCCGAGCCCGACGCCGGTGCCATGGAGCGTTTGGCCGCGGCCAGAGCCGCCGGCGGTTCGGACTGGCTGTTCGTGGGCCGGGTGTCGCCCCACAAGTTCCAGCACGACGTGGTGAAGGCCTTCGCCGCCTACCGCCGGCTCTACGACCCCGACGCCCGCCTGCACCTGGTGGGCGGCTCGTCGTCCGACACCTATCTCGAAGCGCTGAAGGGCTTCGCCGCCGCTCTGGGCATCGCCGGGGCCGTCTCCTTCACCGGCTCCGTCAGCGCCGGCGCCCTGGCCGCCCATTACCGGAGCGCCGACGTGCTGGTGTGTCTCTCCGAGCACGAGGGGTTCGGCATCCCCCTGCTGGAGGCCATGGCCCACGGCGTCCCCGTGGTGGCCTACTCGTCCACCGCGGTGCCGGGCACCGTCGGCGACGCCGGCATCGTGCTGGAGTCCAAGGCTCCGGCCACCGTGGCCGCCGCCGTCAACCGTGTCGTCACCGATCCCACCCTCAGCCGGTCCCTGATCGCCGCCGGCGTCGCCCGCCTCCAGGAGTTCTCCCTGGAGCGAATTAGGGCCCGCTGGGTGGAGGTCCTCACCCGGTGAAGGTGGCCTACGTCGTCCCCCGGTACGGCACCGAGGTGGTCGGCGGAGCCGAGTACGGGGCCCGGATGCTGGCCGAGCGGCTGGTGTCCCAACTGGGTTGGGAGGTGGAGGCGCTCACCACCTGCGCGCTCGACGCCCTCACGTGGGCCGACGCCTATCCCCCCGGGGAGGTCGACCTGAACGGGGTGCGGGTGCGCCGTTTCGCCTCCACCGCCGGTCGGGACCCCGGCTTCGAGACCTTCTCCCGCCCCGTCCTGGCCGACCCCGCCGGCGCCTCGCCGGCTGACCAGCAACGGTGGATCGACCTGCAGGGGCCGGTCTGCCCGGACGTGGTGGCCGCCGCCGCCGACGGCGATGCCGACATCGTGGTCTTCTATCCCTACCTCTACTACCCCACGGTGCGGGGCGTGCCGGCGGTGGGCGACAGGGCGGTGATGCACCCCGCCGCTCACGACGAGGCGCCGCTTCGGCTGCCGCTGTTCGGCGACGTGTTCGCCGCCACCCGAGGCCTGGTCTTCCAGACTCAGGGCGAGCGCCGGCTGGCCGAGCGGCTCTTCCCGGTGGCCTCCACGCCCCAGATCGTGATGGGGCTCGGCATCGAGCCGGGCGAGGGCGACCCGGCCGCGGCCGCCGAGGCCACCGGGCTCGGCGACCGGCCCTACCTGCTCTGCCTCGGTCGGGTGGACGAGGGCAAGGGATCGGTTCTGCTGGCCCGGTTCTTCGCCGCCTACAAGGAACGCCATCCCGGTCCTCTGGCCCTGGTCTTCGCCGGCCCCGTCGTCCATGCGCCGCCCGCCCATCCCGACATCGTGATGGCCGGCCCGGTGGACGAGCCCACCAAGTGGGGGCTGCTGGCGGGGGCGCAGGCGCTGGTGTCCCCGTCGCCGCTGGAGGCCTTCGCGCTGGTACTGCTCGAGGCCTGGCATGCCGGCACTCCCGTGCTCGTGAACGGTGCCTGCGCCGCCACCACCGAGCACGTGCAGCGTTCAGGCGGCGGTTTGTGGTTCTCCGGCTACGGCTCCTTCGAGGTGGCGGTCGAGCGGCTGACCGGTGATCCCGGTCTCCGCACCCAGCTCGTCGAGCACGGCCGCACCCACGCCGGCGCCCACTACAGCTGGCCCGTAATCATCGACCGCTACGGCCGCTTCCTGGAAGACGTGGCCGCACGGCGCTGACCGCTTGCGACCCGAAAACTAGGGCTTGGGCGCCGCCGCCATTCCCACCACCGGCTGGTTCAGCTTGACGGCGCCGGTGGAGCCGAAGAAGGGGACACCGAAGGCGAAGATCCCGCCGTCGGAGGCGACGAGCCAGTAGCCGCTGCCGGCGGCGTTGCGGTCCATCCCGACGATGGGCTGGTTGAGGGAGATGGCACCGGTGGAGCCGCGGAAGACGGCATCGCCGAAGGCGAAGATGCCGCCGTCGGAGGCGACCAGCCAGTAGCCGTTTCCGGACGGCGTGGCCGCCATTCCCCGGATGGGCTGGTTCAGCTTGATGGCGCCGGTGGAGCCGCGGAACACCGCATCTCCGAAGGCGAAGATCCCGCCGTCGGCGGCCACCAGGAAGTAGCCGTTGCCCGTGGGCGTGGCCGCCATTCCCCGGATGGGCTGGTTCAGCTTGATGGCGCCGGTGGAGCCGCGGAACACCGCGTCGCCGAAGGCGAAGATCCCGCCGTCGGCGGCCACCAGCCAGTAGCCGTTGCCGCTCGGGGTCCGGGCCATGCCCACGATGGGCTGGTTCAGCCTCAGGGCGCCGGTGGAGCCGCGGAACACGGCGTCGCCGAAGGCGAAGATCCCCCCGTCGGAGGCCACCAGCCAATAGCCGCCGCCCGAAGGCGTGGACTCCATGCCCACGATGGGCTGGTTCAGCTTGAGGGCACCGGTGGACCCGAAGAACCTGGCATCGCAGAAGGCGAAGATGCCGCCATCGGAGGCGACCAGCCAGTACCCGCCGGGGCCGGCCTGGGCGCACTGGCTCTGGGACAGCGGGGGCACGGTGACGGCGCCGGTGCGGCGCTGGTCGCCATGGAACGTGGGCCAGGCGGTGGCGCCGAGGACCGCATTGTCGGAGGCGGCCATCTCGTAGCGGACGGCGACCCCGGCGCCGTTCGGGCGGGTGCCGGCGGCGACGATGTCGAGCAGGCCGTTGCCGTCGATATCGGTGACCAGGGGCGAGTTCTGGAAGGCGACCTTGCCCTGCTCCAGGGCGAAGAGGAGCGCCCCCGTCTTTCCGCTGTAGGCGAAGATCCCGCCGCCGGTGGGCACGAGGAGGTCCTGGCCTCCGTCACCGTTCAGATCGGCGGTGGAGATCGAGCCGAGGACCACGCCCCCGCCCGATGCCTTCGGGAAGTTGGGCAGGTCGCCGCCGTCGCTGCCGCGAAGGGCGAACACCCGGCCGGGATCAGGGCCGTCGAAGGTGCTGATGGCCACGTCGAGCCGACCGTTGCCGTCGATGTCGGCGAGCGCGGGGGAGGCCATGGTGTAGCCGCCGGTGTCGCGGGCCCACTTGAGACTGCCGTTGAGGTTGAGGGCGAACACCTTGGTGGCATCGCTGGCGCCGCCGGGCTGGCGCACCCAGTAGTCGCCGGTGCCGAAGACGATCTCGGCCTTGCCGTCACCGTCGATGTCGCCCACTGCCGGCGAGGAACGGACGATCTCGTTCACCCGGAACTCCCACAGCGTCTGGCCGGTGCCGGAGATGGCCCGCACCAGGCCACCCCGGTGGTCGATGGGGGCGCCGGGGCTGGAGTCGCCGCCCACGATGACATCGGTCTGTCCATCGCCGTTCACGTCGGCCAGGGCGGGGGTGGAGAAGACCGTGTCGTCGGTGTAGTAGGGCCACCCGCCGTTCATGGTGCCGGAGTGGGACAGCGAGTACATCCGCAGCCCCAGGGCGCCGAAGGTGACGTCGGGGTTGGAGTCACGGTTGATGTCGCCGATGGCCGGGCTGGAGTGGACGGCCTGGCTGGGGCAGTCCTGGTCGCTGCCCTGGAAGCGGAAGCGCTCGGTCCCGTCGTGCTCGAAGGAGTACATGGCCCCACCCGAGCACTGGCCGTGGCTCCCCACCCCGCTGCCCACGAAGACCTCGGGGCGGCTGTCGCCGTCGGTGTCGGCGCCGGCCGGCGAGGAGTTGACGGCGTGGCTGGTCTGGCGCGGCCAACCGCCCACCGTGCTGCCGTCGGAGCCGTGCAGGGCGTACACCTTGGCGTCGTGGGCGCCGAACACGACATCGAGGCCGCCGCCGTCGAGGTCGATGCCGAGTGGGGACGACTCGCGGACGGCTGCGCCGGGCAGGTCGATGCTCCAGCGGGAAGACGGGGCTGCGGAGGCTGGAGTGACAGCGGAGACGAGGCCGGCGGCGACGAGTGCCCCGGCCAGAAGGGCCTGCGTGGCGCGACGGACGTGAGGGGTTGTGGGCATGGGCGGAGAGGGTAGTCGCCGCTGATGGTGGTTGGCACCGAATGGTCCCATCTACCTGCTTCAATGGATGCACCTTCCCCGACACCCAAGTCGCCTCCTCATGGCGGTGGAACCGGCGGTTCCTGTGACCCGACGAGCAACCCGAGTTTCTGTCGCGCTGGCCATCATCGCCGTGGCCCTGTTCGTGCCCGTGCCCATGGCCTGGAGCGCCCCCGGGACGCGGATGGCCGTGCTGGCCGACGCCCCCCGTCCCGGTGGCCAGGACACCTCTTTTCCCGTCTCCCACGTCGGGCTCCGCTGGGCCGGCGACGACGACGCCGTGGTGCAGCTCCGCTGGGCCGTGGGAGGTACGTGGCGGCCCTGGCAGGACGTGTCGGTGTCCCACGATCTCGAGGACCACGAGCGCGGCCTCGTCTACAGCGGCCTCATGCGGGTCGACGGCGCATCGCGGATCGAGGCGCGGGTGGTCGCCGGCCGGGCCCGTTCGCTGCAGGTGGTGGCCATCGACACCGAGAAGGGGCCACGGCGCCTGATCCGGGCGCCGGCGCCGGCCGCCTCGGCTTCCACCATCAATCCGTCGGGGACCGCTCAGCCGCCCGTGGTGTCGCGATCGGAATGGGGCGCCGACGAATCGCTGCGTGCCCCCCGCCAGTCCCATGCGCCGGTGACCAAGTTGGTCGTGCACCACACCGCCACCACCAACGACGACCCTGATCCCGCCGCCACCATCCGGGCCATCTACAGCTTCCACACCCGCACCCGGGGATGGGACGACATCGGCTACAACTTCCTCGTCGACGCCCAGGGTCGCGTCTACGAGGGCCGCTACGCCCGCACCTACGACTTCGGGGAGATGCCGACGGGCGAGGACCGCGAAGGCAACGCCGTCATCGGCGCCCACGCCGAGGGGGTGAACACGGGGTCGGTGGGCATCGCCCTGCTGGGCGATTTCATCGCCACCTCGCCGACCACCGCCGCCGTCAGCGGCCTCAGGTCGATGCTGGCGTGGGAGACCAACCGCCACTACATCGACCCCACCGGCTCGTCGCCCTACACCCGGACCGACGGGAGCGTGATCACCTTCCCCAACATCTCCGGCCACCGCGACACCCGGTCCACCGACTGCCCCGGCGACAGCCTCTACTCCCGCCTGCCCGAGCTGCGGCGGTCCATTCCCGATCCCGGCCCCCGTCCGCCCTTCAGCGTCCCGCCCCGCCCTGTGGCCGTCGGCTACTGGGTCGCGGGCCGGGACGGCGTGGTCCGGTCCTTCGGCGAGGCGCCCTTCCTCGGTGACGTGGCCAAGCTCGCTCTGAACTCGCCCCTCCAGGGGATCACGCCTACGCCGGCCCGCTCCGCTCCGCCCGGTGGTTACTGGCTCCTCGGTGGCGACGGCGGCATCTTCGCCTTCGGCGACGCCGGCTTCTTCGGGTCCACCGGCGCCATCAGGCTCAACAAGCCGGTGGTGGGGATGGCTCCCACGCCCACCGGCAAGGGCTACTGGCTGGTGGCCAGCGACGGCGGCATCTTCGCCTTCGGCGACGCCGTCTTCCGTGGCTCCACCGGCGCCATCCGCCTCAACTCTCCGGTCGTCGGCATGGATTCTCCGTCGGCGGCCGGGTACTGGCTGGTGGCCAGGGACGGCGGCATGTTCGCCTTCGGCGTGCCCTTCCTCGGCAGCGTGCCCGGCCTGCGCCTGGCGTCGTATGCCGGAAGCGTGGCCATGGGGTCGACCCCGACCGGCCAGGGCTACTACGTCCTCGGCGCCGACGGCGGCATCTTCACCTTCGGCGACGCCAGGTTCTTCGGGGCCCAGGCCGGCCTCAGCGGCGGGAACGGGGCGGCCGACCTGGCCGTGGCCACGGTCATCGCGCCCGCCAGGTAGCGGCCGTGCAGCCTTGCCGGCGCGTCCGGTTGCGTAGCCTCCCGGCATGAACCTCCCGGGCGGTAACACCTCCTGCCTTCTGCGCCCATCGAAAAAGCTGCCGATCGTCCTGATCGCCGGAGCGTGCCTGGCTGCCGGCCTGCTGATGGTGTCGCCGGCCACGCCGCCGGCCCGGGCCTACCCCGCCGCCACCGTCGACCTCTCCGGCCACGGCTTCGGCCACGGCCGGGGCATGGGGCAGTACGGGTCTCTGGGCTACGCCCTGGCCGGCTGGCCCCACACCCAGATCCTCGACCACTACTACGGCGGCACCACCATGGGCTCCATCGCCGACACGCCGATGTCGGTGCGCATCCTCCGCCTCGACAACCGGGAGACCATCGTCGTCCAGGAGCGGGGCCTGGCCACGGCCAACGGCGGACCGCCCTTCGCCGCGCTGCGGGTGCGCCTGGTGGCGCCCAACACCTTCGAGGTCACCAGCGGCCCGGGCTGCGCCGGCCCGTGGTCCACCGTCACGCCGGCCGTCGCCGGCCCGGTCACCCTGGCCTCGGCCGCCCCCCCGAGTGACGACCGGGCCACCATGCTCCAGCTCTGCGAAGGAGCGGTGACCCGCTGGTACCGCGGCGACTTCGCCGTGGTCGACAGCGGTGGCGCCCGCACCGTCAACCGCCTGCCGATGGAGACCTACCTCCGGGGGGTCGTGCCGCGCGAGTCGCCCTCCTCGTGGGGCGGGCTGGGCGACGGCAAGGGGATCAACGCCCTCCGGGCCCAGGCCGTGGCCGCCCGCTCCTACTCCCAGGCGGAGAACCGCTACCCCTACGCCAAGACATGTGACACCGAGGCGTGCCAGGTGTACGGAGGGTTCGCCATCCAGGACCCGGCCGGCTTCCGGGACCTCGAGGCCGCACCCACCAACACGGCCATCGCCGAGACCGCCGGCCAGGTCCGGGTATCGGCCGCCGGCGCCGTCGTGGCCACCGAGTTCTCCTCTTCCACCGGGGGCCACTCCGCCGGCGGGGTGTTCCCCGCCGTCGTCGATGACGGTGACGCCGTGTCCCTCAACCCGAACCACAACTGGACGGCCCAGGTGCCGGTGACGGCCATCGAGGCCGCCTACCCGAACATCGGAGCCCTGCGGGCGGTCAACGTCACCAAACGCAACGGCCTCGGCGACTTCGGCGGACGGGTGCTGGAGCTGGTGCTCTCCGGCACCAGCGGGGAGCAGGCGCTGCGAGGTAGCGAGTTCCGGGTGAAGTTCGGGCTCAAGTCCGACTGGTTCAACGTCACCAACAACGCCAGCGGGGGCACCTCGGGGTACTGGGTGGTGGCCGCCGACGGCGGCATCTTCGCCTTCGGTGAGGCCCGTTTCTTCGGCTCCACCGGGAACCTGAGGCTCAACTCGCCGGTGCTGGGAATGGCTCCCACGCCGGCCGGCGCCGGCTACTGGCTGGTGGCCGGCGACGGCGGCATCTTCAGCTTCGGCGACGCCCGTTTCGCCGGCTCCACCGGGAACCTCCGGCTGAACAAGCCGGTGGTCGGCATGGCGGCCACGCCTACCGGCAACGGTTACTGGCTGGTGGCGAGTGACGGCGGCATCTTCGCCTTCGGCGACGCCCAGTTCTTCGGGTCCACCGGCGCCATCGCACTCAACAAGCCGGTGGTCGGCATGGCCCCGAGCCCTTCAGGAAAGGGCTACTGGCTGGTGGCGAGTGACGGCGGCATCTTCGCCTTCGGCGACGCCCGCTTCCTCGGCTCCACCGGAGCCATCCGGCTCAACCAGCCCGTGATCGACATGGCGGCCACACCCACCGGCAACGGCTACTGGCTGGTGGCGAGTGACGGCGGCATCTTCGCCTTCGGCGACGCCGTCTTCCACGGCTCCCTGCCCGGCCGTTCCGTCACGGCCACCGCCCGGGGGATCGAGAGCACCGGTAGCGGCAACGGTTATCTGATCGCCACCGAAGCCGGCAGGGTGATCCCCTTCGGCGACGCTCCCTACTTCGGAGACGTGCTCAGCGCCATCCCCGGCTATCGCGGCGGCGTCCGCGGCCTGGCCGCCCGCTCAACCCGGTGACTCTCCCGTTGCGAGTACATAGCGGGCCGAAACGGCCCGTTATGTACTCGCAACCGTGGTGGGTTTCGGGTTGGCCAGGGCGGCCTCCACAGCGGCGTCGTCCTCGGGCAGGGCGACGCGGGAATCGAGGCCGAAGTTGGCCTCCCATGCGGCGATCTCGGCCGGCGTACGGACGTCGGTGCCGGGCTCGGGTGCGCCCGGCACCCGGAACACGTACAGGTTCCAGTACTTGGTGAGCCCGAAGCGGGCCAGGTGGGGGTGCATGGCCCGCTCCACCGCGCCGCAGCGCACGAAGCCGGTTTCTTCGAAGCGCCTGGTCCACCACGAGAACGAGGCGATGGTGAGATGGCCCTCGATGGGCTCGCCGGCGGCGTCCCGGTAGAGGTCCTCGTAGGGGATCGGTCCCTCGTAGCCGGGCCCCAGCGACTCGTAGTGGGGCACCCGCTCGTCGCGCACCTTGACCGTGTACCAGCCGCCGGGGCCGTTGGCGTTGGTGCCGAAGGACGGGATCGTCGCCACCACGTAGGAGCTGGTGACCCGCCGCAGCTCGGCCACCGCCGCCGGCACGGAGTCTGGAGGCAGGTGCTCCAGGGTCTCGAGGGCGGTGACCAGATCGAAGTGCCCGTCGGGGAAGGGCAGGCGGCTGGTCAGGTTCCCGTAGGAGACGTGGCCGCAGGCGCCGGCGGCGGCCTGGTCGACGGCGAACTGGCTGACGTCGACCCCCTGGGCGTCGATGCCCAGCTCCCGGAGGGCCTCCACCACGAAACCGGTGGCGCAGCCGACATCCAGGGTGCGGATCACGTCGAACCAGCGCCAGACGAGGTAGGCGGCCACGTTGGCGTTGCTGGTGTCGCGGTCGTAGCGCTCGTACCCGGACAGGCCCATGCGGTCGAGCGGGTCGCGTCCGGAGCCGAAGTAGTGGGCGCCGTAGACGTCGTCGTAGAGGGCCCGGTTCAGCTCCTGGGTGGTGCGCAGGATCAGCTGGCGGGTGCGGGGCCGCTGCGCCAGCGAGCGCAGCGCCGACCGTAGGGTCCCCACCGCCGGCCTAACGGCACGCGACATCATGGCCGGCTACGCCTCTCCGTAGCGGAGGCGTCGGTCACCAGGGGGACTCCGTAGACCGTCACTCCGGCAGGCACGACGTAGACCGTAGGCCCGGTGGTCAGCTGGACGGGGACGGCGGTGCCGGCCGCCACCATGTCGAGCACCTCCTGCCTCGGTTCGTCCACCACCAGCACGGCCCGGGCGCCCGGGGCCAGCTCCAGGCGGTGGTCCCGCTCGTGGTCCCAGCGCCGGCCGCGCCCGGAGTACTCGTGGAAGCCGAGCTGGAGGAGGTGGACCCGGAACTCGGGCAGGGTGAGCATGGCGTGGCGGTAGCGGTGGCCACCGTTCATGTAGACGTACACCAGAACGTCCCGCTCCGGATCGAAGATCTCGGCAAGGGCGCGGTAGCGGTCGGTGTCCTCGACCACCTCGCTCATGGCCGAGGTGGTGAGCCGGTACGGCGCCCCGAACCTCGACTGGGTGAACCAGGCAGTGCGCTCGGTGAGCGACCCGGGGAGGATGCCCGGGTCGCCCTGGAGGAAGCGCTGGCCCTGGAACAGGCAGACGACGCCGAGGACGGCGGTGAAGCCGAGCCGCAACCGGTGGGGGAGGTGGGCGACAGGCCAGAGAAGGAGCAGGACGAGGGCGGGGAGGTAGGACAGCACGTAGCCGGCCTTGCCGAAGTGGAAGAGGGTCACGAAGACGAACGGCGGCACCGCGGCGATGGCCAGCAGGACCGGCGGCGTGAGGACCGGCCGGGGGAGCTGCGTCCGGCGGGGATGGCTGCCGGGCGCTGCCGGCACCTCGGTGTCCAGGGCGCGCCGGCGGTTGTGGGCCCGCCGGCGGAGCAGGAGAGCCACGGCGAGGGCGGCGATGGGCACCAGCAGGCCGGCGGCGGCGAGGGTGTAGCCGGTGGCCTGGCCGATGTTGTAGCGGACCCCTTCGCCCGGCGCCCCGTAGAACGGCGAGCTGACGGTGACCGATTCCCTCCAGATGCGCGCGCCGTTGTCGCTGACCGCGCTCAGCCCGCCCGGCTGCTCCAGGCCCATCGGCACGACCCACACCATCAGGCCGAGAAGGCCGGCGCCGGCAAGTCTCGCCCCCGTCTGCCAGGTGCGCACGCTGCGGGCGGCGGCCACCAGGGCCAGCGGGCCGAGCAGCACGATGGACGACTGGCGGACTCCCGTGGCCAGGCCCAGGGCGCCGGCGGCGGCGACGCCGTGCCAGGACCCGGGCGTGGCTCGCCACGCCAGCAGGAGGAGCACGATGCTGGCCAGCGCGTCGAAGGCGTAGCTGCCCACCGTCGATCCGTAGAAGGCCAAAAAGGGCGAGGTGAACAGCACGGCGGCGCCGGCCAGGCCCATCCAGCGGCCGGCGAGGGAACGGCCCAGCACGTAGGCGAGGGCGACGGTGCCGGCCGCGGCCAGGGCGCCGGCGGCGACCAGGCTGTCGTGGGTGGAGAGCGGGGTGATGGCCCGGATCACCCGGCCGGAGAAGACGTACAGCCAGTAGCCGGGGGCGTGGGGCGTGGCCTGGGTGACGTCGAAGCCGTCCACCCCGAACATGAGGCTGACCGAGTCCCATTCGGTGGGGCCGCCGGCCCGGGTGGCGGTGTAGGCGGCGAGGGCGACGGCGAACAGCACCCACGGGACCGCCCGGTCGGATCGGGCCGGCCTGTCAGTGCCGCGGGCCGGTCCGACGCTCGCTGAGGGCGCGTCGAGAGTCGTGGTCATGGCCGGCGGCTACACGGTAGCCGTGCTGTTTCCCCGGGTGGGGGCCCCAACCCCACCCTCCTCGCCGAGGCGGGGACCCCATCCCCGCCGGCGCCGTGTCCTTTGCCCCTCGACACGTACGATGGGGGGGCCGTGAGCCCCCAGGTGCATCAGGTCCTGGTGTCCGCCTCGCCGGGGGACGCCGTCACCACCTCTGCCCTCGAGCTCCAGGCGCTTCTCTCCCCGCTCGGGCCCTCCCACATCTACGCCCGTTACTACGCCCCGGAGATGGCCGGCCAGGTGCTCCCGATCGGCGAGTACCTGCAGCGGCCGGACCGGGATCGGGGCGATCTGCTGGTGTTCCACGCGTCGATCGGCGACGGCGACGTGGCCGCCTTCATGGCCGAGCGGACCGAGCGGATCGTGCTCGTGTACCACAACATCTCGCCGGCCGAGCCCTTCCGTCCGTTCGATCCGGCCTTCGCCGATCTCCTCGATTCGGGCCGGGCGCAGCTCGCCGTCCTCCGGGACCGGACCACCCTCGCCCTGGCCGACTCGGAGTTCAACGCCCGGGAGCTGGAGGCGCTCGGCTTCGCCGACGTCCGTGTCTGCCCGCTCGTCGTCGACCTGGCCGCTCTGCTGGCCACCGAGCCCGACCCGGCCACCGAGCACCACCTCACCAACGTCATCGAAGGCCCGGTCTTCGTCTACGTCGGCCAGCTTCTTCCCCACAAGCGCCCCGACCTGCTGCTCCAGGCCTTCTACGTCCTGACGACCTTCGTCCTCCCCGAGGCCAAGATCATCCTCGTGGGCCCGGGCCGCCTGAAGCGCTACCAGCAGGTGGTCCAGCACTTCGTGCGGGAGCTGGGCCTGGCACCCTCCGCCTGGCTCACCGGCTACGTGACCACCGGGCAACTGGCGGCGTTCTACCGCCGGGCCGACGTCTTCGTCACCGCCAGCGAGCACGAGGGCTTCTGCGTCCCGTTGCTCGAGGCCATGGCCTTCAACCTTCCCATCGTGGCCCGTTCCTGTGCCGCCGTTCCCGAAACGCTTGGCGACGCCGGCGTCCTACTGCCTCCCGAGGACGATCCCGTCCTGATGGCCGAGGCCATGGCCGCGGTGGCCACCGATGCCGCTCTGGCCAAGGATCTGACCGGCCGGGGGCGCCGGCGCCTCGACCGCTTCGATCCCGAACGGGCGGGGACCGCCATGCTCGGCCACGTCCTCAGCGTGGCCTAGTGACTGGGCACTAGGACTAGGAGGAGGTCGGCCGGGTGCGGGTGCTCTACGTGGTCCAGAGGTACGGCCTGGAGGTGGCCGGAGGTGCCGAGCTGCACTGCCGGCAGTTCGCCACCCACATGGCCCAGCGCGGCCACCGGGTGGAGGTGGTGACCACCTGTGCCCAGAGCTACGTCGACTGGGCCAACGCCTACCCGCCGGGATCGGCCGAGGTGGACGGCGTCGTGGTCCACCGCCTGCCCACGTCGAGGCCGCGGGACCCGGACAGCTTCGGCCCGCTCAACGACCGGGTGCCGTGGGGGCCGCGCCCCATCGCCCTGCACGTGCAGCGGGCCTGGATGCACGCCCAGGGGCCAGTGGTGCCCGAGCTTGTTCCGTGGTTGTCGGAGCGGGCCGGCGCCGCCGCCCACGATGCCGTGGTGTTCTTCACCTACCTGTACTGGACCACGTGGGCCGGGCTGCCGGCGGTGGCCGGGAAGGTCCCCACCGCCCTGCACCCGACGGCTCACGACGAGCCGTCGCTGTCGCTCAGCCTGTTCGACGCCACCTTCCGGCTCCCCGACGGCTTGGCCTTCTCCACCGAGGAGGAGCGGGACCTGGTGCGCCGGCGCTTCCGGGTCGACCCGCCCTCGGCCGTCCTCGGCATCGGCTTCGACCCCGATCTCTCCGGAGATGCCGGCGCCTTCCGCCGCTCCCACGGCCTGGGCGACTCCCCGTACCTGGTGGTCGTGGGCAGGGTCGACGCGGCCAAGGGATCCGACGAGTTGTTCGACTTCTTCGCCGCTTACAAGCAACGCCACCCCGGCCCCCTCAAGCTCGTGGTGGTGGGTGAGCCGGTCCAGGCGCCGCCGGCCCACCCGGACGTCGTGGTGACCGGCTTCGTCGACGAGGCCACCAAGCGGGGCGCGGTGGAAGGGGCCACGCTGCTCGTCCAGCCGTCGTACTTCGAGAGCTTCTCCATGGTGCTGGCCGAAGGCTGGCTGCAGCGCCGGCCGGCGCTGGTGCAGGGGCATTGCGAGACCCTCGCCGGCCATGCCCGCCGTAGCCGTGGCGCCATTGCCTACCGCGGCTACGCCGAGTTCGAGGCCGCCCTGGAGTTGGTCACCGCCGACGAGGGACTGGCCCGCGCCCTGGGCGACGCGGGCCGGCGCTACATCTGTTCCAACTACAGATGGGAAGCTGTCCTCGACCGCTACGAGGAGTTGCTCGGGCGGATCACCGCTCCGGCTCGCGTCCGGCGTTCGGTTCCGGCGCCGGCTCGAGGTCCGGCTCGACCAGAAGGTTGGTGATGGCCTCGTCGTTCAGGTGGGCGGCCAGGTTCTGCAGGGTGCAGTGATGCTGGCCGTGACGGCCACGCACCCGCCGGACCACGTCGGAGCGGATACCCGAGAGGTTGTGGGCCACGATGCGCCCCACCGAGTAGTGCGACTCCGACTCCTCGTCGCAGTTGAGCGGCGACACCTCGTCCACGTGGGCGGAGACGGCGTGGCCGTCGACCACGATGTGCAGGCTGTGCCTCGGGCACACCTCCCGGAACGAGGCCTTGCGGCGGTGGAAGATCGAGCCGAGATTGGTGTCGCGGCGGAAGCGCCCGCTGTTCTCGAGGGCCTCGACTAGCGCGTCGGGGTCAGGTGTGAGCAGTTGTGGGGCGACCAGTTGTGGGGTGACCTGTTGTCGTGGCGCGAAGCTGCGATTGTCGTTCTGCATGGGGCGAACCTCCGGTCCATGGGAAGTAGGGAGGAAGGAGCGGCGCATAGCGCCTGCCCAGTGACCCCCCGGCTACTCGTGAAATATATCACAATGTCCGGAGCACCTGGGCGACCATTGGCCCGTGGTTCAATCGCGGCGTGCCACTTCCCCCCACCCGCGCCCGCCGTGCCCTGGTCCTGCCGGCGTTGTTCGCCGTCTTCCGGGGCAGCACCGGCGACATCCGCCTCAACTCCCCCGTGGCGGGCCTGGCCCCGGCGCCGGGCGTTGCCGGCTACTGGATGGTGGCCGCCGACGGCGGCATCTTCGCCTTCGGCGGCGCTGCCTTCCTTCGGCTCGGCCGCCGACCGGGCGCTGGCCACACCGGTGGTCGCTATGACCCGAACGGCCAAGGGCGACGGCTTGGATCGTCACCGCCGACGGCACGGTGATCGAGAAGGGAGCCGCCGGCCAGTTCGGCCCAGGTTCCAGCGCCGATGGCCGTCTCACGAGCGGCCGGCGTGCACGGGGTCGCCCACCGCCTCTCCCTCGGGGACACGGTGCCAGATCGTGCGCTGCGGGAACGGGATCTCGATGCCCTCCTGGTCGAACGCCGTCTTCAGCTGGGCCCGGAGCTCCCGGGCCACGGCGAACTGCTCGTTGGGGCGGGTCTTGACCACCAGGCGGATGGCGATCCCGTCGGCGCCCAGATCCTCCACCCCCCAGACCGACGGCTCCTCCAGGATCCGCCCGAGGAAGGCCCGGTCCAGCCACAAGGCGTCGGCCGTGCGCTTGATGACAGCGGTAGCGTGGTCGATGTCGGTCTCGTAGGAGACGGCCACGTCGAGCAGGGCCCGGGACCACTGCTGGGACTTGTTGCCCACTCGTTCGATCTGGCCGTTGGGGAGGTGCCACAGCGTCCCGTCGACGCTTCGCAGCCGGGTGGTGCGCAGGCTGATCGCCTCCACCACACCCGTCGCCTCGCCGGCGTCGATGGTGTCGCCCACGCCGTACTGGTCCTCGACCAGCATGAAGATGCCGGACACGAAGTCACGGACCAGGTTCTGGGCGCCGAAACCGACGGCGATGCCCACGATCCCGGCGCCGGCCACGAGGGGGCCGAGGTTGACGTCGAGCTCGGAGAGGATCATGACCACGGCCACGGTCCAGATGGCCGCAGAGCCGATGCTGCGCAGCAGTGACGCGATGGTCTCGGCCCTCATGCGCTTGCGGGCGGCGGTGATCCTCTTGTCGTCCGGGGGGCCGCTCGGCTCGCTGTCCTCCACCGTCATCACCGTTCCCGGTGCGGAGTGGACCCGGCTCATCAGGCGCCCGATGGCCCGCCGCAGCACCCGGTGGGCCACGTAGGCGATGACGAGGATCAGGATCATGCGAACGGGACGGACCACGAAGATGTCAGAGGTGCGGGCCAGGAACTGGTTGCCGGTGGACTCGAGGATTCCGACGCACACCGCGCCCGCTTCCTCTTTGGGCCCACAGACCTCCTGGATGTCGGCCGCGTGGGCGAGGTTTGCCATCAGAGCCACGGACATGTGTCTCCCTTCCGTGATTGTCGGAGAAGCGCGACGGAGCCGGCCAGCCACTCCTGCGCACAGGACGCCACGGCACCGCCAGCCTCGTCTCTACCCGATCGTCCTCGCTTTTGCCCCTCCGGTCGAGGCGTCACGGCGATCTGCTGGAACCTCCATCCCGGAGTAGCGTCGGGGGTATGGCTGGTGATGTGCATGACACCACCGTGGGGGAGACCTTCGCCGAGGTGGCCCGCCTGCTCCTCGCCGAGCAGGGCCTAGACGCGACCCTCAACAGAGTGGGTCAACTGGCCGTGCAAACCCTCGACGGGTGCGATCACGCCGGTATCTCCCTGATCGAGGGCCGCAAGGTGACCACCGTCGGCTCCAGCGACGAGGTCCCCGCACTGGTGGACGCCATCCAGTACGAGGTCGACGATGGCCCGTGCCTCGATGCCATCCGCCTCCACCAGGTGTTCCTGGTGAGCCACCTGGACCAGGAGCGGCGCTGGCCGGAGTTCTCCCGGCGGGCAGCCGAGGAGACCGGGGTGCACAGCATGCTGGCGCTCCGTCTCTTCGTGGAGGAGGACACCATGGGCGCGCTCAACCTCTATTCGAAGACCCCCGAGGCATTCGACGAGGAGGCGCAGGTCATGGCCACGATCTTCGCCGCCCACGCCGCCGTGGCTCTCCGTGCCGCCCTTCGGGAGGAGCAGTTCCACGAGGCCCTGGCCTCGCGTGACGTGATCGGGCAGGCCAAGGGCATGTTGATGGCCCGCGAGGGCATCACCGCGGAAGAGGCGTTCGAGATGCTGCGCAGGGGTTCGCAGCGCCTGAACATCAAGCTCCGGGAGGTGGCCGAGCGGGTGGCGATGGCGCCGGCCCAGCGCCCGGTCTGAGGCTGGTCAGCGGGTCTGAGGCCGCGTCCTCGGCCCTCCGGCTGAAGGCGACGGCCACCACGCCGGCGGCCACCAGGGCCAGAGCCGAGGCCACCGCACTGGTGGTGTTGAAGGCCTCGGTGAAGGCGCTGCCGGCCCGGGAGGCCAGCTCGGCACCACCTGGCAGGCGGCCGGCGATGGTGGCCGCGGCACCGATGGACTCGTGGGCGGCCTCGGCCACCGGCGAAGGGAGCTGTAGCCCGTCGAGATCGACAGCCGAGCGGTACACGGCGCTGGCGACGCTGCCGAGCACGGCGATGCCGAGGGCGCCGCCCACCTCCCGGGTGGTGTCGTTCACCGCCGACCCCACTCCCGCCTTGGCGGGGGGAACCGCGCTCATGATGTTGCCGGTGGCGGTGGCGGCGGTGAGGCTCAGGCCGGCGCCGAGCAGGACCAGGGAGATGGCCAGGACCAGATAGGAGGTGCCGGGCCCGACGACGGCGAGGATGGCGAAGCCGGCGGAGATGAGCACGAAGCCGACAGTCATCATCGGGCCCGAACCCAACCGCTCGGCGAGGACGGCGCTGCGGGGGGCGATGGCCACCAGGGCCAGGGCGAGGGGAAGGGTGGCCAGGCCGGCGCTCAGCGGCGAGTACCCGCGGACGAACTGCAGGTACATGGTGAAGAGGAAGAAGAGCCCGAACATCACGAAGAAGGCGATGGTGACAACGCCGCTGCCCACGCTCATACGGCGGTCCCGGAACAGCCCGAGCGGCAGCATCGGATGGGCGGTGTCGCGTTCCCAGGCCAGGAAGGCGGCCAGGCCGGCGGCGGCGAGGAGGAAGGAGGTGATCACCACCTCGTCGCTCCAGCCCCGCTCGGGGCCTTCGATGATGGCGAAGACGAGAGCGCCCAGCCCGATCAGCGAGAGGAGCGATCCGAGGGGGTCCAGCGGTGTGATCTCCGGGTCGCGGGAGGTGGGGGAGAAGACCCACACGGCGATGATGACTCCGAGCACCACCGGCACGTTGACGAGCAGCGCCGATCCCCACCAGTAGCGCTCGAGCAGGGCGCCGGAGACGATCGGTCCGATGGCGCCGCCGGCGCCGGCGAAGCCGGCCCACACGGCGATGGCCTTGCGCCGCTCCTGGGGCGGGAAGATGGTGGTCAGCAGCGACAAGGTGGCGGGCATGACGAAGGCGGCGCCGATGCCGGTGATCACACGCCCCAGGATGACCTGCCCGGAGCTGGTCCCGATACCCGAGACGGCGGAACCGCCGGCGAAGATCATCAGCCCCAGGAGAAGCGCCTTCTTGCGCCCGAAGCGGTCGCCGAGGGCGCCGGCGGGGAGCAGGAGCGCGGCGAAGACGATGGCGTAGGAGTCCACGATCCACTGCAGGGCGCTGGCACTGGCGCTCAACTCCCGCTGGATGCTTGGGATGGCCACGTTCAGCCCGGACACCGACATGACCACCATCACCAGCGACAGGCACATGATCCCGAGCAGGAACCAGCGCCGGCCGTAGATGACCGGGTCCTCGTGCAGCAGGCGTTCGGTGGGGGGCGCCGACAAGGAAGGCAAAGCCACGGTGTGTAGAACTACCACCGAGTCGGACCGGGGACGCAACGGCCTGATTACATCAGTGTGATTCACTGGTGTAGCGTGCGAGAGTCCGCCGTACTCTGAGGCACGAGGAGCGGGATGACCCAAAGGCTGAACGGGACCTCCACCTCGAACTTCGGAGTAGGCCGGAGGGAGAGCCACGATGCCTCGGACTTCTACTCACGGTTCACCAGGCCGGAACAGAGTGAGGACGATTTCGTCCCCGGGCCGGTACAGCTGGCCACTCCCTGGATCCACGGCGACATCCGGCACCGGGACGACCTGGCCGATGGTTCTGTCGCTTTGGTGGTCACCTCCCCGCCCTACTTCGTGGGCAAGGAGTACGAGCAGGCCCTGGGAGAGGAAGGGGTGCCGGCGACCTACATCGAGTACCTGGATCTTCTGCGCAGCGTGTTCGGGACGTGCAAGGCCAAGCTGGAGCCCGGTGGCCGGATCGCCGTCAACGTGGCCAACCTCGGACGGCGCCCCTACCGGAGCCTGGCCGCCGACGTCATCCGGATCCTCCAGGACGATCTCAAGCTCCTGCTCCGGGGCGAGGTCATCTGGAAGAAGGCCGATGGTGCTTCGGGTAACTGCGCCTGGGGATCGTTCCGGAGCGCGGCCAACCCTGTGCTCCGGGACACGACCGAACGGGTCGTCATCGCCAGCAAGGGCCGGTTCGACCGGGCCCGGTCGACAGCCCAGCGCCAGGCCGAGGGACTGCCCCACCAGAGCTGGATCAGCAACGACGAGTTTCTCGAGGCCACGCTCGACGTGTGGGACATCCCCTCGGAGAGCGCCAGGAGGGTCCAGCATCCTGCGCCCTTTCCGGTGGAGCTTCCCGAGCGCCTGATCAACCTCTACACGTTCAGGGGCGACCTGGTAGTCGACCCGTTCATGGGATCCGGGTCCACGCTGGTCGCCGCCGCCCGAACCGGCCGCTGCTACGCCGGCTACGACCTCGACGAGCGTTACGTGGCCATTGCCCGCCAGCGTGTGGAGGAGGTGGCCAGCGGGCGCCGACTGATGCCGATCAGTACTCCCGCTCCCGCTGGTCCGCCGGCGCCGGCGCCAGGAGCCGGTGTGGTCGAAGACGTCTTCACCGACGACACACCGGAGAGCTATCTGGCTCAGGCGACCCACGAAGGCAGGGCCGCACAAGCCATCGCCGAGCGTGTGGTCGAGGATGCCGGCTTCCACATCGTCAAGAAGAAGTACAAGGTGCCGAGGACCGGCGTGGCCGTGAGCCTGGTGGCCGAGGACAACGACGGCCGCACGTGGTACTTCGACGTCACCGGGGCCTTCACCTCGACCCGGGGCGGCCTGTTGCGCTCGGACACCATGTGGAAATGTCTCGGCCGGGCCCACGTCCTTCAGAGCAGCTTCACAGGCAAGGGCGCAAAGGACAAGGTGCCCCTTGTCCTCCTGACGTCGCATCTGCCCAGGGCGAAGAGTGAAGGCCACGCCTCTCTTCATGCCGCCGGCCCCTCCGCCTTCTTCGACGCCATCGAGATGCTCTCGGGCGAGGGTCAACAGCGGCTCGCCCTCTACGCCAAGGGCGGACATGGTGATCGCCCTCTGCCCGGCTTGTGGGCCACTAGCCCTGAAACAAGCGCATAGCGGCTGACGGTTGGTGCCGGGCGGCCGAGATGGGTTGCTCCCGTGCTTGGTCGGTCTGCCGGACGAGCTGGCCGCCGCTCTGGCGTCGAAACATCGTCAAACGGGCGCGACTGGGGTCGGGCGGGCCGTAATGCGGCGTCGTTGATCAGCGCCGGTATCGGCGCTGAACGTGGACAGCGGCGCGGTGACGGCGTCAGAGCGCGTCGAGGAGGCGGAAGAACGGGCCGAGCCACGGGTTCCATGCCAGGACCCGCCAGCGCACGCCCCGGGCTCCCTTGACGATCTGGCAGGGGATGTCGACGAAGGCCTGGCGGAAGGTGCGGAACTCCATGGTGAGCAGCCGGCGGCGCTGGTCGCCGTGACGCTCGGCCCACCGCGGCGACACAGGCAGGATCAGGGCGCACCAGGCCTTGATGCTCCACGCCAGTGACGCCATCGTCATGTAGGCCCAGTTCGCGTTGAGGGTGTTGACCGGGGCGTGCAGGGCCCGCACGCCGCCCTTGAGCTGGGCGATGAGGTTTTCCTGGTTGCAGCGCTGGCGGGCCTCGCCGATGACCTCGTCGGCTGTGAGGGCCCGGTCGTTGGTGATGTAGAAGAAGTAGCGGTACTCGTCGAACAGCACCGCCTGGCCCCGCTCAACCGAGATGTTCTTGCGCAGGGCCACCACCCGGTAGTCCTTGGTGCAGCGGCCCGGCCGGTAGTCGAACTCGACGACGTCCTCCGCCGTGGTGCGCAGCACCTTGAAGCCGCGCTGGGCGACGACGGCGTCTTTGACGTTGGCCGGCCGGGTGCGGGGCCGGGTGGCGATCTGGCGCTCGGCCCGGCCGACCAGCTCGTGGTAGAGCTCGTCGGGGGTGTCGTTGGCCTTGGCCACCAGGTTGGCCTTGGCGTCGTAGCCGAGGACGAACCGCACACCGTCGCTGTCCCAGCGGTCGAACTGGGCGGTGAGGGAGAAGTCGGTGTCGCCCCGCAGCAAGATATCGGCGAAGCCGGCCTTGCGGCACAGATCGACCGCCTTGTCGTAGAGGGGGACCACGCCCTCATGCGAGGGGCGGTTGGCGCCGTGCAGGGCCAGGTAGAGCGGTTCTTGGGTGTTGGCCAGGGAGACCACCAGCGCCGAGTATCCCCAGGTGCCGTTGTAGGCGATGTCCATGCCGTCCTTGCACTCGCCGTCGGTGCCCACGATGGAGGCATCGGCGTCGATGCGGGCCGTGGTGGCCGTGAACGAGGCGCCCTGGCGGGCCCACACCCCGGCCCGGCAGCGGTTGACCGCCTCCTGGAGGGCGGCGATGGTGCCCTCGTCGAAGCGCCGGCAGAAGTCCCCGGCGGTGGTGGGGTCGGGCAGGGCGGCCGCCCCCAGGCCGTCGAGGAACACCGCGTCATTGCGCCTGGCCTCGATGTCGTCCAGGCGGGTGCCGCCGCACAGAGCGTTGTAGGCGATGTTCATCACGTGGTCGGACTCGTGGTAGGGGCGGTGCTGGCGCAGCACGTGCACCGAGGCGTCGATCTCGCCGGCCAGGCCCACCCCCGCCACCAGCCGGGCGACCATGCCCATGCCGCCGTGCGCCGTGGCCTTGGTGCGCCCCGACAGCTCGTAGGCGATGGTGGCCCGCCCCAGCACCGGGCCGGTCCCGTTCGGCGCCACCGCATCCTCCAGTCGCCGCTCGATGGCGCGCTGCTCGCGTGCCAGGCAGCGCCGCAGCTCCCGCTTCGCCTTGCTCATGTCCATCAGTATGATACTGTTGGAACCGGGAGTGGTGGACCCCTCCCGCCAAGATGGGGGCGAGGAGGTGTTGTCATGGCCGGGCCGAGCGCAGCAGAACGAAGGACACAGGCAGCGGTCGCCCGGCGCCTTGGCGAAGCCGGCTACGCGCTCCCCGGCACCCTCACCGAGCGGACCATGCGGTGCGGCAAGGCCAACTGCAGTTGCAAGGCCGACCCCCCGCGGCTTCACGGGCCCTACTACCAGTGGACTCGTAAGGTCGACGGCAAGACCGTCACCGTCACCCTCACCAACGACCAGGTCGCCCGCTATGGCCCCTGGTTTGCCAATGCCCGAGCGCTGCGGGCCGCGCTCTACGAACTCGAACAGCTCTCCCTCGGCATCGCCCAACGGGACGAGGGGTGGAAGTGACACGAGTCACCCGCCCGCTCACTTGAACCCGCCCACCCCCCGTTTAGCTCGCGGTGAAGAACCCTGGAGAACCAGGCGTTTCACTGACGATGCCGCCCGACTTGCGCTTGCTTCAGG
>DATLEK010000014.1:0-44323 GCA_035525365.1 Acidimicrobiales bacterium
CGCCGCTTGACGTGGCCGAGGCGATTCACGCCGCGATCCCGATGTCGACGCTTGTGGTCATGTCCGGCATCGGTCATGTGAGTAGCGTCGAGGCTGCGGAGCAATTCAACGATGAAGTCCGCGACTTCCTTCACAGGAGTGCGCGGTGACCCGGTCGGTGGTCGTGCCCACCTGTCCATCTCGAGTGCCGACCCCCATGGCGGGAGCGCTACGGCACTGAATGAACGCGGCGGGCAGCCAGCCTCAAGTCGGTGGCCCGAGCGCGGCGAGGAGGTCCTCGACCAGTGCGATGAGCGATCCGGCGATCGTGGCCGGGTCCTCTCCCGGGCCGGCAGCTCGGACGGCCATGGCGACGCCTGCGCTGTCGGCGGTCCCGAAGAGATCGGGAAGCAGCCCGACAGCCTCGGCGGTGACAGCCGACGAGAGATCGTTGCACCGAAGCATTGACAGGCGATCGCTCAACTGCTCGGTCTGGATGGAGCGGAGCAGGCGAAGCACGTCGAGCGCGTCCTTGTCGCGAACCCGGTCCTGGTTGCCGACACGCTCGGCGATCTTGTGGACCTTGGCGACCAGGAGTGCGCCGGTGCCACCCACATGGTCACGGATCGGTCGTCGCCAGGGTCGAGGGCGCGGATGGCGAGGTGCTCGCGGTCGATGAGCGCGCCTTCGAGCCCCTTCGCCCGACGTGCTGCTCGCTTGCCGTGCGGTCCGAGACGTGCGCCTCGGGTGCCGGGCCCGGCGAGGTCCTCGGGAACCATGATGTCGAGGTAGATGGCCTGAGCGCCCACCAGCACGAGCGCGTCGCGGTGCGCTTCGAGAGCCTCGGCGGCGTCAAGTAGCGCAGCGCGGGCTCGGACGTAGAGCGGTTCAGCCACGCCAGGCATCCTCGTTCTTGCCCATCCAAGCGAGGAGCTCATTTCCCTCCGACGGCTCGCGACCTGGTCCCGTGAGGAGGTCGATCGCCAGCTGGGTGGCGGCAACTACCCGGAGCCCGTCCCGAAGACTTTGGCGGTCGAATACGACCGGGTCGTACGGTTCGACGAGGATCACGTTGGCGCCTGACTCGGCGGGACGGAGCCGGAGTCGCTCTGCTGTCCGGGCGATGTCATCGACGTAGATGGCCGCCTGGCGGGCGGGGGCGATGGGCGCGTACCGCTGCGCAGCGAACGCACCGGTGGCGGCGTAGGTCCACTTCACGTCGGCGAGCTTTGTCACGACAGCGTCAAGCCCCCGCGGTTCCAGGAAGGTGACCGCCTGGTTCGAACGGGCGAAGTCGTAGTCCTGCGCCCAGCGGCGGATGGCTCCCTCCCAGTCGATCGACCCGACCGATCCGCTCCGCTCCCGCGTGACGATGCCCTCGCGGGCGAGGAGGTCGAGGACGCGTGACAGCGTGCCGAGTGGGACACCGGCTCGCTTGGCGAGCTCTCGCACGCCGTAGGGCGCCCGGAAGTCGACGAGCGCCCGAACGGCGCGTCCCGTGCCACGCCCACGCAAGGATCGGAGCGTCTCGTCCGATGGCCATGGGTCCTTCGTGGCGCCGGCGCGCTCGACGAGCAAGCCGGGGGCATCGGCGAGCAGGCGGAGGTTGCCGGTCGAGTCGGCGTAGCTGACCCCGCGGTCGGTGAGCGCGGCGCGGAGGCTCGGGCTCAGGTAGGGCGTCACGACAAGCGGGATCGCGTGCGTTGAACTCCTTGACAAGGGCGCTCAGTGACAGGAGCACCGTCGGCTCACCCGACGGCGAAAATCCCTGAAACGTTTGGCAGGATCCTGGGTGACCGTTATCGAGCGGCCAGGCAGCAAGGGAAACGCCGGTTATCCAGCGGCAGCGGGTGCCCACCCGCCCTTGCCCTGTCTCTGTAGAGACAGGAGGGACACTCCACGCATTGCGCGTCCCTTCACGAGGGCGTTTGGCCTGGCGGAGACGGACCTACTCCTGCCTGGAGCCTGAGCCCACATCAGTCGTCGTCTTGGGCCGACCCGTCGTCGTCGTTATCCCCCTCGTGCTCGTCAGTGTCGGGGTCATCGGAGCTCGCCTCGATGTCGTCGTCGACTTCAGACTCGTCGTCGCCGTCAGTGACCTGGCCGCTGATTCCGTCTCGGTCGTCGGCTTCGTCGTCGGCTTCCTCGACAGCGCCCAGTTTGGCCTCACAGGCGTCCTCGGCGATGTCGGCCGCCTTTTCCGCTTCCTCTTCGGCGGCGTCGCCCTTGCCCTTGACCGCGTCCTCGATGGCATCCGCCTCAGCCTCACAGGCGCCCTTGGGCTCGTCGCTGGGCTGGGCCCCCGTTCTTTCGTCACTGGTGGAGCTGGCCGGGGACAGCACGTCCCGCACGCCGGGGCTGGCCAGCGCGGACCCGCCCATCAGCGCAACCGCTACCACGACCGAAATGACCAGCTTTTTCCGAAACATTGCTTTCCTCCTGGTTCGAGAGCCTGGCTGGCTCGGCTGCGCCGAGTTCCATGGCGTTGCGACCCCGCCTCGCGGTCGGGTGTGCCTTTTCGTCAACGTCCCATCCCCCCAGCTCTCGCCGAATGCACGGCCACGCGGAGAAAAGCTTGGCGGCTCACGTCTGGGGCGGTGGGGCCGATACTTTGACCGATGGCCGTTGTTCCGCGCCCCGGCCCGTGCATTTCGCCCCCGCCTGACGATGGGAAGGTGGGAGAGGGGAGAACCGATGAGCGGGCAGCGAGGGGTTCGGTGGGCGACGAAGAGCAATGGGACCTTGTCGAAAGAGCCCGGCGCGGCGAGCGGGATGCGTTTGGTCGGCTGTTCAGCCTCCACCACGCCGCCGTCTTCCGACTCGCCCGCTTCAGTCTGGCCCACGCGCTTGCCGAGGACGCCGTGGCCGAGACCTTCACCCGAGCGTGGGCGGCCCTACCCCGCTACCGGCGCACCGGTGCCCCATTCGTGGCTTGGCTCTACGGCATCGCCCGCCATGTCGTCGCCGACATGGCCGGGGCAGCCCACAGGGTCGAGTCGCAACCCGAAGTGGCCCAGAACCCGCACGACCCCTGGTCTGGGGGCGACGATCGGATCGTATTGGCCGCGGCCCTCGCCCAGCTCCCCGAGGAGCAGCGCCGGGTGATCGAGCTCAAGTTCCTTGTTGGCCTCACCAACGCCGAGGTGGGTGTCGTGCTCGCCAAGAAGCCTGGAGCGGTGAACACCCAGCAGTGGCGGGCCCTTCGGGCGCTGCAGCGCATCCTGGCTTCGTCATGAGGAACCGACTCGCTGGCGACCTGGGCCGCTGGGAGGCCGGCGAACTGTCCCTCGTCGAGCTCGAGGCTCGCCACCCAGGCCACGACGTCGGGGCACTGGTGGGCGTCCACGCCCGGATGGCGGCACTCACGGACGAGCCCGTGCCCGACCCGGAACCGGCATGGGCAGCGCTGAGTGCGGCCCTGGCGGCCCATCCGCGGGCGGCCACCCGGCGCCGCCCACCCTCACGTCGTCGCTTCGTCGCCGCCATCGTGGCGGCGATGATCGCCGTGCCGGCGGTGTCCTACGCCGCAGCCCCCGAGGCCGTGCGCGCCGTTGCCCGCCACGTCACCGACCTGCTGCTCAGGGCCGATGACGTCGCACCGGACGACGACGGCCCCCCCACCGCCTCCACGATCCCCGTAAAGGGCGACTCCCGTGAGCTGGACGAGGTCGACGAGGGCACGGGCACGGATGCAGACGAGGAGCAGGACCGCGATGATCCCGACGACGGGCGGGACGACGCTCCAGCCGGCGACGTGGAGGAATCGGAGGAGCACTCCGCTCCCCCCGTCGATGAGGACCCCACCGAAACGCCTGAGGAACAGGCGGGGCCGCAGGCGCCTGACAGCGACGACGACTGATGAGCGAAGGCCAGGGCTCACCTGGACAGGTTGGAATCGATGGGCGCGGACGGGTTGGTTGGAGGAGTCGGCCACGCGTTGGCCGTGACGGCGGGGGTGGCGGTGTCCTCGTGGTTCGGTCGTGTCGTCCGGCCGGGTCAAGCTTCTGCGCGCCGACGAGGTGGCCACCGGGCCACTCGACCAGGAGCGGCTCTGTGCCGTCGCCGGCCAAGTGCTCGCCGCCCTCGGCGTCGCCCACGACTCCGGCCTGATCCATCGGGACATCAAGCCCGGAAACGTGCTGCTGGCCGAAGACGGCACCGCCAAGCTCGCCGACTTCGGCATCGCCAAGGTCGTCGAGAAGAACATCGAGAAGAACGACGACGCCACCACTGGTTTTCTTCTCGGCACCCCCGCTTACCTCGCACCGGAGCGCCTGGCCGGGCATCCGGCCACCCCCGCCAGCGACCTGTACGCCGTCGGCGTGGTGCTCTACGAGGCACTCACCGGGCGCAAGCCGAAGCTGAGACGAAGGCGGCGTGGGCCGTCGCCCGTTCCGAGCGCGACGGTGGCCCCGCCGCTGACGGCGTCGCCTTGCCCGGTGCTCCTGCGCCCTCACCAGGGCCGCCCGCCGCGGATGGGCACGCTCATGCCCGTGCCCGTCGCATGGGCCGCACCGTGCGGCTTCATCCGATCAACCTCTCTAAAACTGTTCTAGTAGTGTAAATCCCCAAGAGTGAGGGAAGGGTAACCGCCCCGAAGATCTTTTCGAGGAGGCCCGATGACCGAGGTCTAATGAGTTCCCGTCACCGCCACGCATCGCCGGGACAGCCGAGACCGACACCCCCGAGCACACCCCGCAGCCCGCTCCGCTGGCCCCGGGGCCCCTCCGGACCGATGGGGGCGCGCCGCAAGGGCCGAAGCGGGCGCGCAACGTGTCCGGTACAGGCGTTCTGCTGCGGCTGCTGGCCCTGGCACCACCGGCCGTGCGGCGGCAGGAGACACCGGTCTCGTGAATTCACATAACACAGAGAGAGGAGCTTGAGATGGACCTAGTCGACCTCGACCCCGGCCTGTTCCGCTACTACGTAAGGGACGAAGGCCCAGAGCGCGAGCCGTACGAGAAGGTCGTGGTCGTCCCCCAGGCGGACAACCTCGATCCCTCCCACCATGCCTGGGCCGACGCCCGCTTCGCCACCGACATCCTGGCCGAGCACGGCTTCTTCCTGGGCCTGCTCATGCCCCCGGAGCTGGCGGAGGCGGAGCGGGCGCAGGCCTTCGCCTTCTCGGAGGCCTTCGCCGGACTCCACGAGCGCATCGACACCGCCGGGCCGCCGGAGAGAGGCGACCTCGGCCGCTTCACCGCCGAGGTGGTCGAGGAGATCAAGCCGTTCATCGACTACAAGGCGACCATGAGCGCCGCTCAGCAGGAGGGAAGGCTGCACAGCCTGGTGTGGCCGCTGTTCTTCGACCACCTCCGCCACGAAGCCGAGCGGTGGACGCGACGGCTCGAACAGCTGGGCGCGGGTGAGTCGGAGTTCGACCGTGGTGAGGTGGCTACCTTCTGGGACAACATCATGGACGAGCATGCCCGGTTCGTGGCTCACCTCCTCGACCCTGACGAGTACGAGCTGATCGACAAGGCGATGAGCGCGTCGAACGTGTTCCGAACGCTGCGCGGCGGTGGCCCACTCCGGGCGACGGCGGCTCTGGCCAAAGAGCCCGGCACCGTGATCGACGCCCTCACCGACTTCCCCGAGACCAGCGCCGTGCTGAGCGCGGCCCAGGAGATCCTCGACTTCAAGACCCAAACGGCGCGCGACGTGACCGCCGGGCGGATCAAGAGCATCATCGATCCCCGCTTGGCCGACCACGTGCGCCGCGAGGCCATGAAGTTCGTCGACGAGCTCAAGCGCGCCCAGTGACGCCCGCAGCCGTGGTCCGAGCGTCGTCGCTCGGAGTCACCGCAGCAGGCTCAGCGTCCGGCGCCTCCAGACAAGGAGGCCGTCGTGGGCCTACATGAACTGGTGGAGCGACTCGGGCGCATCGAAGGTCTCGACGCCGCCGCCAAACCAGCCGGCAAGGCGGTGGCCCGTGCCGTGGCACCCCGGCCGCTAAAGGACCTTTTAAGCGGCTCGTGGCTCGGACACCCGTTCCATCCCCTGCTCACCGACATACCTATCGGGGCCTGGACCAGCGCCTTCGTGCTCGACCTGGTCGGTGGGCGCCGGAGCCAGGAAGCGGCGGATCTCTTGATCGGGCTCGGCGTGCTGGCCGCCGTGCCCACGGCGGCGACGGGCGCGTCGGACTGGTCCGACTACCTGGGCGAGGAGCGGCGGATCGGCTTCCTCCACGCCATGGCCAACGTCGCTGCCACCGCCTGCTACGGCGCTTCGTACCTGGCTCGGCGCCGAGGATCGCGGGCAAGAGGGGTCGGGATGAGCCTGGCCGGCGCAGCCCTGGCTACGGGCGGCGGTTATCTCGGCGGTCACCTCGCCTACGTCCGCGGCGTGAACGTGAACCGCAACGCTTGGGACCAGGCACTCGACGAATGGACCCCGGTCGCCGACGAAGCTGATCTGCGCGAGGGCGAACCAGTGGTGGTACAAGCCGGCGAGACACCCGTGCTCCTTGTGTGCCACGACGGGCGCATCCTTGCCATCGCCGACCGGTGCGGACACGCCGGAGGTCCGCTCCACGAGGGCACCTTCGAGAATGGGTGCGTGATCTGCCCCTGGCACCAGAGCACCTTTCGCCTTGCTGATGGTGGCGTGGTGCATGGGCCGGCCACGGTGGCCCAGCCGGCCTACGACGTCCGTGTTGAGAACGGCAAGGTTCAGCTTCGGTCACCGTCATAGCGGTTACTGGCGGCTCAGCGCCGTGCCACTCGGGCCATCAAGCTGGTGTCGGACACCGCAAGCGGAAAGTGTGAGCGCGTGCGCTCAGTCGCTTGGGCCCTGTGACCTCATGCTCGTCGTCACCTAGGCCAGCAAGTTCGGGTTCACCGTCGACGATATGGCTGACACCTTGGGCTCCGTTGCCCTCGGGGCCCGCCTCCGAACGCGTGGTCGCCGGTCGGCCGCCGCCGGATCACCTGGCGCCGCCGGCCGACCCAGCTGCCCTGCCCGAACCCTCCCAGACGCCGACGGAAGCCGCCCGTGACGGGATCGTGCCGGCTGTGGCCGCTCTTTCCTACAAGCAGCGGGTGTCCGTCGTGCGCTCCGTCTCGACCGAAGAGGGACGGTGGGTCCTCTCACGGCCCGCCGGTGTGGACCCGCGGAGTTGCGTCCTCGGCGACGCCGACGCCACGTACGGACGGGATTTTGTGTGCACCAGCGAGTTCCTCCTGGTGGGCAGTGACGAGGACGTGATCCTCCGTGCGTTCCCGATGCCCGGCTACCCGCCTAGCGACGTGGCGGTCACCGAGGATGCGGTGTACTGCGGGCGCCAGGGCGACGGCGGCTTGCCGACATCGATGCTCTGCCGGGTCGACCGCCGGACATTGATGCTGCATGGGCGCTTGTTCCCGGCCGACGGTCCGGACGCACCGGAAAGCGTCGATCCACCTCCGGCTGGCGAGTGGGTCGTCGAGCCGCCCTCGGATCGCGTCGGCTTAGATCAGCTTCAGTTCCCCACCACCACCGATCAGGATCCTGGGGTGGGGCTGGGTGATCGGTCGCGGCGAGCACATGGTCTCGGCCAGGCGGTAATGGCGTCCCTCGAACCGGCCGGCTTCGGCACGCGCCCACGATGGATGAAGTAACGGTCGGTGGGCCGTGGGAGAAGCTGTGGAACTTGGTGCTCGGCGCCCTACAAGCCTGCGCAATGCGGAGTCACTTCGTCGTCTCAGGCTGCTGGTCGAGGTCCGAGCCGGTACCGTCCATCGCTGAGCTTGGACAGGCGCCTCGGTCCTCGGCTGGACGTGCGAGGCCCAGCGTTCCATCAGCGCGTCAACGGTCGTCCCGGTGCCGTTGTCACCGCGCGTTCGCGAGGTGCCGTTCCCCCCGGAATGCGTCGGGTGATCTGAGATCCTTGCCGCAGGGTGATGGACGGTCTTACCGCCCGATGTCACGCCCAGCCAGCCAGAGGACGCGCTGCTGGTCTGACGTTCCGGGTGCGAGCGGTGAGCGAGGCGGTGCGGCGAGCTGTTCGTGGTCCTCGGTGGCTGGCATGCCGAGGCGCTTGCCAAGCACTTCCGCAAGCGGTCCCGCGAGGCAGGCGGAGACGAGGCGCTCATCAAGGACACACTCGGCGCCGAGAGCCTCCGCCAAGTCCCAGGTGTGTACAGTGACATCGAACACGCGGCCATGAAGCAGTGCTCGACCTGTCGGCATGCGATAGTCGACGGTACGCTCCATTGCTCCAGGCTCCGCGAAGGCTTGATCGAGCGCGTCGGCGGAGGTCATCCAGTCCGCAGTCGGATCAAAGCCCAGCACTTGCTCCTCGGCGCGTGCTTGCCAGAAGTCGCGTTCGCTGCCGCCCGCGATGAGTGTGATGTGTCTCAGGTTCGATCCGACGAGGTGGTTCAGGAGGTCGCGGACATCCCACTCGACACAGGGCGTAGCGCGAGCCCAGTCATCGGAACCGATCCGTACAACAACCTGGTCCATCCCCGTCCTGGCAAGACGCCACAACTCGAGATCGCGGTCGGTAGACGTGACCATGGCCGACGATTCTGCCTGATAACCGGTGCAGTCGTGTGGCGTGACCGCCTGGTAACGCTGAGCGGATGGAGGCCCGGCGCTCCAACGAGGGCCGCAACATCTGGGATCCGGCGGCCAGAGCCGTGGGCTGGGTACGACGCCACCTCGTGACTCTCGGCGGACGACCCGCCACGGATTTCGCCCGTCATGGATGTTCGCCCGAGAGCCGAGCGCCCGTTGATCTGGCCGCTCGTCATGGCGTCAACAAAAGGAAAAGTCTGTCCGCACCGATTGTGCTCCCGTTATTGTGAGGGTGGCGTGGAAGGCTCTGCGCGGGAGTTCCCTCGAGGGGGTCAATTGTCAGATCGTCATGCATCGGACAACATTTTCGTCGGCTCGGTGCCGGAGTTGTACGACCGGCATCTGGTGCCGCTGATCTTTGATCCCTACGCCCATGACCTCGTCGCTCGCCTTCGAGACCTCGACGTCGGGTCGATACTCGAGGTCGCTGCGGGCACCGGTGTGGTGACCCGAGCCATGGCAGCTGGTCTGCCAGTATCGGTGTCGATCACCACTACGGATCTGAGTCAGCCGATGATCGATTACGGCCAATCAGTTGGCACGTCGCGTCCCGTGCTGTGGCAGAGCGCGGACGTCATGGATCTGCCGTTCGGTGACGCCAGCTTCGATGCAGTGGTGTGCCAGTTCGGGGTGATGTTCTTCCCCGATCGGCCCGCCGCGTTCGCTGAGGTGGCTCGGGTGCTGCGCCCCGGTGGCGTGTTCTTGTTCAACGTGTGGGACGCGATCGAGCACAACGAATTCGCGGCGGTGGTCACCGAGGCGGTCGCGGGCTTGTTCGCCGACGATCCGCCGCTTTTTCTGGCCCGCACGCCGTATGGCTATTTCGACGAGGCCACGATCCAGGCCGATGTCGCAGCCGGCGGATTTGCTTCCCCGGCGCGTGTCGCGGTGTTGGAGGCTCGGAGCCGGGCAGGGTCGGCTGAGGTCCCGGCGATTGCCTTCTGCCAGGGCACACCCTTGCGCAACGAGATCGAAATTCGACACCCATCACGGCTTGCCGAAGCAACGGCGGTGGCCGCAGCGGCGATCGAAGAACGCTTCGGAAAGACAGATGTCGACGGAAAGATCCGCGGCCTTGTCATCTCCGCCACCAAGCCTCTGACCGCGTAGCGACTGCCTGACCCACATGAGCACTCTCCGCTCTGCACGTCGCCAGCCGTCGCCTTGGGTCGACCACTACGTGGCGCATGCGCGATATGATAAGCATAAGCCGCCGTCGCAATGGCGGTGCTCGAGGGGGAATGCCGGGAGGACTCGTCCGGCGGCGGCGACCAGCCAGGCGGGAGAGGAGAGAGGTAGACCTGCGGACCAGTACCATGGTGCTGCAGGCGCCTCCGAATCCCCCCGCTTCGCCACCCTGAGCGATGATCACATGAGCGCCCCCTCCACGGCCTCGGCGGCCTGAGCGGGGGTGTGGACTTGCTGGACGAAGATGGCTCCGGCAGCGTGCACGCGTGCGATGAGATCGGCCCGGCATCCGAGGGGCGACGACACGACTGGCGGCGCCGCCCGGACGATCTCGGCGAAGACGTCCTCGATGAACGGCTTCATGGTGTGGTTGCGTTGGACGCCGCCGCGGCCAGCCGGACGGAGGGTGGCCACGGTCCGCCCAGTGCGCCCTGGATGATGGGCACGCTGATACCGAGCAGCGAACAGTGGGGCGTTTGGCAACACGAGCCTTCTGCGATCTCAGCCTCGCTGACGGTAGAAGGTACCCGCACCCGCCTCGGTGACTGTCACGCTCCCGAGAGCTCGAGGCGTCATGTTTGAATATTCTGATGAGCCCGAAGGAACCCACGGCGATCAAACGTGGCGAGGGCCACAGCGCTGGCAACCGACCCGAAACCTTCGTCGGCAGACAACTCGAGCTGGATGAGCTGAAAGCGGGTCTCGCGGACTCCTTGATCGGCAACGGTGGTCTCTTCCTGCTGGAGGGTGAACCTGGGGTCGGCAAGACCCGTCTGGCGGACGAGTTCGCTGTCCACGCGCAGGGCGAGGGAGCGCTCGTGCTCTGGGGCCGCTGCTGGGAGGGCGGCGGTGCTCCCTCCTACTGGCCGTGGGTGCAGGTCATGCGCTCCTACCTCCGCTTCGGAGACCCACAGTCGTTCATAGAGGAGCTTGGCGTCTGCGCCGGGTACCTCGCCCAGATCGTCCCGGAGTTGCGGGACGCCATCGCCGGTCTGCCGTCGACGCCCAGCCTGGAGCCGGAGCACCTGCGCTTCGCCCTGTTCGACGCGATGTCGACGTTCCTGTGTGGCGCCGCCGGCCGGCAGCCGTTGGTACTCGTGCTCGACGATCTCCACGCAGCCGACCGTCCGTCGTTGCGGTTCCTCCAGTTCCTGGCCCTGAACCTTCGGCACTCGAGCTTGCTGGTCGTTGCCGGCTACCGGGGCGTCGAGGCAAAGCTCGACCCGGGGGTTCAACCGCTGTTCGGCGAACTCGCGCGCCACGGACACCTCGTGCCGCTAGGGGGCTTGAACTACGACGACATCGCTGCGTTGGTCGCACAAGCTGGTCCGACTGTTCCGGAGCCAGCGACCGTGGAGGCGATCCATCAGGTCACGGACGGCAACCCGTTCTTCGTTCATGAGGTCATCCGCATGTTGCGGACGGAGGGCCGCCTAAACAGGCCACTTTCCTCTGGTGAGGCGCTCCGGGTCCCCGAGGGCGTTCGGGACGCGATCGGCTTACGCCTGGCTCGCCTTTCCCCTGAGGCCAACCACGTGCTCGCTGTGGCATCTGTACTGGGGCGAGATTTCGATGCTCACGTCGTCGAGCGAACGGCCGGCCTCACCACCGACGAGGTGTGGGCGGCCCTGGACGAGGCGGTTGACGCGCAGCTGATCGTCGAGGCGCTTCGTGCCGTGCGTCGATACAGCTTCCGCCACGCGCTCGTCCGCGATACCCTCTACGAGGCTCTCCCCGCCGGCCGTCGGGCCGCGCTCCACCGGGACGTGGGCGAAGCGCTCGAAGAGCTCTGTGGTGGGAACGTCGATGCTCGCGTCCCCGAGCTCGCTCACCACTTCTTCCAGGCCGCGGCGGTGGGCGCCGCCGGCAAGGCGCTCGAGTTCTCAGCGCGAGCGGGCGACCAGGCCGCTGAGATGCTGGGCTACGAGGAGGCAAGCGGGCACTACGGCCGGGCGCTCCAGGCGATAGCCGTGGCTGGCGCCATCGACAACCGTCGCCGCTGCGAGCTGCTGCTGTGCCTGGCGGAGTCCCAATGGAGGGCGGGGGACAGTGCTGCAGCACGGTCTGGATTTCTGGAGGTCGCCGGAATGGCGAGGGTGCTGCGGACGCCCGAGATGCTGGCTCGTGCCGCGGTCGGTTACGCGAGAGGCCTTGGAGGGTTTCTGCACGTCGTGCGGGCGGACCACACCATCATCTCTCTTCTGGAGGAGGCACTGGGCGGGCTGGAGGCACGCGACAGCACCCTCCGAGCGCGGCTCCTGTCTCGGCTCGCCGTGGAGCTGTACTACACCCACCAGATCGAGCGTCGCGTTGCACTCAGCGGGGAGGCGATCGAGATGGCGAGGCGCCTCGAGGACCCTGGCTCGTTGCTCGTGGCTCTCTACAGCCGCCACTGGGCGGCCTGCGGGCCCGACACCCTCGATGAGCGATTGGCGAACGCGACGGAGATGGTGCGACTAGCGGGCGAAGTCGGCGATCGGGAAATGGCAATCCTGGGTCACCACGTCCGCCTCAACTGCCTGCTCGAACGCTGTGACGTCGGTCCCGTGGACCGTGAAATCGAGGAGATGGCGGCGCTGGCGGACGAGCTGCGCCAGCCGTTCTACCGGTGGCGAACGACCTGCCTGCGAGCCATGCGTGCAATTCTCGAAGCCCGCTTCGACGAGGCCGAGCGACTCGCCAATGAGGCATTCGAGATCGGCGGCGGAATCGACCATGAGATCGCGAGGCTGGTTCATGACGGCGCCCAGATGTTCGCCCTCCGCTTCGGACAGGGGCGTCTCGCCGAGTTGGAGGGGGACGTGCTCCATCTGACCAGGCGTTACCCGTGGATCCAGCCCTGGCGGCTGCCGCTGCTCTACAGCGAGCTCGGACGTGAGCGTGAGGCAGGGGAGGAGCTCGAGCGACAGGCGGTTCGCGACTTCGCCGACTTTCCGATGGACGGACTGTGGATCACACGGGTCGCCGCGCTTGCCCACGCGTGCGCGCTGGTCGGCGATGCCACGAGGGCGGCGCAGCTCTACAAGCTGCTGTTGCCCTACGGCGATCGCAACGTGAGCACGATCGCGGATCAGTCGTATGGGCCGGTGGCGACTCGGCTGGGGATGCTGTCGGCAGTCATGGAGCACTGGGACGAGGCTGAGGCCCACTTCTGCGCCGGTCTGGAGCACTGCAGAGCGCAGCGATCGCCGACCTTCACCGCCCTGAACCTCTCCGAGCACGCCCGGATGCTCCTCGCCCGGGCACGCAGGGGAGACCTCGAGGAAGCACGAAACCTTCTGGCCGAAGCCGAAGTCATCTGCAAGGAGCACGGCATCCGGGCGGTGCTCGAGCGGGTGGTCCGCGAGAGGGCCAGGGCGGGGGACGGACCGGCGAAGGACAGAATGCTCTTTCGCCGTGAGGGCGAGTACTGGAGCGTCCATTTCCGCGGCGACGTCATCCGCATGAAGGGAAGCCGGGGCCTTGGCTACCTGGCCCAGCTGCTGGCGAACCCGGGGACCGAGATCCACGTCCTCGATCTCACCGCCGCCCGTGGCACATCCTCTCCCCGCTCGTACGCCATGACGGCAGCGGAGGCAGCGCGGGCAGGAATCCGGGTCTCCAGCCTGGAGGGCATCGAAGCGCTGGATGAACAGGCGAAGGCCAGCTATCGCCGGCGCCTCGCTGAGCTGGAGGAAGACCTCGAGGAAGCCCGCGCCTTCAACGATCCGCAGCGGGAAGCGCTAATTGACGAGGAGATGGAGGCCCTGACACGGGAGCTGACGGCAGCAGTGGGGCTCGGCGGCGCCAATCGCAAGTGGGGCTCCCCGAGCGAGCGGGCCCGCGTCAACGTCACCAGGTCGATCCGCAGCTCGATCGCCGCGATCGGAGAGAGCTCACCCGCACTCGGAGGTCACCTCAGGGCGACGGTCAGGACGGGCACCTTCTGCGCCTACCTGCCGGGTGCTGACGGTCCCGGCGCATGGACAATGTGAGTCTTGGCGGTGAACGAATCGTTCACTCCATTGTTACGCCTGAGGCTCACATGGCGAAGATCATCACCTTCGACGACGGGACGACCATTTGCGGCACGACCGATGCCGAGCTGGTCCGCAACGCCGAGGCGCACATCCGAAAGGCCCACCCGGGTCTCTCGGGTCAGCTCTCCCGGGAGGAGATCCTCGCTATGGCTGTGGAGACCGACGACAAAGGAGACGACATGACAACAAAAGCTGGCTACGACTTCGAGGGGACCCTGCTGGAGGCCTGCTCCTGCCAGGTTCTCTGTCCCTGCTGGATCGGCGAGGATCCGGATGGGGGCAGCTGTGACGCCTTCAACGCCTATCACTTCGACCGCGGGACCATCGGCGGTGTCGACGTCAGCGGGTTGAGCTGCGTCAGGGTGGTGCGGATCCCGGGAAACGTTCTGACGCCGAACAGCTGGAAGCAGGTGCTGCTCATCGACGACAGCGCGAGTGACGAGCAACACCAGGCCATTGTCGACGCCTTCGAGGGCAGACTCGGGGGCCCATTGGGGGACCTGGCCGGACTCGTGGCCGAGACCGTTGCCGTTGAGCGGGCGGCGATCAGCCACGAGATCAACGACGGGAAGGGCACGTTGAAGGTCGGCGACTCGATCTCATCCACCATGCGCCCCTATCAAGGGCCCGACGGCAGAACAACCACCCTGCGGGATTCACTGTTCTCGACCGTGCCCGGTTCCCCGGCCTACGTGGCCGTCGCCGACACCCACAAGGTCAACCTGCCCCAGTACGACATGGTCTGGGAGTTCGAGCACCGTAACGCCATCCAGGCGGACTGGAAGCTGGTCCACAACGGATGAGTGCAGCGACCGCAACCGCAACGGCACCGGCGCGGCGACACGTTCCCCATGCAGTGATCATCGCCATCGCAGGGGCCTGGATCCTCGCGGTTGCCGTCGAGATGACCGGTGACGCCGCCTGGTTGCACCATGACCGCCTGGTCGAGCATGGTCAACCGTGGTGGCAGGGTCTGGCGCTGTGGCTGCTGGCGTGGCAGGCCATGACAGTTGCCATGATGCTGCCGTCCAGCCTGCCGCTCGTGCGGTTGTTCGCCCACGCATCCGCCGGTCAGCCGCAGCCGCGGCGAGCGATGGTCGCCTTCCTCGGGGGGTACGCCTCGGCGTGGTCGGCCTTCGCCGTGATCGCGCTGGTTGGCGACGTGGCCGTTCATCGAGTGGTGGAAGCGAGCGGCTGGCTGCACGCCCACCAGTGGGCGATCGGCGGGTCGGTGCTGGCGCTGGCCGGTGGCTTCCAGTTCACCTCGCTGAAGGAGGCCTGCCTGCGCCAGTGCCGCCACCCGGCCGCGTTCCTGCTGCGCTACTACGAACGCGGAACAGCCGGCGGATTCAGGCTCGGTGCCCGACACGGGGTCTTCTGCGTCGGCTGCTGCTGGGTGCTCATGCTGGTCATGATCGCCGTCGGGGCAGCAAATTTGGTGTGGATGGCGGTTATCACCGCCCTGATGGTGCACGAGAAGACTCGTCCGCTCGGGGCCCGCGGGGTGCCCGTGACCGGGATGGCGCTGCTGGGTGTCGCGTCCGTGACGCTCATCTACTCCGCCTGCCGGGCGGCGGGAGTCGTCTGATCTGACGAGTTTCCCCTCGGGGGTGCGACAGACGTCCGACCAGAAACGCAGTCCGCTTTCGCCGAACGTGAGCGGCCACAGCCGTGCCGGCGCCAGCCCATCCTCAGGATCATGGGTCGCGAATCGACGACTGGCGGTGCGGCGCCGGGTTAGAGCAGCGGCGCCTGAGCACCGACCGCGCTGCGCTCGAGCGCGGCGATCACGTCGGCTGAGTTGGACACCCACCCAAGGCGCTCCACCAGCTCATGTAGGCCCACGACGGTCTCCTTGCCTTTAAGGCGCCGGACGCTGACCCTGCTGCGGTGACTCTGGGCGACGACGCTCGGACCACGGCTGCGGAGGGCGGCGTCACTGGGCGCGCTTGAGCTCGTCGTGAACTTCATGGCCTCGCGACGCACGTGGTCGGCTTCGGCCCCTTGCGGCGCCCCCCTCGGTCCGAAGGTGGCGCGGGCCTGAGGAGAGGGCTGCGGCATGCGCTCGGTTCTATGAGTTCGTCACCGCCACGCCCTCGCCGGGACAGCCGGGCCTCCTCGAAATATCTTCGGGGCCGTTACCCTTCCCTCACTCTTGGGGATTTACACTACTAGAACAGTTTTAGAGAGGTTGATCGGATGAAGCTGCCTTTTGACAACAAGGGGATCCAGCACTGGGAGGCGCTGGCCGCGCTCGCCTCACCAGCTCGGCGGGCGCTGTATCTCCACGTCGCCGGCGCTGATCACGACGTCAGCCGGGACGACGCGGCCGAAGCGCTCGAGGTGTCTCGCAGCCTCACCGCTTTTCACCTCGACAAGCTGGTCGAGGCCGGACTACTGGAGACCAGCTACCGGCGGCTGGGCGAGCGGCGGGGGCCCGGTGCGGGACGGCCGGCCAAGCTGTACCGACGGTCACATCAGGCGCTGGAGGTGAGCTTTCCCGAGCGCCAGTACGAGCTGGCCGGAGAGGCTCTGGCCCGGGCGCTGGAGGCGGGCGCATCGCCGTCGCCGCTGGAAGCGGTGGACCGCGAGGGTCGCCGTCTCGGTGAGGAGACAGCTCGGCGCTTCCGGCCGGCCGAGGCCGGCGCTTTCAGTACCCGCGCAGCTCAGCGGCGAGCGGTGGAGGCAGTGCTGGGCGGCTTGGGGTACGAGACGGCACACCACCGTGGGCACGTCGTGCTGCGCAACTGCCCGTTCCATGCCCTGGCAGAGCGCCATCGGGAGATGGTCTGCACCATGAACCGTGCGTTCGTCGACGGCGTACTCACGGGCCTGGGAACAACCGAGTTGACGACGTGCCCCACCGAGGAGCCGGATCGGTGCTGTGTCACGGTGCAGCCCAAGCGGCGGACACGGCCATGAGCGGGCCCCGTACCTGACCATGAGCGACGCCCTCAAGCTGGCCGCCCCTTACAGGTCCACTCCCTTCGGTCGACGACGACGAGGGTCGGCGTGCCGTGGTGGGCGATGACCGCACAGGCCATGACCGTCTTGCCGGCGCCGGGCGGAGCCACGAGTACGCCGCGGTCGTGATCGACGAGGTCAGCGACCGCGGCAGCTTGAAGCCACTCGAGATCCTCTCGGTAGCAGGAGATGAACCGCGGTGTGTTCCACGTCGAGAAGCGCATCCGCTGCTTTTCGTAGAACTCGGGGTTGGGGATCGATCCCAGATGCTTGAGGGCCGTAATCGCGGCTGGCGGGAGCCCGGCCCGCTCAATGGACAGCATCGCCCCGAGCCGCGCCCGGATCACCGGAGGGGGAGGCGGGCCGCCCTGTCGAGCCAGCTCGGCCAGGCTAACAACTACTCATTACGGGCGATGCCTAACCCCACCCCGAGTGGGGTAGGATAAGGACATGAAGAGCATGCATCGGTCATCGGTCCTCAACCGCCTCAAGACCGCTCGCGGTCATCTCGACGCCGTGGTGCGGATGGTCGAGAACGACGAATACTGCCCGGACATCATGAAGCAGCTGTCAGCGGTCCAGGGGTCCCTCGAGCGAGCCAGCCGCCTCGTCCTGCGCAACCACCTCGAGACCTGTGTGGCTGCGGCCATGCAGGCCGGGCGCACCGAGGAGATCGTCGACGAGTTGATGGAGGCGCTCCGCTACGACCGGATCTCGACCGGGCCCGGCCCCGAGCTGGCGCTTGCACCGGAAGAGGTGACGTCATGACCCAGCAGACCCAGGAACGACAGGGCGGGAACTCGATCGGTGTGACCGAGGTGGAGCTGGCCGTCTCGGGGATGACGTGCGGCTCCTGCGCCACCCGGGTCCAGCGTGTCCTGTCGAAGCAGGACGGCGTGGAAACGGCGGCGGTGAACTTCGCCACGCGCAGAGCGACGGTCCGTTTCGATCCCGCTGAGGTGTCAGTCGACCACCTGGTGGCCGCCGCCGGCAAGATCGGGTACGGCCTGGCATCCCCCGAACCGCTCCAGGAGTCGGCCGAGGCCGACGCCGAGGCCGAGGTCCAGTCGATGTGGATGCGACGGGTCCTGGTGGCGTGGCCGCTCGGCATCGTCGTGCTCGTCCTGTCCTTGTTCTACATGGACGACCCGTGGGCCCGGTGGGGAGCACTCGTCCTCACCGTTCCCGTCCAGTTCTGGGCCGGCTACCCGTTCCTGCGCGTCGCCGCCGTCCGGCTGCGCAGCTTCCAGGCCAACATGGACTCGCTCATCTCCATGGGCACCCTGGCCGCCTTCTTCTTCTCGACCTATCAGGTCGTCTTCGGTCATCGGCACTCCGACCACTACTTCGACACCTCGGCGTTGATCATCGCCTTCCTCCTGCTCGGCCGCTACTTCGAGGCCCGGGCCAAGGGCAAGGCGTCAAGCGCCATCCGCAAGCTGTTGGAACTCGGGGCCAAGGAAGCGCGGATGGTGGTCGACGGCGAGGAGCGCCTGATCCCGATCGAGCAGGTGCAGGTTGACGACGTGCTGCGCGTCCGCCCGGGCGAGAAGATCCCCGTCGACGGGGAGGTCGTGGGTGGGTCCTCCGCCGTCGACGAGTCGATGCTCACCGGCGAGTCCGTCCCGGTCGACAAGGGCCCTGGCGACCGGGTGGCGGGCGCCACCCTCAACACCCAGGGGGTGCTCACCGTGCGGGCCACCGCGGTCGGCTCCGACACCGCCCTGTCCCAGATCGTGCGCCTCATCGAGGAGGCGCAGGGGACCAAGGCGCCCGTCCAGGCGCTGGCCGATCGCATCTCGGGCATCTTCGTGCCCGTCGTCCTCCTGATCGCCATCGCCACCCTGGCCGGGTGGTGGGTCATCGGCGACGATCCCACCAAGGGCCTGGTGGCCGCGGTTGCCGTGCTCATCATCGCCTGTCCCTGTGCCCTCGGCCTGGCCACACCGACAGCCATCCTCGTCGGCACCGGCAGGGGAGCGTCGATGGGCGTGCTCATCAAGGGCGGCGAGGTCCTCGAGCGTTCCAAGAAGATCGACACCGTGGTGTTCGACAAGACGGGAACCTTGACGAGGGGCCAGATGGCGCTCACCGACGTGGTCTTCCTCGACGGCACCGATGAACGGGAGCTGCTCCGGCGGGCGGCGGCGGTGGAGGACGCCTCGGAGCACCCGGTTGGTCGGGCCATCGTCGACGGCGCCCGCGCCGCCGGCCTGGACATCCCTGCGGCGACGGAGTTCGCGTCGGTCGCCGGCCACGGGGTGCGGGCCGAGGTCGAGGGACTGCTCGTCCACGTCGGTCGGCGCAAGCTCGCGGCCGAGGCCGGTTTCGTCATGGCGAGCGAACTCGAGCAGGCGGCGAGCAGCTTGGAGGGCGAGGGCAAGACCGCCGTGTTCGCCGGTTGGGACGGCCAGGTCCGCGGCGTGATCTCGGTGGCCGACACCCTCAAGGACGACGCCCCGGCCGCGGTTGGTGCCCTGCGGGCCATGGGTGTCACTGTCATCATGATCACCGGCGACAACCGCCGAACGGCAGAGTCCATCGCCCGCCCGGTCGGCATCGACCGGGTTCTCGCCGAGGTGCTGCCCGCCGACAAGGTCGACGAGGTGCGCCGGTTGCAAGAAGCGGGTGCCGTGGTGGCCATGGTGGGCGACGGCATCAACGACGCCCCCGCCCTGGTACAGGCCGACCTGGGTATCGCCATCGGCACCGGCACCGACGTGGCCATCGAGTCCTCGGACATCACCCTGCTCTCCGGTGACCTCCACGGGGTGGCCACCGCCATCCGCCTGTCCCGCCGGACGTTCCGCACAATCCTCCAGAACCTGGCCTGGGCCTTCGGGTACAACGTCTTGCTGATCCCCTTGGCCGCCGCCGGCCTGCTCAACCCGATCCTCGCCGGCGGGGCCATGGCCATATCGAGTGTCTCGGTCGTGTCCAACAGCCTCAGGCTGGCCCGCTTCCGGGGCACCAGGCAGTCGACGGCGTCGCGATCCTCGGCTCCCGAGGGCCAGAAGGTGGAGATCTCGTGGCAGCGCCTCTCCGGTGGACCCGCCGGTGGGCCGGAACAGTCGGAGGGCCGAACCAACGGCGCAGACGTGCGGTTGTCCCGCTTCGGGCGGGGGTCCTGACATAGCCAAGCCGAGAACACAGAGCCGGCCCACGGCCGGCCGTCCCGCACCGGGGCGCGTGGCTGGCCGGTCGCCGAACAGCGGGAAAAGCCGGCGATCGAACGTCGCACCGTGGCTCGTGTTCGTGAGCGGCGACGGCTCGGGTGGATGGGAGCGCCGGGGTGAGCTCGGTGGTCGCCCGGCTGCTCTGCTCGTCGCCGACGGCAACGCCTACGCCGCGGTCGAGGGCGGCGGCATCCTCGAATCGGGCGACGGCGGGCGCACGTGGTCGCCCCGCTACGACGCCCGGTGAGAGCCGGCGTTCACGCCACCAACACGCAGACTCATCAGGAAATCCTGAGGGCCCTGCCGTCCCGACGTCAGTTGCTCGGAGTGTGGCTGGCTGCCGCCGTCGTGCTGGGGGCGCTGCTCCTCGTCGCCCGGGCGGCGCGCACTGGAGGCGACGATCCCGATCAGGCCCGCCAGCGTCCCGGCTTCCTCGACGCCGGCTCCCTCCCGGTGCCGGCGCCGAGCGTGGCGGGGATCCCGAGGCCGGGCCACCGGGCGGTGGTGTTCTTCGCCCGCCAGGACGAGGCGGGAGAGCTGTGCCGGGAGCTGGCCGGGCACCCGTCGATCCGTGGCCGCGCCGATGTCGCCGTCGTCGTCGTGGCCGGCGTGGCGCCGCCGGCGTGCTCGGGCGGCACGGTGGTCGCCGACTCCAGCGGTGCCATTGCCCGCGCCTACGGCCTGCCCGTTCCGAGGGACGGCGGACCGCCCACGGGCTACGCCGTGGTCGACTCAGCGGGCGCCGTCCGCTACCGCACCCTCGATCCCGAGGTCATCGACCAACTCAGCGAGGTGGCGACGATCGTAGGGGCGACGCCATGACGGCGCTGGCGACGCGGGCCGAGGCGGTCGGCCACGGTCTGCGGGTCTGCCTGTGGTGCGTGATATCGGTCCTCGTGGAGGTGGGCCTCTACGCCTCCTACCGCAACCACGACGGTCGCTTCCACTGGTTCACCCATTTCTTCGTGGGGGCGGCGGCGGCCCTGGTGGTGATGGCGGTGGTCGCCGCCCGTACCCACCGCCCCGCGCCCCTCCCGCTGGTTTGGCTGCTGGCCGGCCACCTGGTCGCCATGTTCCCCGACTTCCTCTTCGCCGCCGGTGTGGCCCACTACCGGTGGATGGAGGTGTTCCTGGGCCACATCTCCACCCACTTCGTGCCCGGGCGCAACCTCACCTGGTACGTCGTGTTCCTCGCCAGCCTCGGCGTCTACCTGGCCACCCTCGACCGGCTCCGGACGGACGCGGCTCCTTCGCACGCTGACCCCGCGTAGCAAGATGACACAGTGTAGTATCTGGTGATCGGGCGCAGACGGTTGAGGTGTGCCGACCGTGCTGACGGTTCGGACCAACGGCACCCAGGGGTGCACACGCGGTTTCATCGTCCCCTCCGCCAACATCCAGCGGGTGCTGCCCGAGACGGGCGACACCAGGATCGAGTTGGGGAACCTGGAGGCGGGCACGTTGCGTTACACCTGCAGCATGGGCATGTACCGAGGGACCATCGAGGTTGTCTGAGAAAGGAGGGGCCATGGCCACCGAGGTCCTCGCCGTCACGGGGATGCACTGCGCGAGCTGCGGGATGCTGGTCGACGAGGCGCTGGAGGATCTGCCCGGCGTCCGGTCGTCCCGCACGAACGTGCGCCGGGCCCGGACCAAGGTCGACTACGACCCCGCGGTCACCACGCTGGCCGACATCTCCAAGGCCGTGAGCGAACTCGGCTACAAGGCCGAGGCCGCCGGCGCCTGAGTCCCTCCGGGCCTATCCGGGCTTGGTCACCGGCGGCAGGCCTTTCAGCAGCGGCTCGATCGCGCCCCGCGTGGCCACGTTGTCCCATCGGGCCACCACCCTGCCGTCGGCGCCGATGAGGAACACCCAGGGCTCGTTCCCCTCACCACCGTTGCGCGTCAGCCACTGGGCGGCGGCGTCGTTGAGCTCCGTCTTCTCGAAGTCCTTCCAGACCTCGACGTGGACGAAGCGCGCCCGGTCGGCGTAGTCCCGGGCCAGCTCGGCGACCATGTCGGTGACCGGGCCGCAGAACCTGCTGACGCAGAAGGTCGGCGTGGAGAACACGGCGAGGACCGGCACCCGGTCGCGCAATGCCTGGGCGATCGTCGTCTGGTGGAGCTCGGGGTCGGGCACCGGCTGGCTGGGCGAGGCCCGGGAGTCGATGGCCGCCGGTGGTGCGCCGGGTGAGGAGACGGTGAGGTTCTCGCTGGCCGGGGCGGGGTCGCCCGGGGCGGGTACGGCGTGGCGGGGCAGCACACTGAACGAGCCGCCGCCGCCGCACGCAGAGGTGACGAGCGCCGATGCTGCCAGGACGATGACGGCCCGAAGACAGCGCTGGTACGGCGCGCTCATGGGCGAGGTTGGCGTGGGAGCGGAGAAGGCACCCGAGGGTGGTCAGACAGACTGCCGAGGCGGTGCCGCCTGCTCGTCCTCGTGAAGCCGGCGAAGCTCCTCTTGGAGGCGCGCCAGCTCACCACGGCTTGGGTCGGTCTCCTCCTGGGGTTCGGTCTGCGCCGCCGCTCCACGACCGCGGCCCATCACCCACATCCCGACCATCATCACTGCCATCCCCCCGGCGCAGGCCAGTCCGGGGAGCAGCGCTGTCAGTGTCCTCATCTTGGTCCCTTTCGCTTGTCGTCCTACACGCCGTCGCATGACAATAGCGGGCCAGCCCGGTTCTGCAACGACACAGTGACGTATATCCTGCCGGCGTGCCCGGCCCACCGGCGACCGCCGACCCCCTGTCCCACCCCGGCACCTCCGACGAGGAACCGCCCGCTCGCGAGGTGACCGGCGCGCGCAGGCGGAGCCCCATCCGCTGGGTGGCCATCTCGCTGCTCGTAATCCTCGTGCCCTTCCTGGTGTTGCTCGGGACCAAGATCGGCAGCAGCGGCGGCATCGCCCGCTCGCCTCTGCTGGGCCAGCCGGCCCCCGCCTTCAGCGTCCCACGCATCGACCAGCGCGGGGCCCTGGCGTCGAGCGAGCTGGCGGGGCGGCTCTACGTCGTCAACTTCTGGGCATCATGGTGCGTGCCGTGCCGGGAGAACCCGGTGCTCGAGTCCTTCTACCGCAGGTGGCAGCCGGCGGGCGTCGAGCTGGTGGGAATCCTCTACGGGGACCAGGTCGACGCCGCCCTGAAGTTCCGGCGCGAAATCGGAGGCTCCTGGCCTCTCGTGGACGACCCCGGCGGCCGGGTCGCGGTGGGGTACGGGGTACGCGGCGTGCCCGAGACCTTCGTGGTCGACGGCCGGGGCGTGGTCATGGCCAAGCTCGTGGGGGCCGTGGGCGAGGGCACCCTCGACGCCGTGATCGACCAGATCCGCACCGGTGGGGCGCCGGTGACGGCCAAGAACGACCGCTACCGCACCCGGCGTTGACCCGTCTTACTGGTGCCGTTGGCCAGGAACAATCCGTCGATCGTCTCCTCCAGGTCCTTGCGGCTCATCTCGCCGCTACGGCGCCCGAGGATCTCCCCTCCGGGGGAGATGAACAGCGTCGTCGGCATGCCGAACAGCCCGTAGGCCGCGGCGACGCTGCCTTTGGGGTCATAGCCCGAAGGGTAGGAGACGCCGGTCTCCTCGAGCAGTTCCAGCCCGGCGCGCCGGCTGTCCTGGTGGTTGATGCCCACGAAGGCGACCCGGCCCTTCAGCTTCTGAGCGACGGCCTGAAAACCGGGCATCTCCCGCCGGCACGGGATGCACCAGGAGGCCCAGAAGTTGAGCACGACCGGCTTCCCTCGGAGGGCGGCCAGCGACACGACCGGTTGGCCCTTGCGCAGGTTCTCCAGCTCGAACGCCCGCGCCTTGCCGCCCCCCGCCGTGGTGGGGGCCGAGGTGGTCGATGGCCCGGAAAAGGCCACGGTCGCGGCGACAGCAGCCAGGGCGACCACGACGCCGCCGACGATCCAGCGGAAGCGCCCCCGGCGGGGCGCCTCCGAATCAGGGCCGTCCTCGCCGGAGCCTTCGACCGAACGCGGCCTTGGCGGTGACGACGGTCCGTCAGCGCCGGGGGGGCCGCCGGCGCCCTCCTCCAGATCTATCTCTCCGATCACGACCGCTCCCTGACCCAACCTCTAGCGGCGTTGCCACCACAGCAAATCCTACGTGCTGTAGCAAGCCGATGCAGGCCGGCAGCGCTTGCCCGCCGCATTCGGCGTCCCGGAAAGCCCTTCGGCACAGAACACGCGTAGGACGGGGAAGCGCTGGCGCTCGTCGCGGCCGGTCAATGACACCGTGACGTAGATGGTGGAGGACCCGCCTATACTGAGCGAGAAGGGCGGCGTGAGAGGTGGATGTGGCCAAGCTCCCGATGGGCGAACTCGAAGCGGCAGTTATGCAGGTGCTGTGGGACCGCGGCGGCTGGCTCACGCCCGGCGAGGTGCACGAGGTGCTGGACGCACAGCGGCCGCTCGCCTACACCACGGCGATGACCATTCTCGTCCGCTTGTGGCAGAAGGGCCGCCTCGAACGCCAGCGGGATGGGCGCTCCTACGCCTACCGCCCGCTGCAGACTCGAGAGGAGTACGCCGCAAACCGCATGGGTGAGGTGCTCGTGGGCGCGGGCGACCGCCCCGCGGCCCTCAGCCACTTCGTACAACGGTTGAACGGAGCCGACCGCGCCCAGCTCCGGCGCATGCTCAAGAGCCAGAGCGAACAGGACTGAGCTTGAACCTGGTCCTGTTGGTGAGCGGGTTGGGCCTGCTGGCCCTGCCCGGGCTCGTCCGTCGCGTGGGCCGGCTTGTAGCGCCCGGGGAGTTTGCGCGGTTGTGCGCCTTCGCCTTGCTGGCCGGGGCTGTGGTCGTGGAGGTCGCGACGGCCCTCTACGCCGCTCTGACCGTCTTGCGGGCAGCGGGCGTCCCTGTGCTGGCTTCGGTCTGTGAGCGCATGCTCGGGCCGCTCGTCCCCGGCGGCGCCGCTGCGGGGTGGGCGGCGGCGGTCGTCGCTCTGGCGCTGCCCGTCCTCATGGGCCTCGGCGTGGTCCGGGCCCGAAAGACCTACCGCATCGTCCACATCGAGCCGTGGCTGGGCGAGCATCACCGCTACGGGACCTACGACCTCGTCGTCATTCCTACCGACGAGCTAATCGCAGTGAGCGTGTACGGCGCGCCGCCCCAGGTCATCGTCTCCTCCGGGTTGGTGGCCTCCCTGTCGTCCGCCGAGCTGGAAGGAGTGCTACGCCACGAGGCAGCACATCTCGAGCACCGTCATCAGCGGCTGCTGCTGCTGGCCACCGCTCTGGAGTCAGGGTTGGGTTTCGTGCCTCTCGTGCGCCGGAGCACCGCCGCTTTGCGCACCGCCGTGGAACGCTGGGCCGACGAGGAGGCAGCCGGCGGTACCTGCGAACGCCGCCACGCACTACGAGGCGCCCTGCTGGGCATGACCGGCGCCCTCGGCGTCCCGGCCGTGGCCGCCTTCTCCCCCGTCGAGACCGTGGTGGAGCGTGTGCTGGCGTTGGAGGCGCCGTCGATGCCCGCCACCGGCCTCCACCGCGCTGTGCTGTACCTCCCCGGGCTTGTCCTCGGTGCCGCCGTGCTCGTGGCGTTGGTCAGCTGGACGGCTGAGGCCCGCATGGTCATGGCCATGGCCAACAGCTGCCCGGTGTAGCAGACCCCGACGCCGTCGTTTTACTACACTGCGTCAGAGATGACGACCCTGCTCCTTCCGTTGGTGGCCGTGGTGGCCGGGACCATCTCTTTCAGCTCGCCGTGCTGTCTGCCGCTCATCTCCGGGTACCTCTCCTATATCTCTGCCCTGCCGGTCTCCGAGCTCGGGCGGCGCGAGGCGCGGGCGGTGACGCTGCGGGCGGCGCTGCTCTTCGTGGCCGGGTTCACCGTCGTGTTCACCGCCCTCGGTGTGTCGTTCGCCCTGGTGGGCTCGGCCCTGCTGCGCAACGTGCCCCTCATCGTGCGGATATCCGGTGTCGGCATGATCGCCATGGGCTTCGCCATGATGGGACTCCTGCGTATCCCGTGGCTCCTGCGGGAGCGGCGCTTCGACCTGGCCCGGGTCCCCACCGGGCCCCGGTTTGCCTTCTTGTTGGGCATGGCCTTCGCCTTTGGGTGGACGCCGTGCATCGGCCCCGTGCTCGCCACACTGCTGGCTACCGCCGCCGCCACCCAGACAGCGGCGTGGGGGGCGGTGTTGCTGGTCTTCTACTCGCTCGGCCTCGGCCTCCCCTTCATCGCCCTGGCTCTGGGGTTCCAGCGGGCCAGGGGGTCGCTCGACTGGCTGCGCCGGCACGGCCGGGGGATAGAGGCGGTGGGTGGGGCCATGATGGTCGGGGTCGGCATCCTGTTCGTCTCCGGCGCCTGGCGGTCGTTCTTCATCCCCTTGCAGCGCACCTTCGCCCGGTTGGGATGGCCCCCCATTTGAACCGCGCCCTCATAGGAGCCGGGTGACGGGTTGAGACTGACGACGCCCACGCCGCGCCTCGACAAGGCCGAGGTCGTGACGACCGCAGCCGCGGCGACGGCTTCGACGGTCCTCTACATCCGTCTCGGCGATCCCTACCTGGCGCGTGGCGTGGTCGGAGACCTCGCTTCGTTCGCCGTGCTCGCCGGGGTGCTGGCGTCCTCGCGTCGCCGGGCCCGCCACGAGGCCGTCGTATGCCTGAGCTTCATCGCCCTGGTGCTGGCGATGCGGCCGGACTGGCCGCTCAGGCACCGGCCCCCCCCTGTGGTGGGGAGCGGTTGCCACCGGCCTCGGCGGCTACCTGATGGTCCGTGGAAGAATTCTCACACCGCGACGGCCCCCGCAACGCCCCTGAGTCCTACTTGCGGTCCTTTCCCTTCTTGCCCTTGCCCAACTTGGCCTTCTTGCGTCCCTTGTCGGAGGGGCCCTCGGACGTGGACTGGAGGAGCATCAGCCCTGGACCCAGTACCCGCTGGAGGAGGGCGAACCCACCCAGCGCCACCGCTCCCATCCCCATGACCACCTTCGAACTCCCCCGCACGTGCTCCTCCTCTTGTATGGGCCGACCCGCTTCGTACGACAGCCTATAGTTTGTCACCGGCACTCGTCGGTTTCCCCATGTCCCACCCCCTGACCACCTCGCCGCCCGATTCGCCGATCCTCCCCGACGTCGCCGGCGCCGGGACCCCTGCGACCTGGGGCTGGCGATTCCCCGCCTGGCGCGACGTGTTCTGGACCGGGATGACCCTGGCCGGGGTGGGCACCATCGTGGCCCTCGCCGGCGCCAGAAGAGCCAGGAGAACAACGGCGGCCGACCGCACCGGTCCGGCGCGGGGGAGCGTCGGGCCCAGATGGCATTCGCAGCGTCTCCGGTACCGCCTCGGCGCCACCGTCACCCCGACGGCCTTCTCCGACACCCTGTCGGCGGTCCGTCCGCGGCCCGCGCCTCGGGTCGTCCCCTTCGTCGTGGTCAAACGAAGGAACACCCGCCTAGGGCGTACCTACGGGCATTGGTGGATCGAGCTCGACGGGGCCGAAAGCTACGGGTGGTGGCCCCGACGGTGCCCGGTCACCCTGTGGGACTTCGTCCTCGGGACAGCAGGGACGCTGAACGGTAGGGGAGGGTCGTGCTACGGCGGCGGGCTGACGCTCGACCCCCACCATCTCGACCCGGCCGACCACCAATTTCATCCCACCCTCGTCACCCGAAAGAGCGATCGCCGGCTCCGAGCCGACATCCGTGCCTTTGCCCACGCCTACCGGGGCGGATGGCGGTGGTCCATCAAGCCGACTCCGAACTGCCGCTCGTTCCAGCTGAGCCTGCTGGAGGCGGTGGGCCTGGAGGAGGGCAGCGAGAACCTCCATACCCGCGGCCGAGGCTGCCCGCTCCTCTACCCCTTCCGCCTGCTGCGCGACGCCCGCTGCTCCGGCGGCGCCGTAGCGACGCCGATTCTGTAACAGTCGCCGGCGAGGGGCATGCCGACTGGCACACCGGGCCCCGATTTCGGCGTTCCTGCGCTCTCTCAAGGTCGCAGTGTGTTCGGTTCGTGGATCGAATCGCCCAGCGGGGCGTCGCCGGCAGCCCTATGCGGGTTTGGGGCTTATCTCGGCCTTACCCAAGGTGGGGAGTCGGCTGACCAGGGCCTGGGCGTCGCGGTCGACGCCGTCGGCGATGGAGGAGTTCAGCCGGGTCTGCCATGGAAGCCCCATCCACGACAGGCCGGGGACGGGAGAGGCGCCGCCTTGGTGGCGGGGGGCGCCGTCGGCGTCGAGTGCGCCGGGCACTCTTAGCCAGGGATAGCTCGGACGAAAGCCGGTGCACCACAGCACCGTGCTCGGGGTCAGCTGGGTCCCGTCGGCCAGGGTCAGGGTGCGGTCGCGGCCAGCGACGACTGGGGAGAGGAGCAGCCGGACCGTTCCGTCGTCCACGAGGTGGGCGAGCTGGCGTCCGATGATGGCGTCGCCCCGCCGGCGGACGTAGCGGCCGACCGAGGAGTCCGAGCGGGCGTTGAGGATGCCGGTGGCGTAGATCCACCAGTACAGGCTGATCCCGAGGATCTCCTCCGGCAGGTACCAGAGCGGTTGCGGGGCGGCGACGGTGACCCGGTGCGAGGCCGCCAGCTCGACGGCCAGCTGGGCGGCGCTGTTCCCGCCGCCCACGACCAGGACGTCGCCGGTGGGGATGTCGGCGGGCCGCTTGTACTCCGCGGAGTGGAGCTGGTGCACCTCGGCGTCGAGGCCGTCGGCGGCGGCAGGCAGGGCCGGTCGGGAGAACGGGCCGGTGGCGACCACGACGTGACGGGCGCCGATGGTGCCGCGGCTCGTGCGGGCGACAAAGCCCCCGCTTTCGGCGGGCTCGACCGCCTCGAGGCGGGTGTCAAGCTGAACAGGCAGGTCGAAGCGGCGGGCGTACTCGGCGAGGTAGGCCTGCATCTCGGTCTTGGTCGGATACCGGGCTTTTCCCTTCGGGAACCGCAGCCCGGGCAGAGCGCTGAACCGTCGGGGCGTGAACAGCGTCAGGCTGTCCCACCGGTCGCACCAGCTCTGCCCGGGCTGGGGTGCGGCGTCGACGATCAAGAACTCCGAGGTCCGCCGAGACAGCCAGTAACCGGTGCCGAGGCCGGCCTGGCCGGCCCCCACGATCAGCACGTCGACGGCGCGCTGCTGTTGCGTCTCCGGGACAGAAATCTCGGCCGTCATGCCGGCACTGAGGAGGGGAGTGGTGCGTGCTTTGCGTATCCCCGTCTTCGGGGGGCCGTCGGGCCGGCCCCCCAAAGGCGTTGACGCGTCCGGCGTGCCGGTGCGGTGCCCTTGGTCATGTGACGTGTTCGTGATCGGTTGGGCTGGGTTCCTGCACACCGCTCCGCTCGGCTCGCAGTTGGTCGATCTCTGCTTGGAGACGGGCCACTTCATTCGGGGTGGCGGCGGTGCTGGACTCGCTGTCGGTGCCGTTCGACGCCGTGTCGCAGCGGCTGCCACCGGACATCGCCCGCATCATCACGACCATCGACAGGGGGCAGGCGGCGATGATGAGCACGGGCAGCGCTGCGCCGATGAGATTCGGCGAGAATGCGAACACCGCGAGTCCGGCCGCAGTGAGCCCGGCGGCGACCTTCCAGTTGAAGCACATCTTCATGGGTTTCTCCTCGTTGTCATGGTCCGCCCTTGAGGCCGGCACCTCCAGGTCGGGGAGGTGCATCGTCACCACCAGTCTACCCACCCCAGGTGGGGTGGAAACTCTGCCACCCCCGATGCTCTCGATTTCATGCGATTCGCTGCCGCCGAGCCGGCCAGGCGTTCCCAGCAGCCGGGACGAGGCCCCGTGGCGAACACCACCCGCATTCGGTGTTCAGAGCAGGTCCGGTGTAGGAGGAATGGCTGCCCACAGCCCGATCACGAGACCGAGGGCAGGGAGGGTCGCCGCACCGCCGCTCTCACCTCGTGGCCCAAGCCAGGCCGAACATGGCGAGGGTGCCGCCACCCCACTGGGAGATGACGTGGTGGCGGTCGAAGGGCAGGAACTGCAGACCCGTGACGGCACCGACGGCGCCGGCAAGAACAACGCAACGCCCAGGATGCCCATCGCCCACCCGATGCGCTTCCTGGCGCGGGCGCCCCGGGAGAGCTGAGCGCGATGCTCGGCCCTCATCTCGGCACGCAGCCGGCGGTCGAGCTCGGTGGAACGGTTCATCAGAGCAGGAGCCCGCTGCCCGGTTCGCCGGGGAGCTTGGTGGTGACGTCGCCGCTGGCGATGCGGAACACGTAGTAGGCGGCGGCGGCGAGGAACAGCACGCCCACGACGAGGTCCAGGCGCCGCCAGGGCACTGCGGCGGTCCCCGTTGGCAGGAGGCGGGCGCCGATGACGGCGGTGGCCACGAGGACGGTGGCGCGGCCCACCACGAAGGCGCCGAGGATGACGAGGGCGTACAGGGGGCCGGCGACGATGGCGGCAGCCGCGCCGATTCCGATGGCGATCGGCCCGCACGCCGGGCAGCCGGTCACCGCGAAGACCACGCCGTAGGCCAGCGCCGGCAGGGGGCGGGGCGGGATGGAGCGGGCCCGGTCGCACAGCGTGGCCCGTCGGAGCAGGAGCCGCAGGCCGAGGCCCCCAAGGAGGGTGGCGGCGAGGACGTGCAGGACGATCGCGGCGCGAGCGAAGAAGGTCGTGACCTCGACGAAGACGTAGCCCAGTAGCCCGATGACGCCGTCCATGCCGACCACGAACGCCACGATCACCGGGATGGCCTTGGTGAGGGGAAGGCCAGCCCCGTCGCCTCCGAGGGTTGGCTGGGCCTTGCCGGGCGATGGGCCGTCCTGGTGGGCCTGGCCCTGTGGGTGGGCGTCGTCGGCCTGTTCTCCGTGGCCCGCCGAGCCGGAGTGGACGCCGCGAAACTGCTTCGTGTCGGGCGGTTCGCTCCGGGGTTGGCTCTGGCCGGGACTGTCGCCTCGGTGGTCTCGTTGGCCCTCGTCACATCCGGCTCGGTTCGCGACATCGGACAGGTTCTTTCCGGGGGTGAGTCCGGCCAGCTACGCGCCATGGAGGCGGTGGTGGCGCTCGTCGGCGTGATCGTGCCGGCACGGCTGCGAGAGGTACATGCTCCCCTCGTTGCCCTCGCGGTGGTGGCCGAGGCCGCCTCGGGTCATGCCGCCGCCTCCGCGGCGCCGGGGCTCGCCACCGTGTCCTTCGCCATCCACCTGGGCGCCGTCGGCGTGTGGGTGTTCGCCATCGTGGCCGCCCTGCTCGCTCCAAGCGCCCGTCGACTCCTGCGGGCCCTGTGGCCCCACGCCGTGGGCGCTGCTGTGGTCGTCGCCCTCACCGGTGCGCTCAACGCCACCCTGGAGCTCTCCGGCCCCCGCGACCTGATCTCGACGGGCTACGGCCGAACCGTGCTGGCCAAGGTCGGCCTCATCATCGCCATGGCGGCGCTGGGCCTGTGCCACCAACTGCGACACCGCCGGGCCTCGGTTCCGGAGGTTGCCCTCCGGCGACCCCTCCGGCTCGAGCTGGTCGCCGCCGGCCTGGCCCTCGTCGCGGCCACCGCCCTGGTGGGCTTCCCCAATCCGCCTCGAGAGGCGGAGGCGACCGCCCGGGCCGCCGGCACCGACCCCGTCCTCGCCGACCTGGCTTCCCACGATGCCTTGTCGCTCGCCGAGGCGTCGGGTTCGTTCGTGGTCGGTCTCACCGTGCTGCCGCCCCGCCCCGGCCCCGTGGAACTGCGGGTGCACGTCGTCGGAGTGGATGCCGGCGAGGCCCTGACCAATGCCGTCGTGCACCTGTCCGGCCCCGGCGCGGATGGCGACGGCGCGTCGGCGGTCGGGCTGAAACCGTGCGGGGCCGGCTGCTTCCGCGGCCGTACGCGGGTGGAGCGGGCGGGAACGTGGTCGTTCGCCTTCTCGGCCTCATCGACTCGCGGGCCGGTCGAGGCGCGCTTCGCGGCGCCGCTGCCGGCGCCCGACGGCACCAGCACCCTCGAGGATGCGATGGCGGCGCTGGGGCGGCTTCGCTCGATGGCGATGCGCGAGGAGATCAGAGGCGCGTCGGCGGGGCCGGTGACGATCGTCCGGTACCGCTTCTCGGCTCCCGACGCCTTCGAGTTTCGTGTCCGTGACGGGCACCAGCTCGTCATCGACAACCGCCGCTACGACCGATCGGCGCCGGGGAAGCCGTGGGAAACGGGGGCGTGGCCGGGAGTTCCCTTCCGCTGGCCACGCGGCTACTACCAGACCGTGTGGGATGACCGCGTCGCCGTCCGCATCCTGGGCACCGAGAACGTTGACGGGATGCGTACCACCGTCATCAGCTTCGTCCGACCGGAGCTGCCGGCCTGGTTCCGGCTGTGGGTCGGCGACGACGGGCTCGTCCGCAGGGAGGAGATGCGAGCCGAGGGCCATCTCATGTCGCGTACCTACAACGAGTTCAATGAATCACCGATGCTCGCGCCGCCGGCCGATGGACCTTGATGTCGAAGGACATGGTGCCTCAGGTGTTCATCCGTCTTTTTGTGCTGCTGCCCTAGCAATGTCCTCGGCGCTGGCCACCCCTACAAGGCGTCCGTCCAGCGTGGTGACCAAGATGTGGGGCTGGGGATGCTCGTTGAGGCGCTCGGCCATCTCGGCTGCGGGGACATGGGGCCGATAGGTGCTGGGGCCCTCGTCCATGATCTCGGAGACCGGCCGGTCGTCGTCGGGGCCCAGAGCCTCGGCCCGCGCCAGGCCGAGCACGATGCGTTCCTCGTTGACGACCAAGCAGACCGAGTCCTGGCCGAGTGCGGCCCGCACCACGCCGACGGTGTCGTCGAGGGCGCAGAGGGCGACGTCGGCCGTGGCCAGGTCAGCGAGCTTGGGTTGCGACGTCTTGCTTCCCTCCCACGGCAGGCCGGCGCCGATCCACTCCATTTTCGAACCCACGTAGTCGTAGACCTCGCCGAACCCCAGACTCTCGAGCCGCCACGCGGCTCGGGGGCTCATGTCTCAGAGCGAGTCGTAGCAGTAGACGATCACCGCCCGGTTGGTGTCGAGCCGGTTCGGCGCCTCGGCGGCCAGCTTCCGCAGGGGGACGTGGACGGCACCCACGATGTGGGAGCCCTCGAAGTCCTTCCGCCCCATGACGTCCACCAGCTGGGCGCCCTGGCCGAGCAGACGCTGCACCTCGTGGCGATCGACCTCCTTGGGCATTTGGTCCTCAACCTTCCTGGGTGACGAGCGCCGACGTCGTGGAGCCACTCCGAGCGGAGCATGGCAAGTCCTGAGCCCGACTCATCACCATTACATTCGGTTATCCGGATGTTAGCCTGCCCACAATTCAAAAGGAGGAAACTCATGATCGAGTCCAGGCACGATCTCGACGACCTCGCCGCCGCCATCGGCTCATCCCCGAAGCTGGATCCCAACGACCAGCAGCGGGCGTTGAGCCTGTACCGGGTATGGGCGGAGAGCCGGCCTGGGCGCTGGGTGCCGGTAGCCGGGCGCGGAGACATCTCATCCGTTTAGCCGTATGATTCGGCTGTAGTGATCGAACAAGGCGAGAGCTCAATGCCTGGAGGTCGTCCCGCCATCGTCGAGACCGAGCCCGTCGCGTTAGCCGACAGCGAGCTGCTGGCCCGGCTCTTCCGAGCCCTGGGCGACGCCACCCGCCTGCGCATCCTGGAGCTGCTGTTGGAGGAGGGCGAGCTGCACCAGATGGAGCTGGTCCGCCGCCTGGGTGCCACCCAGAACCGGGTGTCCGAGCACATGAACTGCCTGGTGTGGTGCGGGTTCGTGCTGAGCCGCATCGAAGGGCGCCGAACCCTGTACCGGGTGACCAACCGCAAGGTCGCCTCGCTGCTGGCCCAGGCCAAGCGCTTCCTCGAAGCCAACGAAGCTCAGATCGCATGCTGCCGAGTCATCGACGCCACGGCGAAGGAGAGCTGATGCCCAGAGTCGAGATCGCCATCGAGGCCATGACGTGTGGTCACTGCGAGACATCGGTGACCGCAGCCCTCCACGCGGCCGGTGCCACCGCCGTCCAGGCCGATTTCCGTCGTGGCCGGGCCAGCGCGGATTTCGACGGCGACCCTGCCGCTCTGGCCGACGCCATCCGAGAGGCCGGCTACATCCCGGGTGGGATCGAGACCGGTTCCACCGAAAAAGCTTCGTCCATCGCCTCGGGCACGCCCGGCCACTACGACCTGGCCATCATCGGCTCCGGGGGTGCCGCTTTCGCCGCCGCCATCCGGGCCACCAACCTGGGCGCCCGAGTGGTGATCATCGAGCGGGCCACAGTGGGCGGGACGTGCGTCAACGTCGGCTGCGTGCCCTCCAAGACCTTGTTAGCCGGCGCCGACGCCTTGCATACCGCAGCAACCCATCCCTTCGCCGGCCTGCCCACCCAGGCTGGATCGGTCGACCTGGGCGCCTTGGTGGCCCAGAAGGACGAACTGGTCGGCCAGCTCCGCCAGGCCAAGTACATCGACGTGGCCGACGCCTACGGCTTCGAGATCATGCACGGCGAGGCCAGGTTCGTCGGCCCCGACACCCTCGAAGTCGACGGGCGGCCACTACGGGCTACGTCATACCTGGTGGCCACCGGCGCCGAGCCCAAGGTGCCCGACCTACCCGGGCTGGCCGAGGCCGGCTACCTGACCTCGACCACGGCCATGGAGCTGACCGAGGTGCCGCCCCGGTTGGTCACCATCGGCGGTGGCTTCGTGGGCATGGAGCAGAGCCAGCTCCTGGCCCGCCTGGGGGCCAAGGTCACCGTGGTCGGCCGTCTGGCGCCCCGCGCCGAGCCTGAGCTGGCCGCCTGGATGGGACGGGTCTTCGCCGACGAAGGGATCGACGTTGTCACCCACCGGGCGGTTTCGGTGGAGTTGGAGGGTGCAGACAAGGTCGTGGTGTGCGCCGATGAGACCCGGCTGGCCGCCGACGCCATTCTGGTGGCGGTCGGGCGCAGCCCTCGGGTGGAAGCCCTCGATCTCGAGGCCGCCGGGGTCAAGCTCGACGAGGTGGGCTTCATCGCCGTCGACGAGGAGCTTCGCACCTCCAACCCGGCCATCTTCGCCGCCGGCGACGTGATCGGAGGGCCTCAATACGTCTACGTGGCCGCCGCCCAGGGCAACCTGGCCGCCGAGAACGCGCTGACCGACGCCCACCGCCGCATGGACTACACCGGGCTGCCGGCGGTCATCTTCACCGATCCGGCCCTGGCCGGCGCGGGGATGACCGAGGCCGAGGCGAAAGCGGCCGGCCATGAAGTCGTCGCTCGTGTCCTGGAGCTGGAGAACGTGCCCCGGGCCCTGGCTAACCGCGACACCCGGGGAGCGATCAAACTTGTTGCCGACGCCGGCTCGGGCAAGGTCCTTGGTGTCCACGCCGTGGCCGAGGGGGCCGGGGACCTGATCCTGGCCGGCGTCTACGCCATCAAGTTCGGCCTCACTGTTGACGACCTGGCCAACACCTGGGCGCCGTACCTGACGATGAGCGAGGGCCTGAAGCTGGTGGCCCAGTCCTTCAAGGGCGATATCAAGAAGCTCTCGTGCTGCGCGGCATGACCGCGGGCGCCGACTCCGACGCGGTGCCTTCGCCGTCGCGGGCGGCACTGGTTCGCCTGGGTTCCTCTTGCTGCTGCCGGCTTCGCCACCCTTTGCTGCCTGAGAACGGAGGTTTCCGACGACGAGCATATGTAGCCGAACCAATAGCTCTCTTGCAGATCTCGGGTGAGATGACCACGCCCCTCCTTCGCGTCTCCCCCGTGACCGCGGTGTCGCAGATACATGCCGGCTGGCTGCTGTCCGCTTGACCGCCGCCCCAATCCCGTCCACCGGTCCCGCTTGGGGGGAACTCCCGATGTCCGCTCGGCCGCCCCGCATACGAACGCACCCACCGGGGCAGAACGCTCACCGTGCGAAAATTCTCGTTCCGACCCGCTTTGACGTTGCGAGGCCGTGAGTTCAACGGGGTCCGGGGATGCTCGGGCAAGCCCATGCACCCGCCGCTGACCGACATTCCCATCGGCGCTTACATGCTGGTGGCGGCGTTCGACGTGGCGTCGTACGCCGGGCAGAGCCAGGGCTGGGCGCGCGAGGTGTACCGGCCCGGGACCTTCGTCATCATCGCCGGTGCCGTGGTCTCGCTCCTGGCCGCCTTCACCGGCTGGTGGGACTGGCGCCATTCCACCGAGTCGGGCACCCAGGCCCGGCGCACCGCCAACGCCCACGCCTGGACCATGCTCAGTGTGACCGCCCTGGTTCTGGCCGATATTGCGCTGCGGACCCTGGACGACGAATGGCAGGACGCTGGCCGCCACCACCGTTCGGCGCCGGCGGAACCCCAACCGGTGGAGGGCGATGCGGAAGCTCAGGGCGGCGCCCGCAACCAGCAGCCACCACAGCACGCGCAGCGGCTGAGGCCAGGCGAGGGGGACCACGTACTTGGCCCACGCCGGCACCGATGAGTTGGCCCCCACACCGCCGATCACTTCCAGCACTACGGCCGAACCCATGAGTGTGGCGGAGCCAAGGGCGACGAATCCAAGGTGTGCCGTGGCCTGCTCGGGCCCCCGCTCTTCCCGCACAACAGGGGGAACACACCGGCAGGGGCATCCGATTGACCAGCGACGGATCACCGGCCGCACTTCGGCTTCTTGAGAAGTCGCCCTGGCGGGAATGAGGCGCCGATCAGGAGGGTCCCCCCGGCCAGTTCTGCAGCTACCGAAAGGGGATCGAGTGGGGACAGAGGACATGCAGGCGAGGTGGGCAGCTCGAGCGACAGCAGCGAAGCAGCGGGGGCGCATTCGGGCGAGAGTGTGCTCACCTCTTGTCGAGAGTGTGCTCACCTCTTGTGGCGGGGGTTGCGGCGATCGGTCGGTGAGATCTTAGTTGCCCTGGCCGGCCACAACCAGCAGTCAGATCATGGCGCGCTGGCCCGCCCGGGCGCCGAGCTCGGCGGGGTTGGCTAGGCCGCGGCGGGCTCGGCGTTGGTGAGGAGGGCCATCAAGCGGGTCTGGACGTCGCGGAAGGCTTTGTGGTCGACGATGGAGACGCGGTCCCGGGGGCGGTCGATGGGCACGGGGATGATGTCGAGCACCGAGGGGTTCGGCGGGTTGGCCATAACCACGATGCGGTCGGCTAGCAGGATGGCCTCGTCGATCCCATGGGTGACCATCACCACCGTCTCGGTCTCGGACTCCTGGCCCCAGAGCTCCACGAGCTGCTGCTGGAGCTGGGCCCGAGTGAGGGCGTCAAGGGCGCCGAAAGGCTCGTCGAGGAGGAGCAGGCGGGGGGCCACGGCAAAGGCACGGGCCACCGCCGTGCGCTGCTGCATTCCGCCCGAGATCTGGCCCGGTCGCTTGTTGCGATGCCCCCACAGGCCCACCGCCGTCAGGTAACGCTCGACGATGCTGTCGTTGAGCTCCTTGGGACGTTGGGGCCGGGCCGCACGGGACGCTTCCCGCACGTTGGCCAGCACACTCATGCCTGGCAGCAGCGAGTAGTTCTGGAAGACCATGGCCCGGTCAGGGCCGGGGCTCGTGACGGGCCGTCCATCGAGCAGAATCTCCCCCGAGTCAGCCCGCAGCAGGCCGGCGATGATGTTGAGCAGGGTCGACTTGCCACAGCCGGAATGGCCGATGAGCGAGACGAACTCACCGCATTCGATGGTGAGGTCGACCCCCCCGCAGCACCTCCTGGTACGCGGGCTTGCGACCACTGCCGAAGCCCTTGCGTATCGACTTGATCTCTAGGGTCATGGCGCTACCTCCTGAAGGGTCACACGTCGGGAAAGCCGAAGGAAGGCGGCATCGAGGGCCAGACCCACGGCGCCGATCAGGACGATGGCGGCGACCACGGCCGGGAGGTTGTCGGCGTTGTAGGAGTCCCACACGAAGAACCCGATGCCGCTGCCGCCGGAGAGCATCTCGGCGGCGACGATCACCATCCAGGCGATGCCCATGGACAGACGCAGCCCGGTGACGATGGACGGCGCCGTGTTGGGTAACAGGACGTGGCGCAGATAGGCGAGGCGCCCGAAGCAGAACACCCGGGCGACGTTCCGGTGGTCCTGGGGGACGCCGGCCGCTCCCGCCGCGGTGTTGATGACGATCGGCCACAGAGCAGTTATGAAGATGACGAAAACTGCAGCCTTGCCGGTGTCCTTGAACACGACCAGCCAGAGGGGGAACCAAGCGAGGGGAGAGACCGGGCGCAGGATCTGCATCACCGGGTTCACCGCCTGCCACGCCCGCCTGCTGGTGCCGATGGCCAACCCGACGGGTACCCCGACGAGGGCAGCCATGGTGAAACCGCCTAGAACCCGCTGCAGGGAGACGAATACCTGACGGCCGATGCCCTTGTCATTGGGGCCGTTGTCGTAGAAGGGGTTCGATAGCAGGCGCACCAGCTCCCGGTAGCCGTCGCCGGGTGAGGGGAATCCGGGGACGGTGGCGTTAAGGGCCTGCCACATGGCGACGACGCCGGCGAAGCCGACCACGGCCCAGGCCAGGCCACCGGCCATCACGAGCGTCCTCGACACCCGAGAAGGCCGACCCGGACGCTTCGGCCCGGTGCCGGGATCGCCACCGGGCGGCGCGGGAAAGTCGGCAAGTACAGGTGTTTCCTCGATGGTGATGCTCATGGGCGAGCCACCTCCTCTTCTGGCTTGGTCGGATCGAACGTGACCTTGTCGAGCTGGATGTCGAACGGCTTCATGTCGTCGGGCACGTCGATGCCCTCGTCGGCCGCCACCTTCTCGTACAGGTCGCGGAGGATTATCTCGTCGGCGATCTTCTCGTACGGCGGTGTCTCCTTGACCAGGCCGAAGCGCTGGTACTGGGCCATGAACCAGATGGCGTGAGCCTTACTGGGCGCGTTCACCTTGCCCTCGTTGAAGAACACCATCTGGTCGCCTTCGTAGGTCTTGTCGGGGATGCCGGCGCCGAGCTTGTACCTCCCGAGCAGGCGCCCCTCGATCTCCGCCGCGGGAGCGTTGACGAAGGCAGGATCGGCAATAATGTTCGCCGCCTTGGCTCGGTTGTCGAGGTCGTCGATCCACTTGCTGGCCTTGAGGATGGCGGCTATCACGTCGGCGAGCACCTCGGTGCGCTGGGCGGCGAAGGCCTCGTTGGCCACCAAAGCCTTCTCCGGGTGGAAGCGCCAGATGTCCTGGGTGGTCAGGTGGGTGAAACCGACGTCCTGGTCCACGGCCACCGCGTTCCACGGCTCGCCCACGCAGTAGCCGTCCATGTTGCCAGCCTTCATGTTGGCCACCATCTGGGGGGGCGGGATCGGGATGATCTTGACCTTCGACTGGTCGGCCTTGGTCGCCTTCAGCCAGTAGCGGAGCCACGTGTCGTGGGTTCCGCCCGGGAAGGTCATAGCCAGCGTCGGCTCCTTGGACTCCAGTGCCGCCTTGGCCTTCTCCAGGTCGCCGTAGCCGACGGAGGCGAAGCCCTTGTTGAGGGTGATGGCCTGGCCGTTGTTGTTGAGCACCATGGCGATCTTCAGCGCGGTGCCCGATCCGCCTATCCCGGTGGCCAGCGACAGCGGCATGCTGAACAGGCAGTGGGCGGCGTCGATCTGACCGTTGAGCAGGTTGTCCCGCGTTCCCGGCCAGTTGGCCTGTTTCTCGATCGTCACCTGGAGGTCGCGCTCGGCGAAGTAGCCGAGCTTCTCGGCCATGATGATCGAGGCGCAGTCGGTGAGGGCGATGAAGCCGATCTTCACCTTGCGGGGTACGCCCTTCGCCGCCGAGCTCGACGACGAGCCGGCCGCGTCCGCCGCCAGGGCGTCGGGGTCGTCGGCGTCTCCGCAGGCGGCCAGTAGGCCGGCCAATCCCGGAGTCAATGCGAATGCGCCGCCCGCTTTGAGAAATCCCCGTCTGTCCATGCCGGCGACCGTAGAAGGACAGAAAGTCGCGGCAGTTTCCTTCTGGTCACAGCAGCGGTACGAGTTCGTGACGCCGATCACATGGACGATGTTCACGGCGCTGACGCAATGGCGTCAACAGCTGTTCAGCGCAAAGGCGGCGTCGGCGATTGCGCAGTCACCACGAGTCGCCGGCTCGAAAAATCTGGGAGCAACGCTGTCACTCATGGGCATCTCACTCAGTCCAGCGTTTCTCTCGATCGTCACCTTCCGGTCACGCCGCGGTCACCACCGAATGGCACCCTGGAGTCATGACCACTGACGTTCGTCCCGCGGTGCCGGTGATCGCCCCTGGCCACGGCTCGGCCCGTCGCATCGCTCTCGTGGCCCACGACAACAGGAAGCGCGACCTGCTCGAGTGGGCGCGTTTCAACCGCAGCGTCCTGGCCATGCACCAGCTGTTCGCCACCGGAACCACCGGAGCCCTCCTTGAACATCAACTCGTCTTGCCCGTGACCCGCTTCCTAAGCGGGCCGTTGGGCGGGGACCAGCAACTCGGAGCGAAGATCAGCGAGGGAGATATCGATGTCGTCCTGTTCTTCTGGGACCCGCTCGAACCGCAGCCTCACGATCCCGACGTTCGAGCCCTACTGCGGATCGCGGTGCTGTGGAATGTCCCGATCGCCTGCAACCGTGCCTCAGCGGACTACCTCATATCCTCGCCGCTACTCGACAGCGACTACGAACGTGTTCTCCCGGACCACAGCAGCCCCGCTCTACCGGAGGGGCCGACACTCACCTCGATTCCCTCGAGCCGGGCAAGCTGAGCGTCGCGGTGCCCGAAGCCCCGAGTTCACCGACGTTGAGCAACACGGGACGCGCGTGGTGCAGCAGGCTGAACACGCTCGTCGGACCGTCCGCGGTAGCAGATTGTCCGCCAACGTTGGCTCGCCCGCCAACATCAGCCCCGTCGGGCCGCCTCCCCCGATCACTACCGCATGTTCAGTCATCGCTGCCCCCGGTGAAGGCTAGGCTCCACTGACCGGCAGCCCCACCACGCCATCGTTCATGGTGCATGACAGCCCGGGCGGTACCCAGAAGCTGTACGACAAGGTCGTTGCCCGCCTTACCGGCGGCGGCGGTCTCAACTCATTGAGCGACTGGCCGGTTGAGGGGATCCTGGCCCATGTGGCCGGGCCCACCGAGGACGGCTGGCGGGTCGTCGATGTGTGGGAGTCAGCCGAGGCCTTCCAGCGGTTCGGCGAGGTGATCGGGCCCGTGCTCGAGGAGGTCGGGTTCCCTGGTCAGCCACAGCTGTTCCGGGTGCACGACTTCGTCGTGTAGCTCGGTCCGGCCGGTGCATCATCGCTGCCGCAGGGTGACGGCACGTTGGTGCCGCCCGTGCAGCGCGCCGACAATGCTGGTGCGATGGACGCCGACGTCGCAGCCGCCGCTACGCCCTGGCTCACGCCCGGGGTTCGAGGCATCGGCACCGCGAGCTTCCTCGCCGATGTCGGCCACGAGATCCCAACCGCGCTCCTGCCCGACCTGCTCACCAAGACCCTCGGCGCCCCGGCCTCCGCTCTCGGGCTGATCGAGGGCATCAGCGACGGACTCGCTGGCGCAGCCCGCGTCGGGGGCGGCGTGCTTGCCGACGACCCCTCCCGCCGACGCAGCGTCGCCGTCGGCGGCTACACCACCACCGCGGTCCTCGCCGCCACCTCCGGCGCGGCCACCGCCACCTGGCAGGTCGGCATCCTCCGCGCCGGCGCCTGGACCGCCCGCGGGCTACGAGTCCCCGCCCGCAACGCCCTGCTCGCTGATGTCGTCGAGCCCACCGCCTACGGCCGCGCCTACGGGTTCGAACGAGCCATGGACAACCTCGGCGCCATCGTCGGACCTCTTCTCGCCGTCGGGCTCGTCGCCGCGTTCGGTACCCGCACCGCCATCGGCCTCTCGGTGCTCCCCGGCCTCGCGGCGGCCGTCGCCATCGTCTACGCCATCCGTCACACCACCACGATCCGCGACCGGCCCCGGATCCCGATCCGCCTCAAGGTCCGACCCGTGCTCGCCGCACCGGGCCTCGGGCGACTCTTCGCCGGGGTCACCGCCTTCGAGCTCGGCAACGCGGCGGCCACCCTGCTGATCCTCCGAGCCACCGACCTGCTCGAACCCGGCCGGTCCCACGATCGAGCGGTCACGATCGCGATTGGTCTCTATGTCGCCTACAACGCGGCCGCCACCCTCACCAGCCTCCTCGTCGGACGCATGATCGACCGCCACGGCGCCCGGCACGGGCTCGTCCTCGGAGCGGCCGCGTTCGCGGTTGCCTATCTGGGTCTCACCGTCGACACCACCAGCTGGGTCGCGCTCGCGCCATGGTTCGTGCTTGCCGGCGTCGGTATCGGTTGCGCCGAAACAGCCGAACACGCCGCGATTGCCAGTGCCGCGCCCGAGCAGGTCCGCGGTTCCGCCTTCGGCCTACTCGCCGGGATCCAAAGCCTCGGAAACGTCGCCGCCTCAGCCGTCGCGGGGATCCTCTGGACCGCGTTCAGCCCAAGCTGGGCGTTCACCTACCTCGGCATCGCCATGGTCGCCGCCACTGCGTTGCTTCTCCGGCGGTAAGCACAGCCGCAAGAAGTGGTGCTGCCACAATGTCTTTAGGCATCTCACGCCCAAGGAGTTCGCCTTTCTGGCCGTCTTGGCGCGACATCCTGGTGATGAGCCACCGCATGCTGCTCCTACGTCCGGCAAGCGCCGCTCCGGACCATCGAGCGCAGCCGGCCGCTGGACCGCAGCAGTATCGGAGCTGAAGCGGATGGTCCCTCGCTTCGGCGTGCCAGTCGGCCGACCCGGCAACCCAACGCATCCTGGACGCAGCATGTCCGAGGATCGGCCGCGGTGCAGTGTCCGTCACGCGCGGGAGAAGCGCTTCAGCATCGCCGCCGCCACGGCGAGAGTCGCAAGCGCGCAGCCGCCGATCCGCGGACCAAGGAGACGTGGGTGTACGACCTGCGCACCAAGATGCACTTCATGCTCAAGACGAACCCGGTGCGCGCCGCCGATCTGGCCGACTTCGTCGACTGCTACCGAGCCGAGGACCATGCGAAGCGGGTCGGACCGACAGGTTCCGGCGCTGCGCCTACGACGAGCTCGTCGGGCGGGACAAGGCGAACCTCGATATCACCTGGCTGCGGGGCCGCATCCCGCAAAAAAGTGTTGACCCCTAGCGATCCAAGGTATAGCATGTCTAGGTATGCGAGCAGATGTTCTCAAGGGCCACCTCGACATGTTGCTGTTGGCGATCGTCGAGGACGGCCCCTTCCACGGCTACGCCGTCATCGAGGAGTTGCGTCGGCGCACCGACGGCGCCATCGACCTTCCCGAAGGAACGATCTACCCGGCCCTTCATCGTCTCGAGCGGGCCGGGTTGCTGGCCAGTTCCTGGTCCGAGGTGAAAGGTCGGCGCCGCCGCAGCTACACGCTCACGTCCCCGGGCAAGAAGGCGGCGCGGGAGAAGCGCCGCGAGTGGTCGATGTTCGCGCTCACCGTTCAGCGAGTCGTGGGAGCACCGGCATGGCCGACGATGGCGTGATCGCCGCGTTCCTGCGCGAGCTTGCCTACAGCGTCGCCCGGCTCCCCGACGCCGCCGACATCGTCGCCGAGGCCGAGGACCACCTCTACGAGGCGGCCGACCACCTCGTCGGTGTCGGACGCAGCCGCACCGACGCCGAAGCAGAGGCCATCGCCCGTTTCGGGTCTGCCGCCCTCATTGCCCGGATCTGTGTCATCGAAGCGAAACGAGGAGCATCCGTGCCCACCACCCGAACCCGTGCCGCCGGTCTGGCCGCACTCCTCACCCCGGTACTCCTCGTCGTCGGGCAGTACCTCAACGTGACGGTAGACCACGGCTTCGTCCACGGCATCGGGGTCATCTCACTCACTACGGCCATCCCCGCGTTCGTGTTCGCGCTGTGGGGCCTGCGGGCCCGCCACGGCGGGCTGGGCCAGCTCGGAAAGATCGCCATCGTGAGTGCCGTGATCTCGCCGTTCCTGTCGTTCATCGCCGGGTACGCCGGGGTGTTCGCGGCCATGGGATTGCTCGGACTGGCCGTCATCGTGCTCGTCGTCGAGATGCTGCGAGCCAACGTGCTGCCCGTCGTGCCCCTCGTGCTGCTGGCGACCGGTCCCGCCGGTGTGCTCGCCGTCGTCGTCGCCACCGGCGCCACCGGGGGTGACGCCGGTGGCGTCTGGTTCTACCCGTTGCTCCTCACGGCCGTCGGCTACCTCTGGTTGGGCTGGTACCTCTGGCGCGAGCCAGCCGTCGACGCCACGCATCGCCACAGCCCCCTCGCCACCACCTAAGCCACCGGCCCGGCGCTCTGCCGAGTGAGCCCAACAACAAAGGAGCCACCGCCACTTTGAGGAGCTTCCCGATCCCGACGGCGAGGGCAGCGCCAAGCCGCTCGGCTCGGCGGGTTCAAAGCCCTTGGCGCACACCGGCAATGAACAACCTACGATAGTATCCTCTCGTCCGGGGACAACCGAGAGGGGAATGCTATGGGATCGGCCGCAGACATAGTCCGGCGTGTAACCGACGAAGCGTTCATGGGCGGCAACGTCGAAGTAGTCGACGAGCTGTTCGCCGACAACTTCGTGAGTCACGACCCGCCTCCAGGGA
>DATLEK010000126.1:0-61122 GCA_035525365.1 Acidimicrobiales bacterium
CGAGGCGCAACCGAACCCTTTCTAGTGCCGAGTACCAGGCGGTGCCGGGACTGCTGGACCCAAAGAGAGAACCTAAATGTCACAGAGCGCTGGTATCGTTTTCGGCACGGGCCCCGGCCCGCATCGGTGACTTCGGCCACCCCCCAGCCCACCAAGCAGGGAGGTGCACCGTGTCGGTTACCGAGTATGAACGCCATCAGATCTTTCAGTGGTACGAAGAGGCCATGGGCAGTGAACGGGCCACCATCATGATGAACCTGGTCCCCCCCGTCGGGTGGCGCGAGGTGGCCACCCGTACCGAGTTGGTCGCGCTCGGCAGCGGCCTTCGGGCCGAGATGTCGATGCTCGGGAGCGAGCTGCGGGGCGAGATGGCGGAGCTGCGGGGCGAGATCAAGGCCGGCAACGCGGAGCTGCGGGGCGAGATCAAGGCCGCCACCTCGGAGGTGCTGCGGACGATGTTCTTCGGGATGGTGGCCAGCAATGCCACCCTCGTGGGCCTGGTGTTCGCCGCCGTCAAGCTGGCCTGATCGTCACCTTGTGCCAAAGGGTCGTAGCTCGGGCTTTCCGCTGACTGCGAGGCGGATTCGTATTCGATGAGGAAGGGGCCCGCGCGTCGAGATTGACAGGCAGAGGGTGAGCTGGCTTTTGCCGAAGACCTCGGCCACTTCAACCGATCCGAGGTCGGAGCCGCTGCTGAGGGAGATCTCAAGCGGGCCGGCTCGGTAGGAGTTTTCGCCTACCGGCTGGACCTGGGTTCGGGGCGACAGGATCAGCCGGGCGACGCTCGTGTGAGTGCCTCGGCCGTCGATCCGATCGATGATCTCGACTTGGTGGTCGCTGATTCGCCAGGTGCGGCGGTGGCGGGGTGCTCCCGGGAGTCACTCGTAGCCGTCATGGGAGGCGCTGACGGTGACCAGTTGGTCCGGCCCTTCGTCGGTGGCCGTCTCCAGGCGGGGCCTCGCCCGGCGGGCGGCGCGGAAGGCGCCCCACACCTCGGTCTGGTTCTCGCCGTCGATCTCCACGGTGTTGTGGGCGGCGGTGGAGCGCTCGTAGTCCCGTTGGGGACCAGGGCGATAGGTGGACGTGCCGGTGTCGACAACGAGCCGTTGGCCGTCGACGGCCAGCTCGAAGCTGAGGCAGTCGCGGTGAGGCGCCGAGGTAGATCACGAGGGTCTCGCCCGGCGCGGCGCCGAGGCGGGCGCGGGTGGCGGCGGTGCCGGCATCGGGTGTGGTGGGCGAGAAGCGGTCGAGGTCGGTGATGGCGGCCGGGTGAACCGCCCAGCCCTGTTTGACGGGTTGTCGCAGCTCGGTGCCATGATGGACCTGCTCGGAAGCGGGCCGAATCGCTTCCCTCCGTTGCATCACCGAGTTTCGGAGGCGACAATGGCAATCAGTGAAAAGGCCCGCCAGGCACTTCAGGAGAAGCTTGACGAGGTTCTCGGCCCTCAGGACGCGTGGGCGTTGATGGAGGAGGTGTCGGGCCGGGACTGGGGGCAGCTCGCCACCAAGGTCGACCTGGACCATCACGCTGCTCTCACCAAGCGGGACATCGAGGGGCTCGAAGGGCGGATGGACGCACGCTTCGAGGGGCTCGAGGGACGCATGGACGCACGCTTCGAGGCGGTCGAGGAGCGGATCGTCAGAGTCGAGGGCGTGCTCAGCGCCAAGATCGATGGCCTGGGGCACAGGCTGGAGGGGATGCTCGGGCAGGAGCTGGGCAAGGTGTACAAGGAGCTCGCGGCCCACACCCGCACCACGGTGTTCGCCTGCATCGCCGCCGTCATGACCTCCGCCGGCGTCGCCCTCGCCTCCACCCGGCTCTGATCGGCGCTCGTCGGGGCTCGGGCGCCGGGTGGGGAGCCTGGACGACGTGGTGATGGCGACCGTCGATGTCGCGCTGCGCACTCACCTCGACTTTGGCATGAGTGGCAGCTAAGCAAGCGTCGCCACCGGGCACCCGGTGCTGTGCGTCGGTGACGACTTCACTCGAACTGACGCCGAGGTACTACCCGGGCGGTGAGGCGGTCTCATCGAGGGCTGAGGGGCTGAGCAGGTAGGCGGCGAGGGCGGCGGCCAGGACGGTGTCGCCGGCGGCCCTGAGGGCAAGCGAATCGGTCAGAGAGAGCGCGCCGAGGGCGCTGGTTGCGGCCATGGTGACCGCAACGGCGAGGGTGGTGCGGGTATGGGACCACCCGAGTTGGGTGAGGCGCTGGTAGGCGTGGCTTCGGTGGGGCAGGTACCAGGCCTCCTTGGTCCGTACCCGCCGCACGATGGTGGTGGCGGTATCGGCGAGGTACAGGCTCAGGGGGGCGATGACGGCTTCGGGGGGTAGGCCGGCGCGCAGGCCGACGATGACGGCGACTGCCAGCCACGCGCCGAGGAAGTAGCTGCCCACGTCGCCCAGGAAAGCCCGGGCGGTGGGGAAGTTGAACGGGGTGAAGGCGAGGGTGGCGGCGCCTATGACGAGGGCGGGGTCGGATAGGGCGGGAATGTCCTCGATGTGGCCGATGGCCCACCAGGCGCCGGCGGCCACCAACACCTGGGCGGCGGAAATGCCGTTGATGCCGTCCATGAAGTTGAAGGCGTTGACGTAGGCCACCAGCCACAAAGCGCAGCCGGCGGCAAAGACGACCTGCCAGGCGGCGGGGCCACCGAGCCCGTCGAGCAACCAGAACAGCGAGGCGCCGGCGATCAGCAGCTGTGCCCCCAAGCGGGGGAGCGGGGCGACGCCGGCCACGTCCTCCAAAAGGCCGAGTAACCCGAAGCCGGCGGCGGCGATCAGCAGCCCGGTGCGGGCAGAGCCGTCGATGGCGGGGATGGCCACCAGGGCGACCAGGGCGCCGATGGCGGGGGCGAGGCCGAGTCCCCTGGGGGTGGGGCTCTCGTGTGAGGAGCGGTCGTTGGGGTGGTCCAGCAGCGCCCGGCGGCGAAGCAGCACCAGGATCAACGGAGCGAGCGCCAGGGTGACGGCGAAGGCGAGGCCGGCGCTGCGGGCCCCCTCGGTCACCTAGAGGAACTCGACGTTGTCACCGCCAGGGAGGCGGTGGCGGGTGTCGAGCACGTAGCGGGCATGGGTGGCGACGTCGTCGTAGTCGAAGGCGTCGTGGTCGGTGAGCAGGATCACCGCGTCGGCGGCGGCCAGCTCCTCGACAGCCAGCTCCACCCTCGTCACCCGCCGGTCGACATGTCCCTCCACCACGTGGGGATCGGCGGCGCGCACCTCGGCGCCCAGGCCGAGCAGGCGGTCGGCCACCACCATGGCCGGGGACTCCCGGGCGTCGCCGGTGTTGCGCTTGTAGGACAGGCCCAGGAGGAGGATACGGCTGCCGTTGACGGCCAGCTTCTTGCGGTTGAGCGCGGCGGTGAGGCGGCGCACCACGTAGTCGGGCATGTGGTCGTTGACGTCGTTGGCCAGTTCCACGAAGCGAAAGCTCTGCCCGAGGTGGCGGCGGACCCGCCACGACAGATAGCTCGGGTCGATGGGCAGGCAGTGGCCACCCACCCCGGGGCCAGGGGTGAAGGCCATGAAGCCGAAGGGCTTGGTGGCGGCGGCCTCGATTACCTCCCACACGTCGATGCCCAGGTCGCCGGCGAACATCGCTATCTCGTTGACCAGGGCGATGTTGACGTGGCGGAAGGTGTTCTCGAGGAGCTTGGACAACTCCGCCTCCTTGGGCGAGCTGACCGCCACGGTGGTCTCCACGATGGTGTCGTAGAAGGCCTTCACCGCTTGGAGGGACGCAGGGTCGATTCCGGAGACGACCTTGGGGGTGTTGACCAGGCCCCAGGTGGGGTTGCCGGGATCTATGCGCTCGGGGCTGTAGCCCAGGTGGAAGCCGCTGCCGGCGACGAGGCCCGATCCCTGTTCCAGGATGGGCGCCAGCAGCTCCTCGGTGGTGCCGGGGTAGGTGGTGGACTCGAGCACGACGGTGGCGCCGGCCCGGAGATGGGGGGCGAGTGTGGCCGCTGAGTCCTCGATGAACGAAAGGTCCGGGTTGCCCTCCGAGAGGGGAGTGGGGACGGTGATGACGGCGACGTCGAAGCCCTCGAGGCCGTCCTCGTCGGCGGTCGGGAGGTAGCGGCCCGAAGCCAGGGCCGCGGCCAGCTGCGCGCTCGGAATGTCCTCCACGTAGGACTCGCCGGCGGCGAGGAGCTTGATCCGCCCGTCGTCGATCTCGAAGCCGACGACCTCGTGGCCCACCTCGACGGCTCGTATGGCGAGGGGAAGCCCCACATAGCCCTGTCCGACTACGACGACCCTCATGGGCGCCAGCCTAGGAGTGGGCGCCGCGCATCAGGACACTATGAGGTCGACCACGTCGGGATGGACTGGCAGCCAGGCCGCGATCCAGGTTGGACTTCAGGTTGGCCGTCTCCTGTGGGCGGTAGCTTGAACAGGTGAGTGCCGCCCTGCCCGTCATGGACGTGACTGGGCGGGTACATCGGCTCCGGGAGAGCCTGGGTGAGGCGGGTTGCGAGGCGCTGGTGATCACCACGCTGGCCAACATCCGCTACTTCACCGGCTTCACCGGGTCCGCTGGGCTGTTGCTCGTGCTGGCCGACGAGATGGTGCTGTGCACCGATGGGCGCTACAAGTCGCAGTCGGCCGAGCAGCTGGCTGCGGCGGGCGTGGAGGCCCGCATCGAGATCGGCAGGTTGACCGAGCAGCAGGAGGCCATGTCGGCCGCGGCCAAGGGGCTCGGGCGCATCGGGCTGGAGGCGGGAAACGTCACCTGGGCCCGCCAGCGGGCCTTCGCCGCCGACTGGTTCTCCGGCGCCGAGCTGGTGGCCACCGACGGGGTGGTGGAGGAGCTGCGGCGGGTGAAGGACGCCGGCGAGGTGGCACGCGTGCGCGAAGCGGCGCGCATCGCCGATGTGGCCCTGGCTGCAGAGAGCTCCGGCCTGGCCGGGGGGATGACCGAGGCCGAGTTCGCCATGGCCCTCGATTTCGCCATGCGGGACCTGGGCGCCGAAGGCAGCTCCTTCGAGACCATCGTGGCGTCCGGCCCCAACGGGGCCAAGCCCCACGCCCGTCCCTCGGACCGGCGCATCGAGCCAGGGGAGCTGGTGGTGGTGGACTTCGGTGCCGTCGTCGACGGCTACTGCTCGGACATGACCCGCACCCTCTGCGTGGATGCACCCGCCACACCCACGCTGGCTCGCATGGTGGAAGTGGTGGGGCGGGCACAGCGGGCCGGGGTAGCTGCGGTGCGCGCCGGGCGTCCGGCGGCGGAGGTCGACGCCGCCTGCCGGGAGGTGATCGCCGACGCCGGCTGGGCCGATGCCTTCCTGCACTCGACGGGCCACGGAGTGGGCCTCGACATCCACGAAGCCCCCACGGTGTCGGCCACCTCCGGTGATACGTTGGCCGCCGGCAACGTCGTCACCGTGGAGCCCGGCGTCTATCTTCCCGAGCACGGCGGTGTGCGGATCGAAGACACGCTGGTGGTCACCGAGACGGGCAGCCAGACTCTCACCAACGCTCCCAAGGACCTCGTGATCTGAAATGGCCGTCAGCACCAACGACCTGAAGAACGGCATGACCCTCAACCTTCCCGAGGGCCTGTTCTCCGTGGTGGAGTTCCAACACGTGAAGCCCGGCAAGGGCGGCGCCTTCGTGCGCACCAAGCTCAAGAACGTGCGCACCGGCTCGGTGATCGACCGCACCTACCGGGCCGACGAGAAGCTCGAGCACGCCGTGGTCGACAAGCGGGAGATGCAGTACCTCTACCGGGACGGCGAGCAGTACGTGTTCATGGACAACGTCACCTACGACCAGATGCACGTCGACCAGGAGACCCTCGGCGGGTCCTCGCGGTTCATCAAGGAGGGCGACTCGGCGGTTCTGCAGATGTACAACAGCGAGGTGGTGGGTGTGGACCTGCCGGCGTCGGTGGAGCTGACGGTGGCCGAGACCGAGCCCGGCCTCCAGGGCGACCGGGTCTCCGGCGCCCGCAAGCCGGCCACACTGGAGACGGGTCTGGTGGTGCAGGTGCCCCTGTTCGTGGTGGCCGGCGAGCGCATCAAGGTCGATACCCGCACCGGTGAGTACCTGACCAGAGCCGCCGGCTGATCCCCCGGGATCGGCAGGCCCTGGCTGGTCGGAACAGATGAGCACCGGCCCCCGGCGAGAGGCGAGGGAACGGGCGCTGTCGCTGCTCTACGAAGCCGAGGCCAAGGACGTGACGGGAGCTGCCGTGCTGGCCGACCTGCCGTTGGAGGCGGAGCCGTTCGTGGCCGATCTGGTTCGAGGGGTGGGCGATCACCTCGTCCGCATCGACGAGCTGGTGGACAAGTTCGCCATCGACTGGGACGTGGAGCGCATGCCGGCCATCGACCGCAACGTGTTGAGACTGGCGATCTACGAGCTACTGGAGCGGCCCGAGATCCCGGTGGGGGCGGTGATCTCCGAGGCGGTGGAGCTGGCCAAGCGCTACTCCACCGACGACTCCGGCCGCTTCGTCAACGGCGTGCTGTCCAGCGTGGCGGCCGAGGTGCGTCCTGACTGAGGCGGCTGAGGCGGCTGCTGCGCCGGCGGTTGGGGAGACGCTGGGCCAGAGCCAGGGCGACCAGTCGGGGCGGGGGGCGAGCGGTGGTGTTGCCGGCCGCCGGTCCACGGGAGCCGACATCGGCCTGCTCGCCGTGGCCGCTGCGTTCCTCCTTCCCGTTGCCTTCTCGCCGGAGAACTACCACCGCTTCTGGGCCCCAAAAGCCGCGGTTTGCCTGCTGCTCATCGTGCCGGGAGCGGCCGCTCTGGCTCGCCTGGTTCGGGCCGGCAGCAGGGCGGCGCTGGCGGCGTCGCTGTTCGTGGTCGGGGCCGGCACTTCAACGCTGCTGTCCGACAACCCGGTCCTGAGCCTGACCGGGTCGGCCAACTGGGGTACGGGCTTCCTGTTCGTCGGATCCGTGGCCGGGGCGTGGGCCCTCGGTTCGGTCATCGGCGAGGAGCGCCGGCGACAGGTCGTGTCGGCCATCGTCGCCGCCGCGCTGGTGAACGCGGTTATCGCCTGGCTCCAGGTGCGGGGTCTGGTGCCGCCGCCGCTGGAGAGCCCGGGCCGCGCGGCAGGGCTCATGGGCAACCCCGTTCATCTGGGCGCCCTCGCCGCCGGCGGACTCTGGCTGGTGGGCGATCGGGTGGGGAGGGACCGCCAGTCACTGCTGTGGTTGGGCCCAGTAGTGCTTCTCGCCGGTGGCGCCGAGATTTCCGGCGGTCGCTCCGGGGCCGGTCTCGCCTTTGTGGCTGTCGTCGCCGCTGTGTGGCGGGCCGGCCTCGGTTCCTGGCCGGGGCGGGCCAGGGCGCTGGCGGTGGTGGCCGCTGCCGCCGTCGGTTTCGCTCTGGCTCCCGCCGGCGCCGAGGGGGTGACCCTCGGGTCCGCAAGCGCCGTGGGAGCGGAGTCTTCCACCGCAGAAGTCGGACTGCGCTTTGACCTGTGGCGCGTGGGGCTCGATGCTGCCATCGATCGGCCCGCCTTCGGATGGGGCCCCGGCCGCTTTCAGGCTGCCACCTCGCCTCGCTCCACCCCGGCTATCGCAGGAGGTGGCGCGGTGGCGTGGAAGGACGCCCACAACTGGGTCGTGGAATACGCGGTGACAACCGGTGCTGTCGGTTTGATGCTTCTGTCCGCGTGGCTGGCTCTGGCCGCTCGCAACAGCCGCGGACCGCTAGCGGGCTTCGCGGGGATCGTCGGTCTGTTGATGCTGGTTGAGCCGCAAACGGTCGGCCTGGCGCCCCTCGCTCTGCTCGCCCTCGGCGCCTCCGGTCAGGACCGACCGGTATCGGGTCTCGGGGCCATGGGTGCGGCTTGGCGCGCCGTCGTCGTGGTGGGCGCTGTCGCCTCAGTGGTGGCGGCAGTGGTCCTGGTCGTCGGACAGGTGTTCCTGTACCACGCCTTTCTGGACACCTCGGTGTCCAGCTTCGACAAGGCGCGCTCTCTCCTGCCCCCGTGGCCGGAGGTCTCCTTCGTCGGTTCGCGGACCGAGGCTTTCTACGGACTGCAGTCCGAACCTCATGCCCGCCGGTCCTTGGAACTTGCCCGGGAGGCGACCCGTCGTGATCCCGCCGATCCTTCGATGTGGTCCTATCTCGGCCACATCGAGTTGAAGTGGGGCACCGAGGTGGCTGCGGCAGCTGCCTTCGATCGTTCCCTGGAGGAGAACCCGTGGTTGGCCGGTGGCCTCCAGGGAAGAGCCATCGTGGCCCAGGCGCTCAACGACGACGAGTCGCTGACCGAGAGTTGTCGCCGCCTGCAGGTGCTCAAACGCAAGCCCATTCCAGCGTGCGGCGCGGGTGCGCAACGGCGAGCCATGGATGGCGGCAGCCAGCCGGCCACGAGGTGGCGCCGATAGCGCCCTTGGGTTTTCGCCGGCTTCAAGGGCTGCGTATGAGGGTGCGGAAGCGGGGGCCGAGCCACGGCTTTCGGCCCCAGGCCAGGAGCTGGCCCCGGGCGATGGCCGGCCACTGGCTGCGGCGGGCCCAGGCGACGAGGAGGAAGGTCGCCGGGTCGGCGGAGATGTGGCAGTCGGGCTTCTTGGACCCGGGAGGGCCGATGACGAGCGCCCCGTCGTCGAAGTCGAACAGGTAGCGGCCGCCGCCGCGGACGTGGATGTCGAAGGTGGCCCGCAGGCCCTTGGCCGCGGCCTGGTCCACCATGGTGCGGGGGCCGAGGGCGGACACGACGGGCACGAGGAAGCCGTCGAGCACCAGGGCCGCGTGGGCGGCAGGGATTGGCCAGCGCCGGCCGTCGGCCCGGGCCATGTCGTAGCCGTGTACGATCGTCTCGTTGAGCAGGTGGCAGATGAGCGTGGGCAGCCCGACGCTCACCCCCTCGACCATCCAGGCGTGGGACCGGCTGATCGACTCCGGGCCCAGGGTCTCGAGGAAGGCGGCGGCGCGGCTTTCGATGCGGTCTGCGAGGACGGCCGGGTCGCGCTCTGGATCGGTGTCGACTCCTGTCATGGTGACCTCGCCCAGGTCCCACATGTCCTTGATGAGCGACGCCCCCGCCTTGCCCTCCAGGTGGGGCAGGAGCCGGTGGACGTGGGAGAGGTCGTCTGCGGCCAGGCTGGGCACGAGGACCCAGGCCTGGCTCAGGTGCATGGCCACCTCGGCCAGGCTCCAGTGGTCGAGAGCCGGCGCCTCGGGGTGGCCCACCGAGCGCAGCAGGGCCGTCACCCGCCCGACCTGATCGGCCAGGGCGTCACGGGCCTCGGTCCAGTCGATGGTGGCGGTGGCGGGCACGGGGCCGCGGCCGGGAGACGTCATGTCTGGAACCGTAGCGAGACCAATGTTCCTACTGGTGCCGGCAGGGCCTACCCTGAGGCGGTGAGCCCCACCTCGGCGTTGTGGGTGGTGCCGGCCCTGCTGGCCAGTGGGCACTCCAGCCGCAGCGGAATAGTCGTGCCCTTCGTGGGCGCGGCTGTCCTGCTGGCGGTGGTCGCCCTGTTCTGGGCCGCCCAGCCGGGCGGGCGCATGCTCGACTCGCTGGAAGAGCCGGAGGAGAACCGCTGGCGGCGCCGGCCGGTGCTGGCCGCGGCGCTGGTGGGGATCGCCCACATCGTGCCCCTGGCCGCCGCGGTGGGGGTATCGGCTCTCCTGAGCCGCCGGCTGCCGGCGCCCGACGGGTTGTTCGCCACGGTGGTTACGTGGGTGGTCCTCGTCGTGGTGTCGACCATCGTGTTGTTCGTGGTCGGCCGCCTCGCCCGCCGGCTGCTCCCGCTGGCCGCATTGCTCAAGTTGTCGATGCTGTTCCCCGACCACGCCCCCCAGCGCCTCGCCGTGGCCCGGAAGGCCGGGAGCATCCGGGATCTGGAGAATCGCCTGGCCACCGCCCGGACGGCGGGGCTCAACGACGAACCGGCGCAGGCGGCGGAGAAGATCCTCACCCTGGTGGGCGCCCTGCATGCCCACGACCGGCGCACCCGGGGCCATTCGGAGCGGGTGCGGATGTTCGTCGACCTGCTGGCCGAGGAGTTGAAGCTGCCGGTGGGGGACCGGGATCGGCTCCGGTGGGCGGCGCTGCTGCACGACATCGGCAAGCTCGACATCGACCCGGAGCTTCTCAACAAGCCCGACAAGCTCGACGCCGACGAGTGGAGGATCATCCATGACCATCCCGATGCCGGCGCCCGCCTGGCCCGGCCACTGCGATCGTGGCTGGGGCCGTGGGCTCCCACCATCGAGCAGCACCACGAGCGATGGGACGGCACCGGCTACCCCCGCCGCCTGAGGGGCGACCAGATGTGCCTGGGCGCCCGCATCGTGGGGGTGGCCGACAGCTTCGAGGTCATGACCGGGGTGCGGCCCTACAAGCGGCCGATGAGCGTGCCCGCGGCCCGCGAGGAGCTGACCCGCCACTCCGGGAGCCAGTTCGACCCCGCCGTCGTGCGGGCCTTCCTCAACGTCTCCATCGGCCGGGTGCGTTGGGGGGTGGGGCCGTTGTGCTGGATCGCCCAGATCCCCTTCGTCGGCTGGATCCCGGGGTTGGCCCAGAGTGTGGTGAGCACCGGCGGCCAGGTGGCGGGGGCCATCGGCGCCGGCGCGGGAGCGGCCGCCCTGACGACGGCCGGCGTGGCCGTGGGCATCCTGCCGGTGGCTCCCGCCGATGACGGTCCTGCCGATCGGGGCACGGAGGCGGCGTCCACGGACGGCGCCGGCGGCGCCGGCGGCGGCGCGGCTCCCACCCCCGATGGAGCCGGGGATTCCGCCGCGGCGGCGCCGGGTGTCACCTCGTCGAGCGTTCCGGCGCCGGCTGTGGCGGGGGGCACTTCAACGACCGTATCCCCGGCGCCTGGCGGCGTCGCCACGCCTGGGACGTCCACGACCTCCACGCCTGGTACGCCCGGTGGGTCCACAACCTCCACATCGGCGCCGCCAACCACGACGACGGTGCCCGAAGGCTTCGGTCTGCGACGCCTGGAGATGTCCGATGTGGACGCCAACGGCCGGGTGGACACCGTGGTGGCCACGTTCTCCGAGCCGCTGGCGCCGTCGTCCTCCACGGAGGCGTGGACCCTGACCGGCGTGCCGTCGGGTGGCCGGCTCCGCTCGGTGACGGTGGCCGGCGAGCGCGCCTTTCTGGCCGTCACCGAAGGCTCGGGGGCTCGTGACACCGCGGTGGGCGATTTCACCGTGGCCCTGGCATCGAGTGCCGACGGGATCAGGAGCCAGTCGGGCGAGGCGGCGTCGTTCGCGGCGAGGGCGCCCGAGGACCGGGCGTCGCCGGTGCCGGTTGGGCTTTCGTCGGTGAGCATCGGGCCGAAGGCGGGCAGGATCGAGCCGCGGGACGAGTTGAGGGTGAGCTTCAGCGAGGCGCTGGCGGCCACGTCGTTCCCGTCGATGACCACGGTGTCTGAGATCGACCCCGACACCGGCGGCAACGATCTTGTCGCCATCGACGGCGTGAGCGACGGCCTGCTCGACACCGGCAGCGGGGGCTACATCGTGCTCGAGGAGCGCACCGCCATCTTCGGCGGTTCCACCGTGGGCCTGGCCGACGACGGCCGCACCCTGACCGTGGTGGTGGGGCCCACGTGCACCTCCTGTGGCGGCCGGCGCTCCAGTGCCGGCGTGCTGACCTTCCGCCCCGCCGCGAACCTCACCGACGGCGCCGGCAACGGGGCGAGAGGCTCGATCACCACGGCGGCGGACTTCCAGCTCTTCTGAGCCGGGTTGGTGGCGGACAGGTTTGGGCATGCCAGGCGAGGCCGTGGAGTCCCTCCGCAGAGAACTCGAGGCCCTGGGACTGACCGGAAATGAGGCGCTTGCAGTGCTTGCGCTGCTGCAGCTCGGCTCGGCCACGAGCATCGATCTGGCCAGAGCCTGCCAGATCTCGCGAACCAACATCTACCAACTTCTCGAAGAGCTCACCACCCGGGGCCTCGCCTACCGACTCCCCGGCGAGGGGCCGGCCACATGGGCCACCACGGGTCGCGACGAACTCCTGGACCGATTGTGCGCCCTTCACGAGGAGCAGCTGCTGGGCGTGAAGGCCAGGGCGGAGCGCGTCCGTGTCGCCCTCGCAGAGGCGTTCTCCGACGCGCCGACGATTCCCTTGTCTCAGGTACGCGTCATCGGGAGCGCCGTCGACACCAAGCGAACTTACGATCGGCTCCTGCGTGAAGTGAAGACGGAGCTGTTGATGTTCACGCGTTCGCCGTTCGCCGTTCTCGCCGGCCAGCCGAACCCAGCCGTCATGGATGCTTTGAACCGCGGCGTGAAGATGCGGGTGCTGTACCAAGAACGTGATGTCCGCCAGCACGAGGGACCGTTGCGCGCAGAAATCGACCCGTATCACGCGCTCGGCGTCAGGGGCCGGGTACTGGACGAGTTGCCCATGAAGCTCATCGTCTTCGACCGAAGCGTTGTATTGCTCGGCCTTCTCGAGCAAACATCGTCCGACGCCGGCTACCCAACGTTTCTCTTGGTCGAAAATGCCGGATTCGCCGCAGTCCAATCGGCCGCTTTCGAACAGATGTGGACCACAGGGCGCCCCTTACCTTTACTGCCGGCTAAAACTGATACCGCCGCCACCGGCGTGGCACGGGATTTCCCCCGCACCACGCCGGCAGCACTCGACCGGAAGGCCCTCGTCCGCTCCCAGGTTGATTTCTGTGGGTATGCCGCGGAGGGTCCGGGTGACGGGCGCCACCAGCGCCCTGGTTCTCGGCGCGTCGCTGCCGTTGTTGATGTGGCGCTTCGCTGCGGCCCAGCCCTCTGGGCGGTGGCGCCGCCTCGCCTACCAAATCTTCTTTGCCGAGGCCCTCGCCTGCGCCGTCGGGCTGTACCTGTCGGGCCGGGGCATCGCCCCCGTGGCCGAGATCCTCCCCGCCGCCATCTTCCACATCTGGGTCGTGGTGGTCACCTTCGCCGGCACCGGCCAGCCGGCGCCTCCCATGCCGACGGACATCGCGTCGCTCACCACTACGTAGACTTGCTCACATTCCAGCTGCCGCCCTGAAGGAGTACGAGAAGAGAGCGTCGTAACCGCTTCACCGTCACTCAGCATCTTGGGCGGTAGCGGCTCGACCTACCGCATCAGGAAGAGGACGACGCACCCCCATCCTGGCTGTCGTCTTGGCGACCATGATGATCTGGCGTCCGACCGAAGGCAGGTTTGTCCACGATGCCAGCGTCATTATCGGGTCCTATGTCGAGGGCGAGCCCAGGATGGAGTTACCAGAACTCCACCGGGAACTGGCGTTATGGCTGGGTGAGCAGACGGAGACAAACCGTCACATGCTGGAGGTACAGTTGAAGTCATTCACGTGGGGCCTTGTCGGGTTCCTCGTCGAGATCACTGGTGTAATCGTCGTGTTGGGAGATGCAGCCCGTGGGTGATGAGATGCCTAAGATCGAGCCACCGCCAAGGGAGCCAGCCCCGCCGCCTAAGCCATCTCGTCCTGATCCGAGCGTCTCAGAGCGACGCGGTGCTGCCGGGCGCGGTTCACGTAAATTGTCGCGGGCGAAGTCGTGGAGATTTGGGTTTCCCAGTCACGAGCCGGAGGAATCGCCGAGTAATCCGTGACCTGCCCGGATCCCGCAAGTACCGCAGGACGGCCTGAATGACCTGAGCTGTTGATCCTGCGGCAGTAGCAGTAGTTGGCGAGGTGTCGATCGTGTCGCCGGCGGGTCTCGCCTACCTTCGGGTGATGGTGCTGGTGTACGTCGCTACCTTCTTCTTCGGGGCGGCGCTGGTGCTGGGGACTCTCGCCTCGGCCGTCCGGGCCATGGTGGTGCCCCGTGGGTTGCCTTCGTTCATCGCCCGGGCCGTGTTCGAGGTGCTCCGCGGCCTTCTGCGCCCGCTCATGGGAGGACGCGACGGTGACTATGCGCGCCGGGACCGCGTCATGGCCGCCTACGCGCCCGTCGGCCTTCTCGTTCTGCCGCTGGTGTGGCTCATCCTGGTCCTGGCCGGCTACACCTGCATGTACTGGAGCCTCGGGGCCCGGCCCTGGCGTGACGCCTTCACCCTGTCGGGGTCGTCACTCCTGACCCTGGGTTTCGCGTCGGCCAAGTCCCTGCCCACCCTCGCCCTGGCCTTCACCGAGGCGGCCACCGGGATCGGGCTGCTGGCCCTGCTCATCAGCTACCTGCCCACCCTCTACGCCACGTTCAACCGGCGGGAGCTGGCGGTGGCGCTGTTGGAGGTGCGGGCCGACAGCCCACCATCTGGTGCCAACCTGATCCGCCGCTACCACCGCATCGGCTGGGACGGCGGGCTCACCCAGGTCTGGAAGGACTGGGAGACGTGGTTCGCCGACCTGGAGGAGACCCACACCTCACTCGCCGCGCTGGCATTCTTCCGCTCACCGCAACCCGATCGCTCATGGGTGACGGCGGCCGGCGCCGTGCTCGACGGGGCCGCCCTGCGGACCTCCACCGTCGACGGTCCCCGTGATCCTGAGGCCGACCTCTGCCTGCGGGCCGGTTACCTCGCCCTCCGCCACATCGCCACGTTCTACGACATCCCACACGACTCCGATCCTCCGCCCGACGGTCCCATCTCCGTCACCCGGGAGGAGTACGAGGAGGTGTGCCGTGAGCTGGAGGAGGCCGGAGTTCCACTGAAGGCCGATCGGGACCAGGCGTGGCGGGACTTCGCCGGCTGGCGGGTCAACTACGACACCGTCCTGATCGGCCTCGCCGCTCTGACGATGGCCCCGTCCGCCCTCTGGTCCTCCGACAGGGACGCCAGCTTCCGGCGCCCGCCCCTTCTGCCCCGCCGCGGGCGCAAGCCGCGGGAGTCGACCGACGGCGAAGATCGCTCGGTAGACGGCTTACCGACCCCCACCGATGGGGGAGGACGTGACTGATGCGTTTCCTTCCCCGTCGCCGGGCGGCCCGGGGGCGGCCGTCAGAGAGCTACGAGGTCGACCACGTCGGGATGGACCGCGGCCAACCCACGGTCCAATGTGGCCAGTCGTCCGCCATGGATCCTGGCCAGGCCGGCGAGGTAGGCGTCGGTGACCTGGCGGTGGCCCACCACGGCAGCGAGATCGATCCGGTCATAGCCGAGGTCGTCGGGCCAGAAGCGGTGGGCTTCGTGGGCGACCACCTCACCGAGGAACCGTTGAGCCTCTCCTCCGGATGCTCCTTCTCTGACGAGGAACCGCAACAGAGCGCCCTGGGTGATCGGGCAGGTGGCGAAGGGACCGGAGACGTGTGTGGACCACTGCTCGGCCACATCGTGATGAACGTGGTCGTCGACGAGCAGGGCGATGAGCAGGTTGGCGTCGAGCAGGTTGACGGGGGAGTCCTCAGTCATCATCTTCGAGGGAGCGGACGTCATCGCCTGTGACGGTGCGCCCGACCTGGGCGGTAGGTAGCCCGGTGCTGGTGCTACGTCCGTACTTGACGCTGCCGGACTGACCCAAGCCTCGCCGGATGAGCTCGGCCACCGCCTCGCTCAACGTCGTGCCCCGGTCCCGGGCGATGCTGCGAGCCGCATCGTGAAGATCAGGGGGCAGATCGATAGTAGTTCGCATGAGCTGCATCTTAACGCGGCCTGCATCATGATGCATCCCCAGGTTCAGGCCAAGCGGCGACCCTTTGGGCGTGGTGGTGGGGAAGCTGCGGGCGGCTGTTACGTGCGAGGCTGGCGGCCGATGACGGACGTGGCGATCTCGGCGGAGGGTGTCACCAAGCGCTTCGGTGACGTGGTCGCCCTCGACTCGCTCGACCTGGCGGTACCGGCCGGCACCGTGTTCGGGCTGCTCGGCCCGAACGGGGCGGGCAAGACGACGATGGTGCGCATCCTCACCACCATCCTCCGGCCTGACGGCGGGCGGGCCAGCGTGCTGGGCGCCGATGTCGTCGGTGACGCCCACCGGGTCCGCACCCTCATCGGCCTGGCCGGTCAGTACGCAGCGGTCGACGAGAACCTCACCGGGCGCGAGAACCTGCGGATGATCGGCCGCCTCACCCACCTGGCCCGGCCCATGGCGGCAGGTCGGGCCGACGAGCTGCTGGAGCGCTTCGGCTTGGCCGGCGCCGCCGACCGGACCGCCCGCACCTACTCGGGCGGTATGCGCCGGCGCCTCGACCTGGCCGCCGCCCTCGTGCACCGCCCTCCCGTGCTGTTCCTCGACGAGCCCACCACCGGCCTCGACATCCGCAGCCGCAGCGAGCTGTGGGCCGTCATCGCCGAGCTGGTGGGGGAGGGCATGACGCTGCTGCTCACCACGCAGTACCTGGAGGAGGCCGACCGCCTGGCCGACCGCATCGCCGTGGTCGACAACGGCCGCGTCATGGCCGAGGGCACCGCTTCCGAGCTGAAGGCCGGCCTCGGCAGCACGGTCGTGGAGGCCGGGTTCGCCGACGAGAAGCTCGCCGCCCGAGCGGCGGAGGCGCTCGGGCGCTTCGCCGTGTCCGGCGCCACCCGAAACGGCACAGTCGTGCACTTCGAAGTGGACGACGGGCCGCGGGTTCTCATCGCCGTGCTGGGCGAGCTGGACAGCCGGGGCATGGAACCGGCCACCGTGGCCATCCGGGAGCCGAGCCTCGATGATGTGTTCCTCGCGCTTACCGGTCACCGCACCGAGGCCGCGGTCGACGAGATCGAGCCGGGCGCCGGCGGCCCCGACGCCCCCACGCCTCCCCCCCGCCGGCGCCGAGTCCCCGCAGGAGGCCGCCGTCGATGACCACCGCCACCGCCCCGTCCACCGTCCCGATGGTTCAGCCCGGGAGCCGGCTCGGGTGGGCCGTCGCCGACACGCTCACCATCGCCGGGCGCAACCTCACCACCATCCGGCGGCTTCCCCAGCTGGTGGTGTTCTCCACTATCCAGCCGGTGATCTTCGTGCTGCTGTTCCGGTACGCCTTCGGCGGGGCCATCTCCACGCCGGGCATCAGCTACGTCGACTACCTGATGCCGGGGATCTTCGCCCAGACCGTCACCTTCGGGGCGCTGGGCACCGGGGTCGGGCTGGCCGACGACCTCCAGAAGGGGCTGATCGAGCGGTTCCGTTCCCTGCCCATGGCGCGGTCGGCCGTGCTCGGCGGGCGCATTGTGAGCGACCTCGTCCGCAACGTGTTCGTGGTCCTGCTCATGTGCGTGGTCGGCTATCTCGTGGGTTTCCGGGTCCACGCCAACCCGATCGCCTTTCTCGGCGGTCTCGTCGTCCTGTTGCTGTTCGCCTGCTCGCTGTCGGCGGTCTTCGCCCTCGTCGGGCTGTCGGTGCGCACCGCCGAGAGCGCCCAGGCGGCCGGCTTCCCCATGCTCGCACCGCTGGTGTTCGCCTCGTCGGCCTTCGTGCCTGTCGCCACCATGCCCGGCTGGCTGCAGGTCTTCGCCCGCCACCAGCCTCTGTCCGTCACCGTCGACGCCCTGCGGGCGCTGTCCCAGGGCGGCCCCACCACCAGCTTCGTTGCCCAGTCGCTGCTGTGGAGCGTCGGCATCATCGCCGTGTTCGGTCCGCTGGCCGTGCGCAAGTACCGCAGGACGGCCTAATGACCTGAGCCGTTGATCCTGGGGGAAGTAGTTCTTCCCGGTATCCGTAGCCCGGTCGCTCGTGATGCGGTCCCGCCGTGGCGTGACGATGTCACCCGTGGTCGTCGCCGCTCCAGGCGCGGTCCTCGGCGTCCCACTTCTCGTTCCGGGCCTCAACCTGCTCGCGCCAGTTCCGGGCCGCTTCTTCGGTGGGGTAGGGGCCCATCATCTCGCCGGCGGGACACTGGTCGTCACCATGCTCGACCCGACCGTGGTGCACGCACCAGTACCACTTCTGCGTCTCCGCCGTCACATGGCTCCTTTTGCGCTCGTGGTGGTTTCGTAGCACAGGTGTCACTCGTACGGCCCTGCTACCCTCGTCAATACCGTGAAGCGGGTCCCGTGAGGCCCGCACGGGGAGGTGAGTGTGGCCGAACGTGAACGTGCATTGGCGCCCCCGGCTGGGGGCGTTTTCGTTCCCCGGGCACAGGTGATGACGGCCGACGACCTGCGCCGGGCCGTCACCCGCATCGCCCATGAGATCGTCGAGCGCAACCACGGCCTCGAGCAGCTTGCGCTGGTGGGGATGCAGACCGGCGGAGTGCCGCTGGCCAGGCGTCTGGCCGCCGAGCTGGGCCGGGTCGAGAATGCCGGCGCCGGCCCGCCCGTCGCCACTCTCGACGCCACCTTCTACCGGGACGACATCGGCCTGCGCCCCCTGATCCCCGAAGCGGTGACCGACATCCCGTTCGCCCTCGATGGCCTCACTGTGGTGCTGGTCGACGACGTGCTGTTCACCGGCCGCACCGTGCGGGCGGCGTTGAACGCCCTCAATGATTACGGTCGCCCGCGTGCCGTGCAGCTGGCGGTGATGGTGGACCGGGGCCACCGGGAACTGCCGATCCGTCCCGACTACGTGGGCAAGAACCTTCCCACCGCCTGGGACGAGATGGTCGACGTCACCGAGGCCGGCGTCAGCATCGGCCGCGTCACCCCGAGGTCGAGATGACCCGCCACCTTCTGCCGGCGGGGGTCGACGTCGTCCCTGGTCTGAGCGTACATAGGGCGGCGAAGCCGAGATGACCCGCCACCTCCTGTCCGTGGCCGACCTCGGCGCCGAGGGGATCGAGGAGGTCCTCCGGGTCAGCGATTCGTTCGTGGAGGTGAGCGCCCGGGCCATACCGCGGGTGCCGGCCCTCCGGGGCAAGACCGTCGTGTCGCTGTTCTACGAGGAGTCCACCCGAACCCGGCTGTCGTTCGAGACCGCCGCCCGCCGGCTTTCGGCCGACACCATGAACTTCAGCGTGTCGTCGTCGTCGGTCAAGAAGGGTGAGTCGCTGAGGGACACGGTCGAGACCATCGAGGCCATGGGCATCGACGCCGTAGTCGTGCGCCACCCCTCCGCCGGCGTGCCGTGGCAAGTGGCGGCCTGGGCCGGCGACGCCTCGGTGATCAATGCCGGCGACGGCGGCCACGAGCACCCCACCCAGGCCCTGCTCGACTGCTACACCGTGCGCCGCCGGCGGGGCCGCATCGACGGCCTGCGCGTCGCCATCGTGGGCGACATAAAGCACAGCCGGGTAGCCCGCTCGGGTGTTTTGGCTTTCGCTGCACTGGGAGCCGAGGTGACCCTGGTGGCGCCGCCCACCCTGCTGCCGCCCCACCTCGACGGCTGGCCGGTGAGCGTGAACCACGACCTCGACGAGGTGCTACCGAAGGCCGACGTCGTCTATCTCCTGCGCCTGCAGTCCGAGCGCATGACCGAGGCCCTGCTGCCATCGCTGCGGGAGTACACCGCCGGCTACGGCCTGACCCGCCGGCGCGCCGCGCTCCTCCAGGACGACGCCCTCGTCATGCACCCGGGCCCGCTCAACCGGGGCGTGGAGATAGCCGCCGAGGTCGCCGCCCTACCGGCGGCCGTGATCACCGAACAGGTCGCCAACGGCGTGGCCGTCCGCATGGCCGTGCTCTACCTGCTGATCGGCGCCGGCGCCGGCACGTAGCGCAGCCAACCAGGGTTCAGGCCATCGACCGGCACCGGCTCCAGCCTGTGCTGTAAGACGCGAATCAAGGTCCAGAGGCCATTTACGAAGAGCTATTCTGGCCTGATGAGGGTCGTCACCATCACCGAAGCGAAGAACGGGCTGAGCAGTCTCATCGATGTCGTTCAGGATGGCGAGACGGTCCTGATCCTGGACAGGGGCCGACCGGTGGCCCGGCTGGAGTCAGCCATCGGCGGATCGGGTGACGACGCCGGTGGCCGCTTGGCCAGGCTCCAGCGGGCAGGCACCGTACGGGTGGCGGCGGGGGTGTCTTCGAGGCCGAAGTCCGGGAAGCCCGTCCGGCCCAAGGGAGGTGCCAGCGCCGCCAAGGTCCTGATGGACGAGCGGCGTGCCGGCCGGTGAGGTTCTGGGACAGTTCCGCGGTGGTCCCTCTGCTGGTCGAGGAGACGACGACAAAGATGATCGCGGGAATCCTCGACGCAGACCCGGTGATGTTGGTCTGGTGGGCGACGGAGACCGAATGCGCGTCAGCGGTCTGCCGGCTGGAACGGGACAAGGCTCTGTCCGGGAGGCAGGCGACGACTGCGCTGAGCCGGCTCCACGACCTGAAGGCCGGCTGGCACGAGGTGCAGGCGGTCGAGCCCGTTCGCCGGACGGCGCAGCGGCTCCTACGGACGCACCAACTGCGGGCGGCTGACTCGCTCCAACTGGCCGCCGCACTGGTGGCCGCCGAAGGCGATCCCGGTTCCCTGGAAATGGTGACGCTCGACGACCGCCTGGGGGAGGCGGCCGAGCGGGAGGGCCTGGTGCTCGTGGACACGGGTGGCGGCGATTCGGGGCGCTAGAACGAAAAGGTACGAGAAGCATTGGGAGGCCCTGTTGCGTTCCGGCGGCACTCGTGATAGGGAGAGGTGGTGCCTGCCCGCGTGGCCCCGCTGCTCCTAGCCGCTGTGACGGTGCTGGCGCTGGCCGGAGGAGCCTGCTCCTCAGGCGACTCCGACAGCGCCGACCCAACCCTGCCGACGAAGCCGGGTCTCACCACCACGACGAGCGCGCCGGCGCCCGCCGACCCCTACGCCATCCCCAAGGTCATAGACGAGGCCTACGTAAACCGAGTCCTGGCGGCGCTGAATCGTGTTCGAGGCGATGCTCTGCGGAGTGTGGTTTCGAAGGAGGCGATCGACATCGACAGTGTCGAGCGACTGCGGGCTATCTACAACGATCCCGAGTTCGACGTGGCGCTCCAGGGACTTCGCGATCAGCACAAAAGAGGACTGGACATGTTCAAGAGCCCCCCAGGAGATCGAATTAGCACTGTCACGAGCGTTGTACGTGCGAGTTCGGACTGCGTCTTCGTCCTTGCGAGGCTTGATTTCAGCCAAGTCATACGTGACGCGGAGGCACCTCAACCCGGCGAGGTGCAGGCCATAACCCTTCATAGAACTCAGTCTGGGGCGGACCCGAATCAATTCAACAAGACCCACTGGTCGATCAGCTTCGAAGAGGTCCTCGAGGAGGATGCTGGCGAGCGGAGCAGAGAGTGCGTGCCCTCGCCGTAGCGAGCATTGCTGCCATTGTTTTGGCCGCCACTCCACTTCCTGCTACCGCAGAGGAGATTTGTCCGGCGACGAGAGTCATCGTCCATGAAGACGGAACCCGCACGGTCGTGTGTGACTTCCGTCAGCGAGTGACCCGGCCAGGTAGGCAGCCACCTCCACAGAGCAGACCGAGGACGACGCGAATGCGGGGGGCGGTTGCGGAGGTTGTTCGGTTTCCGGTGTTGAGGAATGTGCCGCCGGTGGGGCAGTGCCGCAGCCGGGGGAGTACCACGATCACGCGGGAGGAGTTGGACCGGCCGGAGAACCGGCTGTTGCGGGACTGGTTCGCCATCGTCAACCGGTTGCCCCGTTGCCCGAGCGCCGAGGTGCCGCCGGACGAAGTCGCCATCGATGTGCTGGAGCGGTTCCCGCTGCCGGCGCCCAAGCCGTCCATCGCCCCGGGGAGGGCCATCGCCGGCAAGCTGGCTTACCTCGAGCCGAACGTCGCCGCGCCACTCGTGAGCGGAAAGCCGACCGTCGAGAACACCCTGCCCACCGCGCTCGGGGATCTCGCCATGACCGCCACCGCCGTCTATCACGTGGACTGGGGTGACGCGGAGACCGGTCCTCATCCCGGGCCCGGCGGGCCTTGGCCCAACGGCAACATCACCCACTCATGGCCGAACGCGAACGTGTACGACGTCGTTGTCACGGCGGTATGGACGGTGCGCTGGAGACTGGGCGCCGAGCAGGGAACCCTTACCGTCCCCACCGAGGGCACCATCGAGGACTTTCGGGTCAACCAGGTCCAGGCCGTCCGGAACCGCTGACAGAGCTTTGGCCAGTCGAGGAACATCGCGTCAAGGAGGCGTGGTCATCAGTTGAGCTGGCCCGGTTGGCCGGCGCCGCCTGCTAGGTTCATCGGCACCGTCAAGCGGGTCCCGTGAGGCTCGCACGGCAGAGGTGAGCATGGCTGAACAGCACCGTGCAGTGGCGCCCCCGGCTGGGGGCGTTTTCTCTGTCCGGGCACCGGTAACCGGGATGAACAGGTTTCGGAGCCGCAACCTCGGCTCGGCAGAACAGACCCGGGTGCAGCCGTGAGCGCCGTGAGCGCCGGCAGCGCCCGCTGGCCGGACGTGATCATCCGTGGGGGCACCGTGGTCGACGCCACCGGATCCCGCTCCGCCGATGTTCTCATCAGCTCCGAGAGCGGGACCGTCGTCGCCGTCGGCCCCGACGCCGGCAGCGGCGCACCCGCCGGCGCCACCGTCCTCGACGCCACCGGATGTATCGTCGCCCCTGGCCTCGTCGACCTCCACGCCCACCTGCGGGAGCCGGGCCAGGAAGAGGCCGAGACCATCGAGTCCGGGTCCAGGGCCGCGGCGCTCGGCGGCTACACCGCGGTCGTCGCCATGCCCAACACCGACCCGCCCACCGACTCCGCCGCCGTCGTCCGCCAGGTGCTGGACCTCGGCGCCGCCGCCCTGTGCCAGGTGGCGGTGGCCGGCGCAATCACCGTCGGGCGCCAGGGGAGCCGGCTCGCCCCCATGGCCGAGATGGCCGCACTCGGCGTGCGCCTCTTCACCGACGACGGCGCCGGCGTACAGGACTCCCGCCTCATGCGCAGGGCCATGGAGTACGCCTCCGGCCTCGGCATCACCCTCGCCCAGCACTGCGAGGACGGTGCGCTGGCCGCCGGCGGGCACATGCACGAGGGTGAATGGTCGAGCCGCCTCGGCATCCCCGGCGTCCCGGCCGAGGCCGAGGAGCTGATGGTGATGCGTGACATCGCCCTGGCCCGCCTCACCGGCGCCCGTCTCCACCTGCTCCACCTCTCGACCGCCGGCTCTGTCGCCATGGTGGCCGCCGCCCGGGCCCGTGGCATCGCCGTGACGGCCGAAGCCGCTCCCCACCACTTCACTCTCACCCACGCAAAGGTGGCCAACTACGACACGGCTTTCAAGGTCAACCCGCCGCTGCGAACCACCGCAGACGTGGACGCCGTGAAGACGGGCTTGCAGAATGGCAGCATCGACGCCATCGCCACCGACCACGCCCCCCACCCCCAAGAGGCCAAGGAGGCGCCGTTCGACCATGCCCCCTGCGGGATGCTCGGCCTGGAGACGGCCCTTTCGCTGGCCCTCAGCGAGCTGAACCTCCCTGTCGAGAAGGTCCTCGCCCTGCTCTCCTGGCAGCCGGCTGAGATCGCCGGCCTCGGCGCCGACCACGGCGGCCCGATCGTCGGCGGAGCCCCGGCCAACCTGTGCGTCATCGACCCGGCCGAGACCTGGGTCGTCGAGCCCGAGCGCCTGGCCAGCCGCAGCCGCAACACCCCCTACGCCGGCCGCAAGATGACCGGCCGCGTCCGCCACACCGTCTTCCGCGGCGAGCCCGTCGTCATCGCCGGCGAGGCCCGACGATGACCGCCGGCGCCGGCAGCCGCGAAGATGCACTGCTCGTCCTGGCTGACGGGACCACTTTTGAGGGGGAGGCCTTCGGCGCCGCCCCGCCCAACGGCGTCGCCACCGGCGAGGCCGTCTTCAACACTGTCATGAGCGGCTACCAGGAGGTCATCACCGACCCTTCCTATGCCGGCCAGGTCATCGCCTTCACCTATCCGCACCTCGGCAACTACGGCGTCACGCCCGACGACAACGAGGGCGCCCGGCCATTCTGCCGGGGCGTCATCACCCGGGACCTCGTCCGCCGGCCCAGCAATTGGCGCTCCACCGAGACGCTGGACGCCTTCCTCACACGCCACGGCGTCCCCGGCATCACCGGTATCGATACCCGCCGTCTCACCCGCCACCTCCGTGAGGCCGGCTCCATGTCCTGCGCCTTCGGCACCGCCGACGAGACGACCCTCAAGGAAGCGGCGACAAATGAGCCCGGCACCGAGGGAACCGACATGGTCGCCGGCGTCACCACTGCCGAGCCGTACTCGATAGCGAGCGAGGCGCCCCTTTACGTGGTGGCCTACGACTTCGGCATCAAGGCCACCATCCTGCGCCACCTCCAGAACTTCGCCTCCGTCGACGTAGTCCCCGCCACCACCTCGGCCGCCGACGTCCTGGCCCGCAAGCCCGACGGCGTCTTCCTCTCCAACGGCCCCGGCGACCCCGGCCCCCTCACCTACGCCACCAGGGCCATCAACGAACTCCTCGGCGAGGTCCCAATATTCGGCATCTGTCTCGGCCACCAGCTCCTCGGAGCCGCCCTCGGCGGCCAGACCTACAAGCTCAAGTTCGGCCACCACGGCGGCAACCATCCCGTGCGCCGCCTGGCCACCGGCGCCGTGGAGATCACCAGCCAGAACCACAACTACGCCGTCACCGAAGGCACCATCCCGAGCGCGGATTTCACCCACGTCAACCTCAACGACGGCGTGGTCGAGGGGCTCCGCTCCACCCAGGCGCCGGCCTTCTCCGTGCAGTACCACCCCGAGGCCGGCCCCGGCCCCCACGACGCCCGCTACCTCTTCGCCGAGTTCCGCACCCTCATGGAAAGCCACCTCACGGCCGGCACGGGAGCCACCCGCTAGATGCCGAGGCGCGACGACATCCACTCCATCCTGCTCATCGGCTCGGGGCCCATCGTCATCGGCCAGGCCTCGGAGTTCGACTACTCCGGCACCCAGGCCTGCCGGGTACTCAAGGACGAGGGCTACCGGGTGATCCTGGCCAACTCCAATCCGGCCACCATCATGACCGACCCGGAGTTCGCCGACCGCACCTACATCGAGCCGCTCAGTCCCGACATCCTCGCCGCCATCATCGAGCGCGAACGTCCCGACGCCCTGCTCCCCACCCTCGGCGGGCAGACCGCTCTCAACCTGGCCATGGCCCTCCACGAGCGGGGCGTGCTCGACAAGTTCAACGTCGAGGTCATCGGGGCCAAGCCCGAGGCCATCGCCACCGCAGAGAACCGCGAAAGCTTCAAGGCGGCCATGACCGACATCGGCCTCGCCGTCCCCGCCTCCGGGTTCGCCTACCGCCTGGAGGAGGCCGAGAAGGTGGGCGAGGACATCGGCTACCCCCTCATCGTGCGCCCCTCCTACATCCTCGGCGGCGCCGGCACCGGCATCGCCCACGACCTCGAGTCGCTGCTCCGCTTCGTCGCCATCGGCCTCGAGGCCAGCCCCATCACCGAGGTGCTCATCGAGCGCTCCATCGCCGGCTGGAAGGAGTACGAGCTGGAGGTCATGCGCGACCACGCCGACAACTGCGTGGTCGTCTGCTCCATCGAGAACTTCGACCCCATGGGCGTACACACCGGCGACTCGATAACCGTCGCCCCCGCCCAGACCCTCTCCGACGTCGAGTACCAGATCATGCGCGACGCCGCCTTCGCCTGCATCCGCCGTATCGGCGTGGAGACCGGCGGATCGAACATCCAGTTCGCCATCAACCCGGCCGACGGCGACATGGTCGTCATCGAGATGAACCCCCGCGTCAGCCGCTCCAGCGCGCTGGCCTCCAAGGCCACCGGCTTTCCCATCGCCAAGATCGCCGCCCGCCTCGCCGTCGGCTACACCCTCGACGAGATCCCCAACGACATCACCCGGGAGACGCCGGCCAGCTTCGAGCCCACCATCGACTACGTCGTCACCAAGATCCCCCGTTGGGCGTTCGAGAAGTTCCCGGGCACACCCGACATCCTCGGCACCCGCATGCAGTCGGTGGGCGAGGCCATGGCCATCGGGCGCACGTTCCCGGAGTCGCTCCAGAAGGGGCTGCGCTCGCTGGAGCACGGCCGTTTCGGCCTCAACTGCGATCCCGCTGAGGCCGCCTTCGATCTGCTGGACGACGACGAGCTGGTGCGCCGCGCCGCGGTCGCCACACCCGACCGGCCCTTCCAGTTGGAGGCCGCGCTGCGGCGGGGGATATCGGCCGAACGCATCGCCTCGGCCACCCAGGTCGACCCCTGGTTCCTCGATCAGATCCTCCAGATCGTCGAGGAGCGCGCCGCCCTCTCCCGGCTCACCATCGACCAGATGACCCGACGCCACTGGCGCCGGGCCAAGCGCCTCGGCTTCAGCGACGCCCAGCTCGCCTGGCTCTGGAAGACGATGGAGAACGACGTGCGGGCGGCGCGTATCGCCGCCGGCGTGTCGGCCACCTTCAAGACGGTCGACACCTGTGGCGCCGAGTTCGAGGCGGCCACCCCGTACCACTACTCCACCTACGAGGACGAGGACGAGGTCCGGGCCAGCGCCGGCCGCAAGATCGTCATTCTCGGCAGCGGCCCCAACCGCATCGGCCAGGGCATCGAGTTCGACTACTGCTGTGTGCACGCCAGCTTCGCCCTGCGCGACGCCGGCTTCGAAACCGTGATGATCAACTGCAACCCCGAAACGGTCTCCACCGACTACGACACCAGCGACCGCCTCTACTTCGAACCGCTCACCGCCGAGGACGTACAGAACGTGCTCGACGTGGAGAAGCCCGAAGGCGTCATCGTCACCCTCGGCGGGCAGACCCCGCTGAAGCTGGCTGGCCTCCTCCCTCCCGAGCTGGTGCTCGGCACCAGCCCCGACTCCATCGACCTGGCCGAGGACCGTGAGCGCTGGAACGTGCTCTGCGCCAGTCTCGGCATCGCCCAGCCCGCCGGCGGCACCGCCGCCAACCTCGAAGCCGCTCATGCCATCACCGACGAGATCGGTTTTCCCGCCCTCGTCCGCCCCAGCTACGTGCTCGGCGGCAGGGCCATGGAGATCGTCTACAACACCGACGACCTCGAACGGGCCATGGCCCACCTCGCCGGCTTCGGCTCCCTCGGCCGAGAAGGCGGCCTGTCCGCCGAGCGCCCCGTGCTGGTCGACCGGTTCCTCGAGGATGCGATAGAGGTCGATGTCGACGCCGTGCGTGACCACACCGGCGAGGTCGTAATCGGTGGAGTGATGGAGCACGTGGAGGAGGCCGGCGTCCACTCCGGCGACTCCGCTTGCGTCATCCCTCCGCCCACGCTCTTAGCCGCTGTTGTCGAGGAAATCGAAGCCCACACCCGCGCCATCGCCGACGCCCTCGACGTGCGGGGCCCGCTCAACGTGCAGTTCGCCGTGCGCCAGAACCAGGTGTACGTCATCGAGGCCAACCCCCGGGCCAGTCGCACTCTGCCCTTCGTGTCAAAGGCCACAGGGGTGCCTATGGCCAAGGTGGCGGCCCGGGTGATCGTGGGCGCCACCCTCGCCGAGCTGCGGGACGAGGGCGTGCTCTGCGACGTGGCCGACGGCGACCACGTCTCGGTCAAGGAAGCGGTGCTGCCGTTCAACCGGTTTCCCGAGGTGGACACCATGCTCGGCCCCGAGATGCGCTCCACCGGCGAGGTCATGGGAATCGACACCACCTTCGGCCTCGCCTTCGCCAAGAGCCAGATCGCCGCCGGCGACCGCCTTCCCGAAGCCGGCGCCGTCTTCTTCTCCCTCGCCGACCGGGACAAGGAGGGCGGCCTCCTCGCCGCCGTCCGCTTCGTGGAGCTGGGCTTCACCCTCGCCGCCACCGCCGGCACCGCCGCCTTCCTACGGGACAACGGACTGCCGGTAGAGACGGTCGTGGCCAAGGTTGGCGAAGACGGCGCCGGCCCCAGCGCTGTCGAGTTGATCGCCGACGGCAAGGTCCAACTGGTGGTCAACACCCCCCGCGGCCGCGGCCCCCGCGCCGACGGCGCCTACATCCGCACCGCGGCCAACGTCCACAAGGTGCCCTGCCTCACCACCATCGCCGCCGCCCGAGCCGCCGCCGCCGGCATAGCCGACTGGGGCCGCCACCCGCTCTCGGTCCGCAGCCTTCAGGAGTTCCTAGCCGGAGGCCAGCAACGCCTCCCCCTCTGACCCGCCTCCCATCCTGGTTGCGAGTACATAGGGGGCGGAAAACGCCCGCTATGTACTCGCAACGGGAGATGGGCACGACCGTCGGGTCGGTGTCGCTGCCGAACCCGGTGATGACGGCGTCGGGCACGGCCGGCCACGGGGCCGAGCTTGGCGCCTACTTCGACCTGGCCGTACTCGGGGCCGTCGTCGTGAAGTCGCTCCACGCTGATCCGTACGCCGGCAATCCCGCCCCTCGCCTCCACGAGACCGCCGGCGCCGGCATGCTCAACAGCGTCGGCCTGCAGGGCCCCGGCATCGAGGCATGGCTGGAGCACGACCTCCCCCCGTTGATCGCCAGCGGCGCCCGCGTCGTCGCCAGCATCTGGGGCTTCACCGTGGAGGACTACGCCCGGGCCGCCTTCCTCTTGGCCGAAGCCCCACCCGAGGTAGTGGCCGTGGAGGTCAACCTCAGCTGCCCCAACGTGGAAGCCCGCCGCAGCATCTTCGCCCACTCGCCGGCGGCGACAGCCGAAGCCATCGAGGCCACCGCCGGCGCCGAACGTCCACGATGGGCCAAGCTCAGCCCCAACGTCACCGACATCACCGAGATCGCCGGCGCCGCCCTCGCCGCCGGCGCCGGCGCCATCACCCTCGTCAACACCGTCATGGGAATGGCCATCGACCCCGAGACCCGCCGGCCCCGCCTCGGCAGTGGCGCCAACGGCGGCGGCCTCTCCGGCCCGGGGATCCACCCCGTCGCCGTGCGTGCCGTCTTCGACTGCCATGCCGCCTTCCCCCGCGCACCGATCATCGGCGTCGGTGGTATCACCACCGGCGCCGACGCCGTCGAATTCCTCATGGCCGGCGCCTCCGCCGTCCAGGTCGGAACGGCGACCTTCGCCGACCCCCGCGCCCCCGCCCGCGTGCTGACCGAGATGACCCGGTGGATGGCGGACCATGATGTAGCCCGTACCGCCGATCTGATCGGAGCCGCGCATGACCCCAACTGAAACCGTCAACATCCCGCGACAGACCGCCGATGTACGCAACCGGATGGCCATCGCCCTCGATGTCGACGACGTCGTCGAGGCGGCACGTATCGCCAGGGAGGTGCGGCCGTGGTTCGGAGTGGCCAAGGTCGGGCTCGAACTGTTCAGCGCCGCCGGGCCCGACGCCGTCGTAGAGATGATGGACGCCGGGTACCGCGTGTTTCTCGACCTGAAGCTGCACGACATACCGACAACCGTGCGCCGCGCCGCGCAGGTGATCGCCGCGGTAGGTGCCTCCTATGTCACCATGCACGCCGCCGGCGGTCCCACCATGTTGCGGGCCGGCGTCGAGGGCCTCGCCCATGGCGCGGCCAACGCGGGGGGAGAAGCGCCCGTGGCCCTGGCTGTCACCGTTCTCACCAGTGACGGCGACGTTCCCCCCCACATTCTCGGGGTGCGCGTAAGAGCGGCCCTGGAGGCCGGCTGCGGCGGCATCGTCTGCGCCAGCTCTGACCTCGCCGAAGCCAAGCAGTTGGCGCCCCGCCTGGTCACGGTGGTGCCCGGGATCCGCCCGGCGGGCGCCGCCCGCGACGACCAGGCCCGGGCCTCCACGCCCCAGGCCGCGCTGGCCGCGGGAGCAGATCTTCTCGTCATAGGGCGGGCCGTAACCGCCGCCGCCGACAGGGCCAAAGCGGCCGCCGAGCTGGTCGGTCCACTGGCCCTCGAACGGCGCCGGCGGCCAGGCGACGCCACCGCGCCCGCGCGCTAAAGTGCCGGCCATGCCACTGCCTCCCCCTCTGTCCAGCGAGGACCGTGCCAGAGCTCTCGCGAAAGCGGCAGACTCCCGGCGGGAGCGAGCCGAGCTCAAGGAGAAGCTGAAGATGGGCTCCATCACTCTCGACGAGTTGCTCGACCAGTCCGAGCGCGACGACGTCATCGCCCGCACCAAGGTCCTCACCGTTCTCGAGTCGCTCCCCGGTCTGGGCAAGGTCAAAGCCCGCCGGCTCATGGAACAGCTCAACATCAGCCTTGCCCGCCGGATCCAGGGACTCGGTGCCAAGCAGCGGGAGGCCCTCATCAAGGAGTTCGGGCAGCGCTGATCGGTTGATCTTCGTCGTCTCGGGGCCGGGGGGAGTCGGGAAGGGAACGATCGTGGCGCGGTTGCGCCAGCGGTTGCCGGAGCTGTGGGTGAGCCGGTCGTGGACCACGCGCTCCCGCCGGCCGGGCGAGCCGAAGGCGGCCTACGTCTTCGTCGACCGGTCGAAGTTCACGGCCCACGCCAAGGCCGGCGGGTTCCTCGAGTGGGCCGAGCTGAGCGCCAACCACGAGCTGTACGGAACGCCGTGGCCAAATGCCCCCGACGGCGCCCGTGTGCTGCTCGAGATCGACCTGCAGGGCGCGGCCCAGGTTCGCCAGCGTCATCCCGAGGCTGTCGTGATACTGGTGGTGGCGCCGTCGGCCGAGGTGCAGGCGGAGCGCATGAGGGAGCGGGGCGACGGCGAGGAGCACGTGCGAGCCCGGGTGGCGCTGGGCATGGAGGAGGAGCGCATTGGCCGGGCCCTGGCCGACCATGTGGTCGTCAACGACGACCTCGATCGGGCCGTGGAGGAGGTGGCCGGTATACTCGTCAGCTACCCCAGCGCGCCAGGAGACCAGGTATGGCCCCAATAAAGCCCACGATGATGAACCCGCCCGTCGAGGGCCTGCTCGACAAGGTCGACTCCAAGTTCACCCTCGTCACCCTGGCCGCCAAGCGCAGTCGTCAGATCAACTCCTATTTCAACCAGCTCGGTGAGGGCCTGGGGGCCATAGTGCCACCCCAGGTCGCGTCTGTCTCGCGCAAGCCGTTGTCCATTGCGTTGGAGGAGATCTCCGCCGGCAAGATCCAGTACATCCCGCGGGTCGAGGGCGAGGAAGAAGGCGGGGGCGAGGGTGTCGATCCCGAGGCCATTGCCGTCGCCGAGGCCGCACTGGCCGCGCTCGACGGGGAGCCGACCCCGTAGCGGCTGTGCCACCTGAGCCGTCGCTGTCGCCGTTGGCGGGCCGGCGGATCGTTCTGGGGGTGTGCGGCAGCATTGCCGCTTACAAGGCGGCGGACCTGTGCCGTCGGTTGGTCGATGCCGGCGCCCACGTATCCCCCGTGATGACCGCCGGCGCCACCCGGTTCCTCGGCACGGTCACCTTGTCGGCCTTGGCGTCCGACCCGGTGCGAACGTCGCTGTGGGACGAGCTGGAGCCGGCGCCACACATCAGCCTGGCCCGTAGCGCGGATGTGATCGTGGTGGCCCCGGCGACGACCAGGGTGATCGCCGCCTACGCCGGCGGGTTGTCCGACGACCTGTTGACGGCGATCCTGCTGGCTACGAAGACATCGACGCCGGTCGTGGTCTGCCCCGCCATGCACACCGAGATGTGGGAGCACCCTGCCACGGTCGACAACGTCGCTCTTCTGCGCCGCCGCGGCGTGCACGTTCTGGAGCCGGCCGTCGGCGCCCTTGCCGGCGGCGACATCGGCGTGGGGCGCATGCCCGAGCCGATCGACATCGTGGCCGCCATCGCTCGCATCGTCGGAGACGTTCCCCGGCTGGCGCAGGACCTCGCCGGCCTTCGGGTCCTCGTCACCGCCGGCGGCACCCGTGAGGCTGTCGATGCCGTGCGCTTCATCGCCAACCGCTCGTCGGGAAAGCAGGGGCACGCGCTGGCCGAAGTGGCGGCAGCCCGCGGGGCCTCGGTCACCCTGATCACCGGCGTAGCTCTGCCGGTACCGGCCGGCGTGGCGGAGGTGGTCGCCGTCGAAACCGCGGCCGACATGGAGCACGAGGTGCTCACGCGGGCCGCCGATGCGGATGTCGTCATCATGGCCGCTGCCGTTGCCGATTTCCGTCCGAAGGCACCGCCCGCCACCAAGTTGAAAAAGGCCGACGGCACGCCGGAGATCGTGCTCGAGCCCACCACCGACATCCTGGCCACCCTCGGCCGCAGCCGCCACCAGCGACCCGCGCAGGTGCTGGTGGGCTTCGCCGCGGAGTCGGCGGGCGGAGCTTCGGTGCTGCAGGAGGAAGCGGCCCGCAAGCTGGTCGAGAAGGGCGCCGACCTCATCGTGGCCAACGACATCTCCGCTCCCGGCGCCGGCTTCGGCCACGACACCAATGAGGTCCTGCTGGTCGGCGCCGGCGGGAGCGAGCAGACTGTGGCCCTGACCGACAAGCGGGAGGTGGCGGCACGCGTGCTGGACGCGGTCGTGGCGCTCCTGAGGAAGAGGAACAGCTGATGTCGAACAACCGGTCCACTTTCACCTCGGAGTCCGTCACCGAGGGCCATCCCGACAAGATGGCCGACCAGATCTCCGATGCCATCCTCGACGCCATCCTCACCGAGGACCCCAACGGGCGCGTCGCCTGCGAGACGCTGCTCACCACCGGCCTGGTGGTCGTGGCCGGCGAGATCAGCACAACGGCCTACGTGGAGATCCCGAGCATCGTGCGCGAAACGGTCTGCGGCATCGGCTACGACCGGGAGTCCTTCGGCTTCGACGGCCACACCTGCGGCGTGATCACCTCGATCGACCCGCAGTCGCCCGACATCGCCCAGGGCGTGGATGCTGCTCTCGAGCAGCGCACGGTTAGCGTCGACCAACTGGAAGAGGCCCTCGACAGCCAGGGCGCCGGCGACCAGGGGATGATGTTCGGCTACGCCTGCGACGAGACCGACGACCTCATGCCCCTGCCCATCTGGCTGGCCCACCGTCTGGCCCAACGGCTCTCGGAGGTGCGCAAGGCGGGCGTCCTGCCCTACCTGCGCCCCGACGGCAAGACCCAGGTCACCTTCGACTACGAGGACGGCCGCCCTGTCGCTCTCAACACCGTGCTCATCTCCACCCAGCACCAGCCCGGCCTCGACCTCGAGACCCTGCTCAAGCCCGACCTCATCGAGCACGTCATCCACCCGATGCTGCCGGCGCAGTTCGCCGGCGACAAGTTCCGCGTGCTGGCCAACCCCACCGGCAAGTTCGAGCTGGGTGGCCCCCATGCCGACACCGGCCTCACCGGTCGCAAGATCATCGTCGACACCTACGGCGGCGCGGCGCGCCACGGTGGCGGTGCCTTCTCCGGCAAGGACCCGAGCAAGGTGGACCGCTCCGCGGCGTACGCGGCCCGCTGGGCGGCCAAGCACGTGGTGGCTGCCGGCGCCGCCCGGCGCTGCGAGATCCAGGTGGCCTACGCCATCGGCGTGGCCCGCCCCGTGTCGGTGATGGTCGAAACCTTCGGCACCGAGGAGATCGACCCGCACAGGATCTCCGCCGCCATCCAGGAGGTGTTCGACCTGCGCCCGGCCGCCATCGTGCGCGACCTCAGGCTCCGTCGCCCCATCTTCCGCCGCACTGCCGCCTACGGTCACTTCGGCCGCTCCGACAAGGAGTTCACCTGGGAGGCCCTGTCGCGACTCGAAGAGATGAAGAGGGCGCTGGGCGCCTGACCCCCCCCGCCGGCGGGCGGGTCGTGCGCGTGCTGGTGGACGTGCCCGCGGTGCGCAAGGTTTTCGACTATTGGGTCCCGGCGCGCCTGGATCCGTTGGTTCGAGTGGGGTGTCTGGTGCGGGTCCCGTTCTCGGGCCGGCGGGTTGCGGGGTGGGTGGTGGAGGACTTCGTCACCCCCCCTTCTGGTGTCACCCTTCGCCCCCTCGCTTCGGTTACGGGCTTCGGCCCTCCGCCGGATCTCGTGGAGCTCTCCTCCTGGGCCGCCTGGCGGTGGGCCGGCCGGCGGTCCAGTTTCCTGCGTACGGCCTCGCCGCCCCATGTGGTCCGGGGCCTGCCCCGGCCCCCGCCCCCGGTGGGGACAGATGCCCTCACGTTGCCGTCACCGGTCGATGAACTGGTCGCCGAGTCTTTCGCCGCGGGCCAGTCTGTCGTCCGGCTTCCGCCGGCCATGGACACCTTGCCGTTCGTGCTCGGTGTCATCCGCCTCGCAAGCTCCGCCGGGCCGCGCGGCGCCGAGGCACGGTCGACGCTCGTGTTGGCGCCGTCGGTGGCGGAGGCGGCCGGCGTCGCCCGGCGGCTGCGGGAGGCGGGATGGCCGGTGGCGTTGATGCCGGGGGAGTGGGCGGTGGCCGCGGCGGGAGGCTCGATCGTGGTCGGCAGTCGAGCGGCGGCGTGGGCGCCGGCGCCGGACCTGGCGGCCGTCGTGGTGCTCGACGCCCACGAGGAGGTGTACCAGGAGGAGCGGGCGCCGACATGGAACGCGTGGCAGGTGGGAGCGGAGCAGGCCCGGCGGGCGGGTGTCCCGTGTGTACTGGTGTCTCCCTGCCCGACTCTGGAGCAGCTCGACTGGGGTGGACTGGTGGCGCCGTCCCGCAGCCGGGAGCGGGAGGGGTGGCCGGCGCTCGACATCGTCGACCGTCGCCACGACGACCCTCGACATGGTCTCTACTCCGAGCGCCTCGTGCGGCTCTTGCGCTCCGGCGTGCCTGTCGCCTGCATCCTCAACCGCAAGGGGCGGGCCCGGCTGCTGGCCTGCACGGCCTGCACGGACCTCACCCGCTGCGAGGCGTGCCAGGGGGCCATGGAACAGGCGAGCGGCGCCGGCATCCTCACCTGTCGCCGGTGCCAGGCCGAGCGGGTGGTCGTCTGCCAATCATGCGGCTCGTCCCGACTCAAGACGTTGCGGGTCGGCGTCACCCGGGTGCGCGAGGAGCTCGAAGCGCTGGCCAACGTTGCGGTGGGGGAGGTCACGGCGCAGTCCACATCCATACCCGGAACCAGCATCCTCGTCGGCACCGACGCCCTGCTGCACCGGCTGCACCCTGGCAAGGGCAGGGTCGTCGTGGCCTTCCTCGACTTCGACCAGGAGCTGCTGGCGCCCCGGTACCGGGCCGGCGAGCAGGCCCTCGCCCTGCTGGCCCGGGCCGCCCGACTCGCCGGCGGCCGGACCGCCGGCGGGCGTGTTCTCGTCCAGACCCGCCTGCCCGACCACGAGGTGCTGGCCGCCGCCCTCCACGCCGACCCGGGCCGGGTGGCTGCGGCCGAGCGACCGCGGCGCATCGAGCTCAACCTCCCGCCGGCCTCCGCCGTCGCCCAGGTATCCGGCCCCGACGCCGCCGCCTTCGTCGCCGGCATTCCCCCCGCCGGCGATCCCGACGTGGAGGTCCTGGGCCCCGACGACGGACGTTGGCTGGTCCGCGCCGTCAGCCACGCCGCTCTCTGCGACACCCTCGCCGCCACACCCCGTACGCCTGGTCGCTACCGCATCGAGGTCGACCCCCTCCGCATCTGAGGGAGGTGCGCCGATGGCGCCGGCCCTAACCTGAGCGAATGGCGCTCCACACCATCAGGGTCCATGGCGACCCGGTCCTCCGCCAGCCCACCGCCGGAGTCACCGCCTTCGACGCCGCCTTGGCCCGCCTTGCCGACGACATGATCGAGACCATGTACGACGCCCCCGGCGTCGGCCTCGCCGCCAACCAGATCGGCGTCCAGAAGAGCATCTTCGTGTGGGACGTCGGCGACGGACCGGGAGTGGCGGTGAACCCGGTGCTCAGCGGGCACGCCGGCGAGTGGACATACGAGGAGGGCTGCCTCTCGGTCCCGAAGCTGTACTGGCCGATCACCAGATCGGGCACCGTGCACCTGCGGGCTCAGAACCTGGCGGGGGAGCTCTACGAGCTGGAGGGCGACGAGATCCTGGCCCGGGTGTTCCTCCATGAGGTCGACCATCTGCTGGGCAAGCTCCTCATCGATCGGCTCGATGCCGACACCAGGAAAGAGGCGATGTCTGAGCTGCGCAACCGCGACCTCGAGCTTCGCTGAAGCGCCGGCGACCACTCTGATGCGTCTGGCCTACCTCGGCTCTCCCGCCGCGGCGGTCCCGCCCCTCCAGGCCCTGCTGGCCGACGGCCATGAGGTGAAGATCGTCGTCACCCAGCCCGACCGCCGGCGGGGGAGGGGCGCCGACCTTGTGCCCACTCCGGTGAAGGCGGCCGCCCTCGAGGCGGGGCTAGCGGTCAGCGACAGGGTGGACGACGTCCTCGAGGCCGGCGTGGAGCTGGGCGTGGTGGTGGCTTATGGCAGGTTGATCAAGCCCCACGTGCTCGCCCAGGTGCCGATGGTCAATCTCCATTTCTCCCTGCTTCCCCGGTGGCGTGGAGCGGCGCCGGTGGAGCGGGCCATCCTCGCCGGCGATACCGAGACCGGGGTCTGTCTCATGGAGTTGGAGGAGGGTCTCGACACGGGACCGGTGTACCGAAGGGAGGTGGTCCCGATCGGCGCCGGCGAGACGGCCGACGAGCTGCGCCGGCGCCTGGTGGATGTCGGGACCACCTTGCTGGTCGACGCTCTCCGGGATGGTCTCGGCGACGCGGAGCCCCAGACAGGGGAGCCCACCTACGCGGCCAAGATCGACGCCGAGGAGATGCACCTCGACTGGGCTCGGCCGGCGGTGGAGCTGCACCGCCTGGTCCGGATCGGCAGGGCATGGACGACCTTCCGCGGCCGGCGCCTGCGAGTCCTTTGGGCGACGCTGCTTGACGCGGGCGAGCCGGCGCCCGCCGCCGGCGTGATCGAAGGCGCCGTGGTCGGGACCGGAAACGGTCTGGGCCTGCAACTCGTGGAGGTCCAACCCGAGGGCAAGCCCCCCATGCCGGCGCCGGCCTGGCTCAACGGCGCCCGCCCGAACCCCGGCGAGCACCTCGGCCAACGTGGCTGAAGCGCCGGCCGATCGGCCTGGTCGCTATGGCGGAGGCAACAGTGCGCGGGCCGTGGCCATAGACGCCATGGTGCGGATCGAGGAGGGCGCCTACGCCAATCTCATCGTGCCGGAGTTGCTGGCCGCCTCGGACCTTGCAACCCGGGACCGTGCTTTTGCCACCAACCTCGTCTACGGCGCCACCCGCATGCGCCGCTCGTGCGACTGGTTGGTCGACCGCTTCGTCGACCGACCGCTGGAGCCCGTGGTGCGGGCCGTCCTCCGCCTCGGCGCCTACCAGCTCGTGTTCCTCCACACGCCGCCCCACGCCGGCGTGTCGGCCATGGTGGAGGTGGCGCCGACACGGGCCAAGGGGCTGGTCAACGCCGTGCTCCGCAAGGTCGCGGCCGACCCCAGCCCCCATTGGCCTGACGCCGCTACCCGGCTCAGCTATCCCGACTGGATCATCCGCCGCCTCGCTGTCGACCTCGGAATGAACGAGGCGGAAGCCGCCCTGGAACAGATGAACGTGGCCGCCGAGGTCACCGAGCGCGACGACGGCTACGTGCAGGACCCCGCCTCCCAGGAGGTCGCCGCCCAGGTCGGCGCAGCCGCCGGCGACCGGGTGGTTGACCTCTGCGCCGCGCCCGGCGGCAAGGCGACGGCCATGGCATCGGCCATGTCCCGCGCCCCAGTGGAGCCTGGCCTGGTGATCGCCGCCGATTCGTCGGTTCATCGGGCCCGGCTCGTCGCCTCGAACGTGGACCGCCTCGGCAGCCCCAATGTCGCCGTCGTGGTGGCCGACGGCCGGCGCCCGCCGTTCGCCGCCGGCACCATCGACCGGGTCCTCGTCGATGCGCCCTGCAGCGGCCTCGGAGTCCTCCGCCGGCGGCCAGATGCCCGCTGGCGCATCAACGCCGACGATGTCGACCGCCTGGCCGAACTCCAGCGCCAGCTCCTGTCCGGCGCCATCACGCTGCTGCGCCCAGGCGGCATCCTCGTCTACAGCGTGTGCACCCTGACATTGGCGGAGACCGCCGATATCGACAACTGGCTCGCCGGCGCCTACCCGGAGCTCGTGACCCTGCCTCCTCCCGGTCCTCCCTGGGCGCCACTGGCCCGCGGCGCCCGCCTCCTCCCCCAGAGCGCCGGCACCGACGGCATGTTCCTCCTCAAGCTCCGCCGCCCCCGGTAACCCTGGTGACGAAGTGAGGCCGTGGCGGGCACAGCCGCGCTGGGCGCTCGTCCCATCTCACCTTCACCCGTGCCTCTACGAAGCGGACCGGCGACCGTTCTGGTCAGCACGCTCCGCGTAGAGCGCTTGGTCGGCGCGGTCGATGAGGGAGTCGAGAGAGTCCCCGTCCTCCAGGAGGGCAAGGCCCACACTGACGGTCCCCGCGTCGGGGCCGGCGGCCAAAGCGGCGTGAAGGCGTTGCATCCGGGCCTTCGCCTCACCCATGGTCATCCCAGGCAGCGCGCATACGAACTCGTCGCCACCGTGACGAACGACGACGTCGTAGTCGCGTACCTGCTTGAGCATTTCTGCTGCAACATCGCGGAGCAACTGGTCCCCGGCGGCATGGCCGCGCGAGTCGTTGAGCGCCTTCAATCCGTCGACATCCACAAAGGCCAGGGCCAAGGGCTGGTCGGTACGACGGGCCCTGGCGATCTCCCGGGTCAGTTCGACGTGTCCTGGGCCGCGGCGATAGATCCCGGTGAGGTCGTCGATCGAGGCAGCCGCCCGGTCCTCTGCCGCGGCGGCGCGGTCGATGGCGGCAGCCTCCCGGTCGATCGCTGAAGCTTCCCGAGAGGCCGCCACGGCAGACCGACCCTCTGGTTCCTGGTCACCGCCGCTGGGCGATGACGCAGTACCGTCCGGGGTTTTCGTAGCACCGCCGACATCCTCAGCACCGCTGGTGGGCAACACCTCGATGAGCCGATTGCGCATCTCGCCGAGAGCGGTGATGGCGTCGGCCGGAACCTCGTAGTTCCACGCCGCGTAGAAGTCGCGCAATCGGACCTCGTCAAAGGCGAGGAGGGCGCGGCGAGCGGCGGCTGCCGTTGTGCGGAACAGGTGGATGACCGGCTCCACGTCTTCGGCGTGCTCGCGGGCCGCTTTCTGGAGGTTGTCGCCGAGGTGGGTATAGACCCCGACCAGCGCCTGCAGTTCCTCCAGCGTGGCGCCTCCCATCTGCGCACGGACCAACTCGTCACCACGAGCCAGCGAATCGAGGATACGCACATTGAGTCCGACCCACGCGTCGAACACGTTCATGGCCTGACGCAGAGGGATCCTGCCCAGAACGACACGGAGAAGGTCGTGAGGGCCCATGTCCAACAGCGCCTGGAGCTGATCCACGAGCTGGGTCAGCGATCCACCCTTTTGGACAATGGCGTCGGGCTGAGCCGCCTCGCTCAGTCCATCGAGCATCTGTTGGCCGGCGCTCGTGTAGAGAAGTATCGGCATACCGGGTGCCAGCTCGCGCATCCTGGGAATCGCCTCGTCGCCGCGCATGACCGGCATCTCCAAGTCCAGCACCACAGCCTCCGGTGCGAGAGCGGAGACCAGAACCAGGGCCTCGGCGCCGTTGCTCGCCTCACCGACCACTTCTATGTCATCGAGCATGCGGAGTCGAGCGCGAACGAGCAGGCGAATCTCGGGACGGTCGTCGACAATCAGGACGCGGCGCGGCGCGGTGACGCTGGGTCCGAGGGTTGCTCTTCCAGTCACGTTTGCTCCGGTCGGATCACAGGGGGCTAGCGAGGTGGCGGCTACCGAAGTCCGGAGTAGCGATCACAGCCTACCGCGACAAAAACCGTCGGAGCTCGCGCCACGACGGCAGACCAGAGGGACCGGCGCAATTTGCCGGCGCCGCCCTTACAGTCGGTCCGTGCCGCTCCACGCCAAGGTGCTGACGGTCTCGGACGGTGTCGTCGCCGGCACCCGGGAGGACCGCTCGGGTGCTGCTCTGGTGGAGACCCTCGACGCTGCCGGGTTCACTGTTCTCGACCGGCGCGTCGTGGCTGACGGAGTCGACACCGTGGCTTCAGCCCTCATGGAAATGGCTGTTGAGTTCGCCGGCGTCATCGTCACCACTGGCGGCACCGGCTTCTCCCCACGGGACCTCACTCCAGAAGGCACCAGAGCCGTGCTTGATCGTGAAGCCCCTGGGCTCGCCGAAGCGATGCGCCTGGTCAACCCCCTCGGCCGCCTTTCCCGGGCCACCGCCGGCACGCTCGGAAGGGCGATCATCGTCAATACCCCCGGTTCCAGCAATGGCTCCGTCGAGTGCCTCAACGCGGTGATCGACATCCTGCCCCACGCCCTGGCCCTCCTCGCCGAGGAAGTCACCCAACACTGATCATCGCTCGCGAGGTCATGCAACGCCACACGACCCTGGTTCTCGCTGGGCGCCCACCCCCAGTTCGTAGACTGAAAGAGTGGAGAGCAGGCAGTACGACGAGATGCTCATGCAAAGAGCCGTCGTTCTGGCTTCCGGCGTGCGGGCCACCACATCGCCCAACCCGTGGGTGGGCTGCGTGATCGCCACCCCTGATGGCGCCACCTTCGAGGGCGCCACCCAGCCCCCGGGCGGCGACCACGCCGAGATCGTGGCCCTTGCCGCGGCCGGGGCCAAGGCCGCCGGCGCCACCCTCTATTCCACCCTCGAACCCTGCGCCCACCACGGCCGGACCCCGCCCTGCACCGACGCCATGATCGCCGCCGGCGTCGCCCGGGTCGTGGTCGCGGTGGGCGACCCGGATGCCCTCGTCGAGGGCAAGGGCATCGAACAGCTGCGCCAGGCAGGCATCAAAGTCGACATCGGCATTTGCGCAGACGAGGTCGACCGCCAGCTGCAGTCCTATCTCAAGCACCGCACCACCGGCCGCCCCTGGGTGGTGCTCAAGCTGGCCGCCACTCTCGACGGCCGCACCGCCGCGTCCGACGGCACCAGCCAATGGATCACCGGCGAGGCGGCCCGTAAAGACGCCCACCGCCTCCGCGCCGAAAGCGACGCCGTGCTCGTCGGCGCCGGCACCGTCCGCGCCGACGATCCATCTCTCACGGTTCGCCTTCCCACCGTCGGCGCCGGCCGCCAGCCCCAGCGTGTAGTCCTCGGAACGGCGCCGCCGGAGGCGAAGGTCCACCCGGCGTGGGAGTTGTCGGGCGACCTGGGCAAGGTCCTCGACGACCTCGGCGAAAGAGGCATCGTGCAGCTACTGGTGGAGGGCGGCGCCACCGTGGCCCACGGCTTCCACGCCGCCGGCCTGGTCGACCGCTACGTCCTCTATCTGGCGCCCGCCCTGATGGGCGGCGACGACGGTAGGCCGCTGTTCGCCGGCGCCGGTGCCCCAACCATCGACGACATGTGGCGGGGCCGCATCGTCGATGTCACGACCCTCGGGCCCGACATCCGCGTCGACCTCGCCGGCGCCGGCACCGCCTGATGTTCACCGGCATCGTCGAGGAGCTGGCCCGGGTCCGGTCGCGCAACGGTGGCCGGTTCACCTTCTACGCCACCACCGTCATGGACGGCCTCCACATCGGTGATTCCATCGCCCACAACGGCTGTTGCCTCACGGTGGTCGAGACCGGTGCCGACACCGGAAATGGGGCGCTGCAAACCCTCCCCTATACGGAGCCGCCGGAACGTTCTGGTGGCAAAATCCGTCGCTATTCAACGGTTTCTGCCACCAAAGAAGCTTCCCCCGACGCCCAGGAGGGAGGGCCGCCCGACGGTGCCCACACCTGGTACGCCGCCGACGTCGTCGAGGAGACCCTCGCCCGCACCAACCTCGGCGACCTCACACCAGGCGACCCCGTCAACCTCGAAAGGCCCCTCAAGGCGAGCGACCGCCTCAACGGCCATCTCGTCCAGGGTCACGTCGACGCCGTTGGCCACATCGTCAGCGCCGCCCCGGCGCTCGAAATCAGAATGCCGCCCGACCTCGCCCGCTACGTCGTGGAGAAGGGCTCCATCGCAGTCGACGGCGTCAGCCTCACCGTGGCCAAGGCCCTGCCCGACGGCTTCACCGCCGTCGTGGTGCCCCACACCGCGGCCGTCACCACTCTCGGTTTCAAGGGCCCCGACGACGCCGTGAACATCGAAGTCGACCTCGTCGCCAAGTACGTGGAGCGCCTGCTGATAGGAACCACAGAACCATGACCCAGTTCGCCGACATCGAGAAGGCCATCGCCGCCATCGCCAGCGGCGACATGATCGTCGTCGTCGACGACCAGGACCGGGAGAACGAGGGTGACCTCATCATGGCCGCCGAGCACGCCACACCGGAGAAGATCGCCTTTTTCGTCAGGCACACCTCCGGTGTCATCTGCATGCCCATGGAGGGCGACCGCCTCGACCAGCTCGGCCTGCCCCTCATGGTGGTCAACAACACCGAGTCCCAGCGCACCGCCTTCACCGTCAGCGTCGACTACCGCCCCGGCACCAGTACCGGCATCTCCGCCGCCGACCGGGCCACCACCATCCAGGCCCTCATCAACCCGGAGACAGATCCCGCCGACCTGGCCAAGCCCGGCCACATCTTCCCCCTCCGATACCGCACCGGCGGCGTCCTCAAGAGAGCCGGCCACACCGAGGCGGCCGTGGACCTGGCCCGGGCCGCCGGCCTCGCCCCCGCCGGCGTCCTGTGCGAGGTGGTCAAGGAGGACGGCGAGATGGCCCGCCTGCCCGACCTGGAGACCTTCACCCAGGAGCACGGCCTTCTCCTCATCTCCATCGCCGACCTCATCCGCTACCGGCGCCAGAACGACAAGCTGGTCAAGCGGGTCTCCGAGGCCCAGATCCCCACCGCCTACGGCGAATTCACCTGCTACGCCTACGAGTCGGTCATCAACGGCGACCAGCACGTGGCCTTCGTCAAGGGCGCCGTCCAGGGCGAGAGCAACGTGCTCGTCCGTGTCCATAGCGAATGCCTCACCGGCGACGTCTTCGGGTCCAGGCGCTGCGACTGCGGATGGCAACTGGAGGCAGCGATCAAGCGGGTGGCCGAGGAGGGGCTCGGCGTTGTCGTGTACCTGCGGGGCCACGAGGGCCGGGGCATAGGGCTGGCCCACAAGCTCGCCGCCTACGCCCTCCAGGAGCAGGGCCGTGACACCGTCGACGCCAACCTCGACCTCGGCCTGCCGGTGGACAGCCGCGAGTACGGCATCGGCGCCCAGATCCTCGTCGACCTCGGCATCACCACCATGCGCTACCTCACCAACAACCCGGCCAAGTACGGTGGACTCGAGGGTTTCGGCCTGGAGATGGTCGAGCGGGTGCCGTTGGAATCGGCGCCCAACTCCCACAATCACGCGTATCTCCGGACCAAAAGGGACCGGATGGGCCACTACCTGGAGGGCCTCGATGACGATCTATGAGGGCCAGCTGCAGGGTGAGGGCACGCGGGTAGCCGTCGTCTGCAGCCGCTTCAACGAAGCGATCACCGAGCGGCTCCTGGCCGGCGCCCTCGACGGCTTGCGCACCCACGGCGTGGATGACAGCTCGATCACCATCGCCTGGGTCCCCGGCGCGTTCGAGCTGCCCCTCGCCGCCGCCCGCCTCGCCGGCTCCGGCGAGTACGACGCCGTCGTCTGCCTCGGCGCCGTCATCCGCGGCGCCACCGGCCACTACGAACAGGTGGCCGGCCAGTGCGCCGCCGGCATCCAGCGGGCCCAGATGGACACGGGTGTCCCTGTCATCTTCGGCGTCCTCACCACCGACACCGTGGAACAGGCCCTCGAACGGGCCGGCTCGGAGACTGCGAGCTATACCCGCCAGGGCCATACGGAGCTCTCTTCCAGGTCCAACAAGGGCTATGAGGCGGCGCTGGCCGCGCTGGAGATGTGCGACCTGCTCCGCCAGCTGCCCAAGAGCCCCCGGGCCTGATCGGCCGCGACCGTTACCACGAACATGCTGCGCCTCGTCCTGCCCAAAGGCTCACTGGAAGCCGCCACCCTCGAGCTGTTCGAGGCCGCCGACCTCCCGGTGCGCCGCAGCTCCGAGGTCGACTACCGCGCCACCATCCCCGATCCCCGCATCGCCGACGTGCGCATCCTGCGGCCCCAGGAGATCCCCCGCTACGTGGCCCAGGGCCTCTTCGACATCGGCATCACCGGCCGGGACTGGATCGAGGAGACAGCCAGTGAGGTGATCTCACTGGGCGAGCTGCACTACTCCAAGGCCACCGCCCGGCCGGTGCAGGTCGTGCTGGCTGTCGCCGCCGACTCTCCCGTCAAGACCGTGGCCGACCTTCCCGCCCGCGCCCGGGTCCACACCGAGTACCCCGAGCTGACCCGCCGCTACCTGGAGAAGCACGGCGTCGAGGGTGACATCACCCTCTCCTACGGCGCCACCGAGGCCAAGGTCCCTGAGATCGCCGACGCCGTGGTCGAGATCACCGAGACCGGCCGTGCCCTCAAGGCGGCGGGGCTGAGGATCGTCGACACCGTGCTGGTCTCGTTCACCGAGCTGATCGCCAACCCCGCCGCATGTCAGGACCCGGCCAAGCGCCACGCCATGGAACAGGTGCTCACCCTCCTGCTCGGGACCCTGGAGGCGAGGGGCAAGGTGCTGGTGAAGCTCAACGTCTCCGAGGCCGATCTGTCCGGCGTCATCGCCATCCTCCCCGCCCTCCGCTCGCCCAGCGTCTCCAAGCTGTTCGGCGAGGAGGCTTATGCGGTGGAGACCGTCGTCCCCAAGGCCGACATCAACACCCTCATCCCCGCCCTCAAGGACCACGGCGCCAGCGACATCATCGAGCTTCCCCTGGCCAAGATCGTCCATTGATCCATTGATCCGTTGAACGGGAGCGAAGGCCGCGGCCGCGTCGCCGAGTTCGACGACCACAAGGGCTACGGCTGGATCGACGACGCCGGCGGCCAACGCCTCTTCTTCCACTGCACCGCCATCGCCGACGGCTCCCGCACCATCGAGGTAGGCGCCGGCGTCACCTTCGACGTCGTCGAAAACCGCATGGGCCCTGAGGCCACCAACATCTCCGGGCGCTGAGCCCTGAAGCGATCGTCAGCTGGGCTGGTGGCCGGCCTTCATCTGGACGAAGGCCAGGCGCAGCTGGGTGAGCCCTTCCTTCAACTGCTCCTCCTCGTCACCCAGGCGACCGGCCAGGCCCTCGACGATGGCGCCAAGGGCGTCGATGGCCAGCTGGGCCTGGGGGAGCTGGGGCGGGGTGAGCGACAGGTGCAGCGCGGCCAGCTCGAACAGCCCGTAGGCGTGGTTGGCCACCACCAGGTCGGCCGGCGTCTCGGCCAGCTGGCGGCGCAACTCCACCATCTTGGCTTCCATCTCGGCCTCGGTCAGCTCACCGCCACCGACGCCCGACGAAGGGCCGGCAGCCGCCGGCGGCGGGGGAGCGGCCGGCGGTGGCTGGCCTCCACCCACTGGTCGTTCGCCGCCGGGTGTCCAGATGGTGCTCATCGCTGGTACCCTAACCACAAACCAAGAACGGGAAGCGGGGCCAGATTCATCGGTCCCCACCCGGCCAGCCGACTCGTCGGGTGTGCCGGGTTGAATGGCCGCCGAGGGCGGGCGTTGCTTCCGACGCCTGCCCTTGTCGCGTCAGGGGCACCAACCAAGGAGTGATGCCGCATCGCCGCAGGGACCGCCGCCGAGACCAGGATCAACGACCGGATCAGAGCTCGTGAGGTGCGTCTTATAGACGCAGACGGAGCGCAGTTGGGGATCAAGAGCCTTCCCGATGCTCTCGTCATTGCCCGCGATGCGGACTTGGACCTGGTGGAGGTGGCACCGATGGCCAATCCTCCCGTCTGCCGGATCATGGACTACAGCCGGTTCAAGTACGAGACCGAGCAGAAGGCCAAGGAGTCGCGGCGCAAGACCACCAACATCAGTGTCAAGGAGATGAAGTACCGGCCCAAGATCGGGCCCGGTGACTTCGAGACCAAGACCCGACAGGTGGCCAAGTTCCTCGGCCAGGGCCACAAGGTGAAAATCACGATCATGTTCCGAGGCCGCGAGATGAGCCATCAGGAGCTGGGCCTGAAGATCCTCGACCGGGTGGCCGAGGAGGTCGGCCCCATCGCCAAGGTGGAGCAGTCCCCCAAGGTGGACGGTCGCAACATGGTGATGATCCTCGGTCCTGACAAGCGAGCCAAGCCGCCGGCCCCGCCCGCTACCGCCAGCCCGAACGGGTCGGCGCCGGCGCCGGCGGCACCGACACCAGCAGCGACCAGCGCACCAGCACCCGAGACCGCAGATGCACCCGAGACCGCAGATGTACCCGAGACCACAGAGACCGTCGAGACGATCGAGTCGCCAGTACCCGCCCAGGAGGCCTGAGCCATGCCCAAGATGAAGACAGACCGGGGCGCGGCCAAGCGCTTCAAGGTGACCGGCACCGGAAAGATCATGCGCCGCAAGGCCTTCCGGGCCCACCTGCTGGAGAAGAAGTCGTCGGTCCGCACCCGCCGGCTCGGGCGCGAGGCCGAGCTCACCGGCGGCGACCGCAAGCAGATCAAGCGCCTACTGGGCCTCTGAGCCCGCGGCACACCGACAGACAGCACCGGGTCAAGAACACAGGAACGAGGGAGTCAAACGATGGCAAGGGTCAAACGCGCGGTACACGCCCGCAAGCACCGCAGGGCGATTTTGGAGCAGGCGCAGGGTTACTACGGCAACAAGAGCCGGAGCTTCCGCGCCGCCAACGAGCAGGTCATGCATTCCCTGCAGTACGCCCGCAGGGACCGGCGGGCCAAGAAGGGCGACTTCCGCCAGCTCTGGATCCAGCGGATCAACGCCGCAGCCAGGCAGAACGGCATGAGCTACAGCCGGTTCATCTCCGGGCTCCGGGTGGCCGAGATCGAGGTGGACCGCAAGGTCCTCGCCGATCTCGCCGTCACCGACCCTGCAGCATTCGCCGGCCTGGTCAAGTTGGCCGCGGAGGCCGCGGAGGCCGGGACCTGAGCGGAGAGCTACTGGGTTTCCGCAACCCGAAAGTGCAGCACCTGCGCCAGCTGATCGGGCGGCGTCCCGTCCGGGAGCAGGAGCACACCTTCGTGGTCGAGGGGACCAAAGCTCTCAGCGAAGCCCTCGACGCCGGTGCGCACCTCCATGCCGTGTTCGCCGCCCCCACAGCACCGACCGACGTTCTCGAACGGGCCATGGCCCGGGGAGCGGTGGTCCACCACACCGAGCCCGGCGTCATCGAGCGGGTGGCGCCGACCGTGAGCCCCCAGCCGCTATTGGCCGTGGCCGAGCAGATCGACGTGCCCCTCGACGATCTGTCCGGTGCCAGCCTGCTGCTCGTGGCTGTCGACGTCTCCGACCCCGGCAATCTCGGCACCGTGCTGCGCAGCGCCGAGGCCGCCGGTGCCGACGGAGTGGTCTGTTGCGGGTCGTCCGTCGACGTCTACAACCCCAAGACCGTGCGGGCCGCGGCCGGCGCCATGTTCCACCTGCCCCTCGCCATTGCCGGGGATACCCTCGGCGTGCTCGACCGCGTAGGAGGATGGGGCATGCTCCGCCTGGGCGCCGTGGCCCGCGGTGGCACGCACCACACCGACATCGATCTGCGCCGGCGGGTCGCCCTGGTCATCGGCAACGAGGCGGCGGGCCTCCCGCCGGCGGTCCTCGAGGCGATGGACGAACTGGTCACCATCCCGATGGCCGGGCGAGCTGAGTCGCTCAACGTCGGTGTCGCCGCTGCCGTGCTGTGCTTCGAGGTCGCCAGGCAGCGAACGGCCAAGGAGGTTCCTTCCGGTGGATCTTGACGCCCTTCCCGACGCCGTCCTCGTTCTCGGCGCCGACCGCACCATCACCGGCGCAAACACCACCGCCGCTTCTCTCACCGGATACCGCGTCGCCGATCTGGTCGGGCGCCCGGTCGCGCTGCTCGAGCCGCGGGGCAAGGACGGCCACCCGCTGCTCACCGGCTGGCACAGATCGGCCCACCTGCGGTCGGTCTGCCTGGTGCCGGAGCGCCTGGCCACCATCCGGCGCGCCGGTGGCGACGACGTCAGCACCTACGCCATCGGGCGGTACCAACGGGGAGAGTCCGGCGAGGTTCTGGGGATCGTCCTCTCGCTCAGAATGGCGGGTCCCCGGCGGGACCAGGCAGCCACTGGGATCGAGATCGTGTCCACCGTCAGCCACGAGCTTCGCTCGCCTCTCACGTCGGTCAAGGGCTACACCAGCCTGCTGCTCACCCGCTGGGACCGCCTGCGCGACGACCAGAAGAAGATGATGCTGGAGCAGGTCAACCACGACGCCGATCGTGTCACCCGCCTCATCACCGAACTGCTCGACATCAGCCGACTGGAGTCCGGGCGCCTCGTGCTGCACCGCCAGATGATCGACCTGCCGGCGCTGGCGGCGACGGTGGTGGGCAAGGTCACCATGGAGTACCCGGACCTGGAATGCCGGATGCTCTTCCCGGAGAGCTACCCCTCGGTGTACGCCGATGGCGACAAGATCGTGCAGGTTCTCACCAACCTGGTGGAGAACGCCTGCAAGTACGCCTCACCCGTGGGTCTCTGCATGGAGGGCGGTGTCGAGGAGAACTTCGTGTGGCTGGCCGTGCGTGACCGTGGCGAGGGGTTCCCCGAAAAGGACCTGGCCAAGGTGTTCACCAAGTTCTTCCGCCGGGCCGAGACCCGCCCCACCGGCTCGGGCCTGGGCCTGTGGATCAGCCGTGGCCTGGTCGAGGCCCATGGCGGAAAGCTCGAGGCCGACTCCGTGCCGGGGGAGGGATCGGTCTTCCGCTTCACCCTGCCCCGCCACACCTTCGAAGAGGCCCACTCTTGAGCGCCGGCGCCGACGGCGGGGCCGGCCTTCCGGATCTGGTTTCCTCGGGCGTGGCCCGGTTCGAGGCGGCGGTCACACCCGACGAGCTGGCCTCGGCTGAAGCTGAGCTGCTGGGCAAGAAGTCGGCGCTGGCGGCGCAGCAGCAGAGCCTGGGTCGCCTCGCCCCTGAGGAGCGCAAGGAGGCGGGCCGGCTCGTCAACGAAGCTCGGCAGGCGATCCAGCAGGCGGCCGAGCAGGCCCGTGAACGGGTCGCCGCCGCCGAGCGGGCTCGCCGGCTGGCCGAGGAGCGGCTGGACCTCACCGAGGTCACTCCGGGCCTGCGACGGGGACACCTGAACCTGGTCACCCAGACACGCGACGAGCTGGAGGACGTGTTCGTCGGCATGGGCTACACCGTGGCCGAGGGCCCGGAGGTGGAGACCGACTGGCACAACTTCGAGGCCCTCAACATGCCCGTGGCCCATCCGGCCCGCAGCGGCCATGACACCCTCTATCTCGACTGGGGGCCGCCGGAGTCCACGCTGCTGCGGACCCAGACATCGCCGGTGCAGATCCGGGTGATGCAGGGAACGCCGCCGCCCATCTATTCGGTGATGCCCGGCAAGGTGTACCGCAAGGACACACCCGACGCCCGCCATACGCCGTCGTTCAGCCAGATCGAGGGCCTCGTCGTCGACCGGAACATCACCTTCGGCGACCTGGCCGGCACCATCCGGTCGTTCACCGCCGCCTACTTCGGGCCGTCCATCCAGTCCCGCCTGCGGCCCGCCTACTTCCCCTTCACCGAGCCCTCGGCGGAGTTCGAGATCACCTGCACCATCTGTGAGGGCAGGGGCTGTCGCACCTGCTCGGGCACGGGCTGGATCGAGCTGGGTGGCTGCGGCATGGTCCACCCCAACGTCCTGGCCAACGTGGGCATCGACGCCGAGGAGTGGTCGGGCTTCGCCTTCGGCTTCGGCATCGACCGCTGCGCCCAGATGCGCCACGGCCTCTCCGACATGCGGGTCCTGCTCGACAACGACATCCGTTTCATCTCCCAGTTCTGATGCGCGTTCCCCTTTCCTGGTTGAGGGACTTCGCTCCCTTCGAGGGCGATCCCGTCGCCCTGGGCGAGACATTCGACGACCTCGGAATGGTGGTCGAGGGTCGTGACCGGGTGGGCGAGGGCCTTGACGGCGTGGTGGTGGCCCGGGTGCTCGACGTGCGTCCCCATCCCAAGGCCGACCGGGTGCGTCTCACCGAGGTGGACGCCGGCGACGGCCGGCCGCGGCAGGTCGTGTGCGGCGCCCCCAACGTGGCCGCCGGTCAGCTTGTGGCGTTGGCCACCATCGGTGCCGTGCTCCCCGGAGACTTCGAGATCAGCCGGCGCCAGGTGCGGGGCGAGTGGTCCGAGGGAATGATCTGCTCCGCCCGGGAGCTGGGCCTGGGCGAGGACGCCGACGGGATCATGGTGCTGCCGGCCGGACTGGAGCCCGGAACGGCGTTTGCCGAGGCCATGGGCATCGCCTCCGACGTGGTCTACGACCTGGCCATCGAGGCCAACCGGCCCGACGCCTTGAGCATCGCCGGCATCGCCCGCGACGCCGCCGCCCGCCTCGGCCTTCCCTTTGCCATCCCCGACCATCCCGTCGCCGAGGTGGCTCAGCGGGTCGAGGATCTGGCCACCATCGCCGTGGAGTGTCCCGACCTGTGCCCCCGGTTCACCGCCAGTGTGATGACCGGCGTGAAGGTGGGGGAGTCGCCGGCCTGGCTGGTCCGCCGCCTCGCTCTCGCCGGGATGAGGGCCATCAGCGACGTGGTCGACGCCTCCAACTACGTGATGCTGGAGCTGGGCCAGCCCACCCACCCCTACGACCTGGACCTGTTGCCGGGCGCCGGACTGCTGGTGCGCCGGGCCGAGCCGGGCGAGACCCTCGTCACCCTCGACGGCGTGACCCGCCGGCTGGGCGACGGCGACGACTGCCTCATCTGCGACGCCAAGGGCGTGCCCGTCGGCATCGGCGGGATCATGGGCGGCGCCTCCTCCGAGATCTCGTCGTCCACCACACGGGTCCTGTTGGAGGCGGCCTACTTCGACCGCATGACCATCGCCCGCACATCGAAGCGGCTCGGCCTCCGCAGCGAAGCCTCCGCCCGCTTCGAGCGCGGCTGCGACCCCGAAGGCATAGAGCGGGCCGTCAACCGCGTTTTCTCGTTGCTGACGGGTGGCGGTGGGGCGAAGGATGCCCGGCTCGGCTCAGATACCATCTCCGCTTCGACGACACCAGGGGGGGCCGAGGTGGCGACGGGGATGCTGGATTTGTGGTCGCGGCCGCCACCGGCCCCGCCGATCAGACTGCGCACGAAGCGGGTCAACGCCCTGCTCGGGGCGGCAATCACCGACGACGAGATCCGCTCTCTACTCGAGCCCATCGGGTTCAGGGCGTCGCCCGCCGGCGCCGGCCTGCACGACGTGGTGGTGCCCAGCTTCCGCCCCGACGTGGAGGCCGAGATCGACCTGGTGGAGGAGGTGGCCCGCCACCACGGCTACAGCCGGATCACGCCCACTGTTCCTGCCAGCCCGTATGTCGGGCAGCTGACGCCCTACCAGCGGGGCCGGCGCCACCTGCACGAGATCCTGGCCGGCGCCGGCGTCAGCGAGGCGGTCACGCCGCCGCTCGTCGGACCCGGTGACCACGAGCGGGTCGGCCTGGCCCCCGACACGATCTCAGCGGTGGACCCGCTGGCCCGCGAGGAGTCGATCCTGCGCACCTCGCTGCTCCCGGGCCTGTTGAAGGCCATCGCCTTCAACGCCTCCCACCGCAGCCCCGATGTGGCCCTGTTCGAGATCGGCCACGTCTTCCGGCCCCCCATGGGCCGGCGGGGGCCGTTGCCGGACGAGCCGGAGATGCTGATGGTCGCCCTGGCCGATCCCGAAGGCGGGCCCGACTCGGGGGCGGTGGCGGCCAAGCGCCTGCTCGACCTGATGCTCGACGCCCTCCACCTCCCCGGAGCCCGCCTGGACGCGGCCACCTCACCGGGGCTGCATCCCTCCCGCACGGCCCGGATCCAGATGCGGGGCGACGTGATCGGCCACGTGGGCGAGGTCGACCCGGACGTGCTGGAAGCCATGGGCATCGCCGGACGGGTCGGGCTGATCGAAGTGCTCCTCGACGGGCTCGTCCCCCAGCAGCGCTCCTACGTCCAGTCCCGCCCGGTCAGCAGGCACCCTTCCAGTGACATCGACCTGGCCTTCGTGGCCTCCGACACCACGCCGGCGGCGGCCATCGCCGTAACCCTGCGAGAGGCCGCCGGCGACCTGCTCACCGACCTTCGCCTGTTCGACGTCTTCCGCGACGCCCGCCTCGGCGCCGGCCGCCGCAGCCTCGCGTTCCGCCTCCGTCTCCAGGCCCTCGACCGCACCCTCACCGACACCGAGGTGACCGACCTCCGCCGGCGCTGCATCAACGCCGTAGCCGCCGCCCACGCCGCCGAAATTCGCGCCTGACCGGGTGGGCGAGCCGTTTCGGCCTTCATGTTGCACAGAAATCGTCGTAGAGCAGGCTGTCGCAGAATCCGCGGCGGCTTTCTGGTTTCGTCGGCAAGAACCGTTTCCACAGAACGGTCTCTGCCGTCGAACAAGTCCGCTTGACATTCCGCCGCCGTAGCTGACGTCCATTTTGCGACAGCCTGACAACAACGCTGTTGCAAAATGAAGGGCAAACCAGGTCGGGATTAGCGCGGATCAGCCCCTACGCGCGAGGAAGCAGGTGTAGTCATGCCAGGACCCTTGATCGGGCCGAGCGGCGACAACCCGGGTCAGGACCTCGATGATGGTTCCGAACTCGCGGTGGTCGATCCCTACGAAGATGGCGCAGCCGGCATGGTGCCGACCCTCGGCTGCCCACCGCTGCACGATTCGCGGGAAGTCGGCGACGTCGAAGGTGATGAAGATGCGACCCTCGTCAGCAGCGATGGCCAGAAGCTCTTCGTCGCTGGTGCCGTCGAGCTCCCGCTCCTCGTCCGCGGCCCGGACGTCGTGGCCTCTGTCCCGAAGGGCGCCCGCCACGCGACGGCCAGAAATGTGAGCATCGAGAAAGAGGCGCACGGCCTCTCAGCTGGTGGCGGCCGGTACGAGGTCGATGAACGGGAAGTCGGTGCGTAGCTGTTCGAGCGACGGCCGGTTACGGTCGAGCAGCTCGTCGATCTCCTCCCTGAATCGCTCGTAGTAGGCGAGGGCGAGCCGGACGACGGGCTCCGAAAGATCGGTCTCAGAGGCCATCTGCTCCACTGACTCGAAGTCCCGATAGGCGTCGACGATCTGCCACACGTCGAGCGCAGTTCCCATGACCCAGGCCCGGCGATCCCAGTCCAGTCCCCGGAAAGCGATGCCGGGAAATAGGCGAGTCTTCAGTGCCTCGGCGGCCAGAGCCTCGATGACGGACCCCTTGCTCCGTCGTGTACGTCTGGCCTCCTCGCTCACCAGGGCGTCGACGTCGGGGGAGAGCCTCAGACTGAACGGCTCGGACTTGCTCACGCAGGAAATGTAACACGGAGATTACAACGTAACCACTTCCGCAGCTTTTGAACTGGTGCATGGTCATGCACGGGTGTGTATAGTGACTGGGTGATTCGCGTAGGGATCTTCGGGGCCTCCGGGTATGCGGGCGCGGAGCTACTGCGCTTGTGTGCCGGCCACCCGGAGTTCGATGTGGTCTTCGCCGCCGCCGCCAGCCAGGCCGGAACGGCGGCGGCCGAGCTGTACCCGAGCCTCGCCGCGGCCTATCCGGATCTCGTGTTCGCCGATCCCGACCCCGCGGCCGCTGAGGGCTTGGATCTCGTCTTCCTCGCATTGCCCCACGGCGCGTCGCAGCGGATCGTGCCGGACCTGCGCAAGCGGGTGGGGAAGATCGTGGATCTCGCTGCCGACTTCCGGCTCCGTGACAGGAGTGCCTACCCGCAGTGGTACGGCGAGGAGCACACGGCTCCCGAGCTGCTCGGCGAGTTCGCCTTCGGCATCCCCGAACTGTTCCGTGACGAGCTGGCCGGCGCCGATCTGATAGCGGCCGCGGGTTGCTACGTCACCGCCGCCGCCCTGGCTCTCGCCCCCCTCGTGAAAGCCGGTGCCATCGAGACCACGGGCATCGTCGTCGACGCGGCTAGCGGTGTGTCCGGCGCCGGCCGGAACTTGTCGCCAGTCACCCACTACGGATCGGCCAACGAGGACTTCCGGGCCTACGGGCTGATCAATCATCGCCACACGCCGGAGATGGAACAGGCCATCGGCGCGCAGCTCCTCTTCACGCCCCATCTGGCTCCCATGACCCGAGGGATCCTGGCCACCTGCTACGCCCGCCCCACCGATGGCGCCGGCGATCCCCTCGAGTTCCTGAAGGACTTCTACAAGGACGAAACCTTCGTCCTTGTAGGCGACGAGCCCCCTTCGACCAAGGCCACCGCCGGCTCCAACTGCGCCCACCTCACCGCCCGCTACGACGAGCGGACCGGGTGGACGGTCGTCCTCTCCGCCCTCGACAACCTGGTCAAGGGCGCCGCCGGCCAGGCCGTGCAGTGCGCCAACCTCGCCCTCGGCCTTGCCGAGGCCGCCGGTCTCCCCACCATCGGCCTCCACCCATGAGCGTCACCGCCGCCGTCGGCTTCGTGGCCAATGGTGTCGCGTGTGGGATCAAGGCCTCGAGCGATCTCGATCTTGCTCTCGTGGCGACAGAGGACGGACGCCCCGTCACGGCCGCCGCCGTCTTCACCTCCAACCTGGCCGCCGCCCCCCCCGTCCAACTCAGCCGAGACCACCTCGACGCCACCGCCGGCCGGGCCGCCGCCGTCATCGTCAACAGTGGGAACGCCAACGCGGCCACTGGCGCGACCGGAAGAGCGCACGCCGAACGCATGGCCGCTCTCGTGGCGGAGGGCCTCGGTTGCGCCACCGACGAGGTTCTGGTCTGCTCCACCGGCCTGATCGGCATCCCCCTGCCCATCGAAGCGGTGGAGTCCGGTGTCCCCGCGCTCCTGGCCAGCGCCGGCAACAGGTCGGAGCAGGACGACGCCGCCGCCCACGCCATCCTCACCACTGACACCAAGGCCAAGCGGGTGCTGTTCGAGGAGGACGGCTTCACCATCGGGGGCATGGCCAAAGGCGCGGCCATGCTGGCGCCCAACATGGCGACCATGCTCGCCGTGCTGACCACCGACGCCGAGCTCGACCATCCCACGCTGCAGAAAGCGTTGCAGGCGGCCGTTAACTCCTCCTTCAACGCCATGATCGTGGACGGCTGTACCTCCACCAACGACACCGTGATCATTCTGGCCAGTGGCAGGAGGGGCCCGGTCGACCAGGCCGCCTTCGCCGAGACCCTGGCCCGGGCCTGCGGCAGCCTGTCCCACCAGATGGCCGCCGACGCCGAGGGGGCCACCAAGCTGGCCCGCATCCGGGTCGTGGGTGCGGTCACTGACGCCGACGCTGAGGCCGCGGCCCGCAAAGTGGCCCAGAGCCAACTGGTCCAGTGCTCCCTCTACGGCGAGGACCCCTACTGGGGCCGCGTCGTCAGCGAGCTCGGATCCTCGGGAGCCGCTTTCGACCAGGACCGCGTCTCCGTCTCCTACGGCGGCGTCGTCGTCTGCCGCGACGGAGTGGCCTGCGACCACGACCAGGCCGCGGTCGCCTCCCATATGGCGGGCCGGGACATAGCCGTGAGCGCCGACCTCGGCCTCGGACCGGGCCAGGCCGCCATCGTCTTCACCGACCTCGGCCCCGGCTACATCGCCGAGAACATGACCACCTCGTGAGCGGCCAGCGATGACGACCACCCCGCACGAGAAGGCGGCCGTCCTGGCCGAATCCCTGCCCTACATCCGCCGGTTCTGGGGCCGCGTCGTCGTCGTCAAGTACGGCGGTAATGCCATGGGCGACTCGGCCGCGGCGGCCAGCTTCGCCCAGGACGTGGCCATCATGCGCTCTGTCGGCATGCGCCCCGTGGTGGTCCATGGGGGAGGGCCGCAGATCGGCGACCTCATGGCCCGCCTCGGCAAGGTCCCGGAGTTCCACGAAGGCCTCCGGGTCACCGACGCGGAGACGCTCGACATCGCCCGCATGGTTCTCGTCGGCAAGGTCAACCGCGACATCGTGTCCAACATCAACGTCCACGGCCCTCTGGCCGTCGGTCTCTCCGGCGAGGATGCCGGCCTCATCACCGCGTCGGCCCGGTCCCCCGAGCTGGGCTTCGTGGGCGACGTGGCCGCGGTCAACCCGTCCATAATCGAGCGCCTTCTGATCGAGGAGCTGATCCCGGTGATCGCGACCATCGGGTCCGACACCGACGGGCAGGCTTACAACATCAACGCCGACACCGCGGCGGGCGCCATAGCCGAGGCACTGGCGGCCGAGAAGCTCGTGTACCTGACCGACATCGAGGGCCTCCGGGGCGACGTCGACGACCCCGCCACCCTCCTCAGCACGGTGACCACCAGCGACCTGGAGGCCATGGTGGCCGACGGCACGGTGGCGGGAGGCATGATCCCCAAGGCCCTCTCGTGTGTCCGGGCCGTCCGCAACGGCGTGGGCCACGCCCACATCCTCGACGGCCGGGCCGAGCACGCCCTGCTTTTGGAGATCTTCACCCGCGAAGGGATCGGCACCATGGTAGAGGCGTGATGGCGGCGCTCAGCGAATACCTCATGCCGACGTACCCGGACCCGCCCGTCACCTTCGTCAGAGGGGAGGGAACCATCCTCTGGGACGACCAGGGCCGGCGCTACCTCGACTTTCTCAGCGGCCTCGGCGTGACCTCGCTCGGCCACGCCCACCCGGCCGTGACTGAGGCGCTGGCACAACAGGCCGCCACCCTCCTCCACGTCTCCAACCTCTACGGCACCACCATCGCCCCCGAAGTGGCCGCCACTCTCAACCGCCTGGTGGGGGGCGGTACAAATGGGAAGGTGTTCTTCTGCAACTCGGGGGCGGAGGCCAACGAGTGCGCCTTCAAGCTGGCCCGCAAGTGGGCCGGCCGCGGCCGCCACGTGGTGGTGAGCGCCTACGGCTCGTTCCACGGCCGCACCCTCGCCACCCTCCACGCCACCGGCCAGCCGGAGAAGCACGAGCCCTACCAGCCCCTCCCCGAGGGATTCCGCCACGTGTCCTGGTGCGACATCGCCGCCCTGCAAGCAGCCCTCACCCCCGAGGTGGGCGCAGTGCTCATGGAGCCGGTTCTCGGCGAAGGCGGCGTTTGGCCCGGAACCAGGGAGTTCTTCACCTTCGCCCGCCGGCTCTGCGACGAGCGGGGGGTCCTGCTCATTCTCGACGAGGTGCAGACCGGCCTCGGCCGCACCGGCCGGTGGTTCGGGTTCCAGCACTTCGGCATCGAGCCCGACGTCGTGACCATGGCCAAGTCGCTCGGCAACGGGGTCCCCATCGGCGCCTGCTGGGCCAGAGCCGAGGTGGCCGACGCCTTCGAGCCCGGCGACCACGCCACCACTTTCGGAGGCCAGCCCTTGGCCGCCGCCGCCGCCCGCGCCGTGCTGAAGACCATGGAGGACGAAAACGTTCCCGCCAGAGCCGCGGCCGCCGGCGAGCGCCTGGCCAAAGCCCTGTCCGCACTACCGGGCGTGATCGAAGTGCGGGGCCTTGGCCTGCTCCTCGGCGTCGAGCTGGCCCCCGGTAACAGCGCCAAGGAAACGGCCGCCCGGGCCCTCGACAACGGGCTCGTCGTAAACCCGGTCACCTTGACCGCTCTCCGGCTGGCCCCGCCCCTGCTCGTCACCGACGACGAGATCGACCAGGCCGTCGACATCCTCTCGCGGATAGTCACGCCGTGACCGTTCGCCACTTCCTCGAGGTCGACGACCTCACTGCGGCCGAACTGACCAAGGTCCTCGACCTGGCCGAGCAGCCCGACCCGCCGCAGGTGCTGGCCGGCAAGGGTGTCGCCCTTCTCTTCGAGAAGCCCTCGTTGCGCACCCGTAACGCCACCGAGATGGCCGTCGTCCAGCTCGGTGGCCACCCCGTGTCCCTGCGGGCCGAGGAGGTCGACGTCGACGTCCGCGAACCGGCAGCCGATGCCGCCCGCGTCCTCAGCCGCTATCACGCCGTCATCGGCGCCAGGGTCTTCGAGCACGCCAAGCTCGAGCGGATGGCCCAGGGCTCGTCGGTGCCGGTGGTGAACCTTCTGTCAGGCGACGCCCACCCGTGCCAGGCCCTGGCCGACCTGCTCACCCTGCGCCAGCACTGGGGCGCCCTCGCCGGCCGTTGCGTCGCCTGGATCGGCGACGGGAACAACGTGTGCCGCTCCCTCGTTTTCGCCGCCGCCATGTCAGGCGTCACGATCAGGGTGGCCACGCCGGAAGGTTTCGCCCTCCCCGACGCCGTGGTGGTCCGGGCCCGGGAACTGGGAGGCGACGTTCACATCACCACCCGGCCCGAAGAGGGCGCCGAAGGAGCCGATGCCATCGCCACCGACGTGTGGGCCTCCATGGGGCAGGAGGCCGAGGCCCAGCAGCGGAAGCAGGCCTTCGCCGGCTTCGGCGTGGACGAAGCCCTCATGGCCCGGGCGGCACCCGAGGCCGTCTTCCTGCACTGCCTCCCGGCCCACCGGGGCGACGAGGTCAGCGCCGGCGTCATCGACGGCCCTCGGAGCGTGGTGTGGCAGCAGGCGGAGAACCGCATGCACGCCATGCGTGGCCTCCTCCTCTTCCTGATGGAGCACACGACGTGACCGCAACCGCCCGGGTGTCCAAGACCCAACGCCAGCACCGCATCGCCAAGCTGCTCGAGGAGCAGGCTGTCTCCAGCCAGCCCGAGCTGGTCCGCCTGCTGGCCGCCGGCGGCGTCAACGCCACCCAGGCCACGGTGTCAAGGGACCTCGAGGATCTGGGCGCAGTGAAGGTGCGGGTGCCCGGGGGCGAGACCGTCTACGCCATACCGGAAATGGCCCGCGACAGGGTCGCTCCCGAGGACCACCTCAAGCGGGTGCTGGGGGACTGGGTCGTGGAGGTGGCGGCGTCGGGGAACCTGGTGGTCCTGCGCACGCCGCCGGGATCCGCCCATGTGGTCGGCTCCGCCCTCGACCGGGCCGGTCTCCCCGAGATCCTCGGTACGGTGGCCGGCGACGACACAGTCCTGGTGGTGGCCTCGGCCGACATCGGCGGCACGAAGCTTGCAAAGCGCCTGTCGTCCCTGGCCGGCCTGTGAACGAGGAAAGGCGATTTTGGTGACCAAGAGAGTGGTTCTGGCCTACAGCGGGGGACTCGACACCTCCGTGGCCGTGCGCTGGCTGGCCGAGGAGACAGGGATGGAGGTCATCGCCCTCGCCGCCGACGTGGGCCAGGGCGGCGACTTCGAGGAGGTCCGCCAGCGGGCCTTCGCCGCCGGCGCGGTGGAGGCCATCGTGGTCGACTGCAAGGAGGAGTACGCCAACGACTTCGTGGCGCCCGCCCTCAAAGCCAACGCCAAGTACGAGGGCAAGTACCCCCTCGTCTCCTCCCTGTCGCGCCCCGTCATCGTCAAGCACATGGTGGCCGCCGCCCGCGAGCATGGCGCCACCGCGGTCGCCCACGGTTGTACGGGAAAAGGCAACGACCAGGTCCGCTTCGAGGTCTCCACCCGCGCCCTGGCCCCCGACCTCGAGTGCGTGGCGCCGGTGCGGGACTGGGGCATGACCCGCGACGAGTGCATCGACTACGCTGAGCGCTTCGAGATCCCCGTCACCGTCACCAAGAAGAGCCCGTACTCGATCGACCAGAACCTGTGGGGCCGGGCCATCGAGTGCGGCATCCTCGAAGACCCCTGGGCCCAGCCGCCCGAGGAGGTCTACGAGCTGACCACCCCCACCGCCGTCGAGCCCGCCGAGCTCACCATCGCCTTCGACCAGGGGATCCCCAAGAGCATCGACGGCCGGGCCATGCCTCTCCACCATCTCATCGACGAGGTCAGCCGCGTCGTCGGCTCCTACGGCTGGGGCCGCATCGACATGATCGAGAACCGCCGGGTCGGGATCAAGAGCCGTGAGGTCTACGAATGTCCGGGGGCGCTGGCCCTCCTGATGGCCCATGCCGACCTGGAGGACCTCACCCTCGAGCGCGACCTCGCCCACGAGAAGGCCCGCATGGAGCCCCGCTACGCCGAGCTGGTCTACGACGGGCTCTGGTTCTCCCCCCTCAAGCAGGCGTTCGATGCCTTTGTCGACGAGAGCCAGCGCTTCGTCACCGGCGAGGTGCGCCTGCGCTGCGAGGTGCCGGGCCGTTGCATCGTGGCCGGCCGGCGCAGCGAGGTGGGCCTCTACGACTACGGCCTGGCCACCTACGAGGCGGCCGACCGCTTCCGCCACTCCGACGCCGAGGGCTTCGTCCGCCTCTGGGGCCTCGGCGTGGAGACCTGGGCCGCCCGCCAGGCCATGCCAACCACGGCACCGGGCGGGGATGGGGCCCCCGCCTCGGGGAGGAGGGCGGGGTTGGGGCCCCCGCCCGGGGAAACAACACAGTGACTCTCTGGCAGGGGCGGATACAGGGGGAGCCGGCGCCGGAGCTGATGGCCTTCACCGTGAGCCTCTCGGTCGACCGCCGGTTGGCCACCGACGATCTCGCCGGCTGCCGGGCCCATGTCCACGGCCTCGAACGGAGCAGGATCATTCCGGCCGACGAGGCCAAGGTCCTCGTGGGTGCCCTCGACCGGGTGGCCCATGAGCTGAGCGAGGGCAGCTTCGCCTTCCGCCCCGGAGACGAGGACGTGCACACCGCCATAGAGCGCCGGGTCACCGAGATCGCCGGCAGCGTGGGCGCCAAGCTCCACACCGGCCGCAGCCGTAACGACCAGGTGGTCACCGCCCTGCGCCTCTACACCAAGCGCGAGCTGCGCAGCATCGCCCGGGCCGTACTCGCCCTCCAGCAGGTCCTGCTCGACCGGGCCGAGGCGGCCGGCGACGTCTACCTACCCGGCTACACCCACCTCCAGCGGGCCCAGCCGGTTCTTTTGTCCCACCACCTCCTCGCCCATGGCTGGGCCCTGGCCCGCGACGTCGACCGCCTGCGGGCCACCATCGCCCGCCTCGATGTCTGCCCGCTGGGCGCCGGCGCCCTGGCCGGATCGTCCCTGGCCCTCGACCCCGACGGCGTGGCAGCCGACCTCGGCTTCGCCCGCCGCTTCGAGAACTCCCTCGACGCCGTGTCCGACCGCGACTTCGTGGCCGAGGCCCTGTTCGACCTCGCCCTCCTCGGCGTGCACCTCTCCCGCCTGGGGGAGGAGATCGTGCTGTGGTCCACCGAGGAGTTCGGCTTCCTCCATCTCGACGACGCCTGGGCCACCGGCAGCTCGATGCTGCCCCAGAAGAAGAACCCCGACGTGGCCGAGCTGGCCCGGGGGAAATCGGGACGACTCATCGGGCACCTCACAGGTTTCCTGGCCACCCTCAAGTCCCTGCCCCTGGCCTACAACCGCGACCTCCAGGAGGACAAGCGGCCGCTCTTCGACGCCTTCGACACCGTCGGCGCCTGCCTGGAGCTGGCCGCCGTCGTCGTCGCGGGCGCGACCCTCCGCGCCGACCGGATCGCCGAGCGGCTCGCCGAGGGCTTCCTCGACGCGACGACCTTGATGGAGCACCTGATCCGCCAGGGGGTCCCCCAGCGCACCGCGCACGAGGTCATCGGCCACCTCGTCGGCCTCTGCGAGCGCCGGGGCTGCCGCCGCCTGTCCGACCTCCCCGACGACGAGTTCGCCCGGGCCCACCACGCCCTCGGCCCGGGCACCAAGGACGTCCTGGGGGTCGCCAACGCCGTCAAGGCGTTCCGGTCGTATGGCTCGACGGCACCGGCGGAGGTGGAAAAGCAGTTGGGGATCTGGAAGAAAAGCTTGAGCTGAATTGTTCAATGGCTAATAAAATACCTGAGTAATACTGCTTCTTTAATCCAATTCT
>DATLEK010000029.1:0-11005 GCA_035525365.1 Acidimicrobiales bacterium
CGGGTGGCCACCTCGCCCCACCCGACGGGGGGGACCAGGTTCATCATGATGGCGGCCCGTTCACTGCCCATGGCTTCTTCGTACCACTGGAATATCTGGTGACGCTCGTACTCGGTTACCGACACGGTCAACCTCCTGCTCGCTGGGCTGGGGGGTGACCGAGGGCACCGATACGGACCATGAGTCCATGCCAGGAAAGGCTACCAGCGCCCTGTGACGCCGCTACTCCACGGATCGCTGCACGGCGGCCGCCGCCGAAGCGGCGCCGACACTCCGGACCTGCTCATCCCTCAGGCGCTCTGCCCGACGGCGTGTGACTGCCGGCGGGCGCCGGCCACCTGGGCCGCCAGCTCCCTGCCGTCGCTGGCCAGATCCAGAGGTGTTGCCGGCAGGACGAGCCAACCGAGGGCGGCCAACCGCCGCAGGCGCTCCTGGTCCTTGGCGAAGCGTGTGGGGGTGGTACTGGAGATCGGGCTGCTTCCCCGCGAACGGAAGCCCGCCGTGTGACATCGACAGCGGCGGTGACCCGACGGCGGCCATCTCGGCCATCTTCTGGTAGCGGAACAGCTCCGCCTCACTCAGCTCCAGCGCGACTCGGTCATCGCCCTGCTCGATCAGGATGTCTATCGTGGCACGCATGACGATGACACCCACGCTCGAGGATCGCGACGAAGCCGTTCAAGCATTCGGCACGTATCTCGGTGAGGGACCGGCGGCCACCTTCGACGAGCTGTTGCCTCGCCGGCCTTGGCGCGAACGCGTTCCTCCGGCCGCCATGATGGGTGCGGAGGTGAGAGCGGCGAACGACCCGGCGCGGGCGGGTCTTTTCGATCGCCTCGCTCAGCTCATCGGGACCCGTCTCGCCGCTGTGCTGTTCGAGTTCCTCCCGCCACGCCGTACCCTTCGCTTGTGAGTTCGCCCAACCCGGCTACCAGCGGCTTGTGACGTCGACATTGTTCTCGTAGCTGGTCACCCAGAGGCCATTCGGTGCGATGTGCTACTGTGAAGAACATGGGCGAGGTCGGCATCCGGGCGTTGAAGCAGAACGCGTCGAAGGTGGTCGCGGAGGCGGTCGCCGGCGCGACCGTCACCATCACCGACCGAGGTCGGCCCGTCGCCCAGTTGACGGCCATCCCGTCCTCACGGCTCGCCGCCCTCGTCGCCGCCGGACGGGCGCGAGGAGCCCGCCGCGACATCACCAGGTTGCCTCCGCCGGCCGCCGGGGTCGACCTGTCGGGCGAGCTCCGACGCATGAGGTCGGCCGAGCGGTACTGAAGGTGGCCTACTACCTCGACACCTCGGCGCTGGTCAAACTCGTCGTGGCCGAGGCCGAGACCGCGGCCCTCCAGGGCTGGCTGGCGGCGTCGGACCGCCAACCCGTGTCCTGCGACCTCGTCCGCACCGAGTTGCTCCGGGCCGTCCGACGGACCGACCCGTCGCTCGCCGTGCCCGCGCGGGCAGTGCTCGATGCCATCACCCTGCTCGAGGTCACCACCCGCCATTTCGACGCGGCCGGACGCCTCGACCCCACCATCCTGCGAACCCTCGACGCCATCCACCTCGCGGCGGCCCTCGATCTCGGCGACGACCTCGAAGGCCTCGTCAGCTACGACGAGCGGCTGGCCGAGGCTGCCCGAGCGAACGGCGTCCCCGTCGTTACTCCCGCCGCGTAGCGCCCTCGGTTGGCTGCTCTGTCGTCCCTGGAGGTCAGGCGGTCATCCCGCGGGCACCAGCTCGGTGACCGCCGGGTGGACGGCGGCGGCACCGCGGCGAAGGTGGCGAGCCGGCCCCCTCGCGCCCGCGCCAGGTTGCGAGCCGGGCGTCGCCTCCACCGCCGGCGCCCCTCCACGAACGAGGAGGCGCACCACTCCTGGGGCTCTCACGGCGGAAACCGGTCCCACAGCACGCTTCTTGCCGGCGCTGTAGGGACCAGGCCGTCTCCCGCCGGTTGGCAACAGAAACGAGACGGCACCGCGGCGAAGCCGGCGACAACGGTGGTCACCTTGGATGGTGCGCATGGGTCGCCAACAGGTCCAGGTTCATGGCGACCCCCTCATAGACAATGAATGGAGCATCGCGCGCCGGTGTACAACGTCCGAAGGCGAGGCCGTCCTTGGAATGGCCCGGACCTCGGAGGAGTCAGCCCAGGATTTCATCGACGGTGACGGTGATGCCCTCCACATGGAGTTCCCCGCCCCGCGCTGTCCTGGCGGTAACGGCGTAGCCCTCGTGCCCCGGTTGGGCCCAAATGTCAATGACCTCGGCGGACAAGTCCACCACCCAAGCCTCGGCCACTCCGGCCCGCCCGTACATCGGGATCTTCACGCCACGGTCCCACCCGGCGGTGGTGTCGGCCACCTCAACCACCAGTAGGACCGCAGCCGGGCCGGGCAGAGCGCCGGCGTAGAAGTCGGGCCGGGGGACCAACACCGCGATGTCGGGCTCGGGCTCGGACAGCTCGCTCATCCGGACCGAACTCTGCACAAACACGGTCGCCCGTCCGGCCAGCCGGGTGACGAAGAGCTCGTTGAGGCGGGCGACGCAGGCGTTGTGGCGGCTCCCGATCGGTGCCATGTCGATTATCTCCCCCTCGACCAGCTCTACCCGGTCGTCCTCACCCAACAGCCCGGTTTCGGCCATCCGGTGGTACTCCTCCACGGTGAAGCGGTGCCGTTCGGGCGCAGCCGACGTCATAGCACCACGATAGGCGCCGCCCGGCCGCGCTGCGCCGACCGCATGCGCCATTTCAGGCTCACCGACTCCATTGACTTCTTTGTACCACTGGAAGATCTGGTGACGCTCGTACTCGGTGACCGACACGGTCCACCTCCTGCTCGCTGGGCTGGGGGCATGGGGAGGGTGAGGTGAGAGTGGTGTGCTCGGGAACCGGTCCCACAGCACGCTTCTTGCCGGCAAAGCCGGCGCAGGGGGAGGGCCAGGGGAGCGGGGTGCTCAGAGCTTGGCTTGGGCTGCCCTGTCCTTCTTGGCCCTGGCCTTGACCTTGTTCTTGTCGGAGCGGCTGCCGGCGGGGGTGGGGGAGTAGGAGTAATGGGAGGAGTAGCCGTAGGAGTCGTCGGCGCTGACGCCGTTGAGGACGGTCCCGAGGATGGGGGCGTCCACATGCGAGAGCAGCTCGATGGTCCTGGCCGTCTCCTTGCGGGTGGTCTCGCCGGCGGTGGCCACCAGCAGGGTGGCATCCACCCGGCTCGACAGCACCGCCGCGTCGGTCACGGGCAGCACGGGCGGGCAGTCCACCAGCACGATGTCGGCCTCGGCCTGCAGGGCGGTGATCACCTCCACGGTGCGCCTTCCCGAAAGAAGTTCGGAGGGGTTGGGCGGTATGGGCCCCGATGCCAGCAGGGCAAGGCGTTCCTGGCCCCGCACCCTCTGCACCGCCGCCGACAGGGGAGTGTCGCCCAGGAGCACCGAGGTGAAGCCCACGGTGTTGGACATCCCGAAGAACTCATGTATGCGGGGCCGGCGCAGCGTCCGCCTCCTCGCACAGCCGCCGCACGAGGGCGAGATGGCGCGGGCCGGGAGCTACCGGCAGGTGGTGGCGTTGCGAGGTGGTGGCGTCGATGAAGGCGAATGCGTCGGCCACGGCTGGGAACTCGAAAATGCGGCGGTTGGTCGCCACGCAGGCGCTGCACCGGTGGCCCCGCCGAGGTCAGGTTCAGGTCCAGATGTCGGCGATGGGCAGCGCGATCAGGCGGTCGCCAAGTGGCAGCCGCCGGCCGCCGGTGTGAAAGACCACCCCGCCGACGAACTCACCGCCCGAAGCGTCCAGGCGCTCCCGCAGCAAAGCCAGCCACCTGGCGTCCTCGGGTCGTGGGGTGGACGTAGCCTTCGCCTCCAGGGCCAGAACCCTCCCATCGTCGGCTTCGAGCACAAGATCCACCTCAGGCCCGTCGTTGTCCCGGAAGTGATAGAGCCGGGCGCCCGTCTCGGACCACCCGAGCTGTTTGGTGATCTCGTTCGTGACGAAGGTCTCGACCAGCGGGCCGACGGCGGGGTCGTTGGGGCGACGAAGGGCGGAAGCCTCCTTGCCGAGCATCCCCGCGGCCAGGCCGGTGTCGACGGCGAAGAGCTTCGGTCGGTGAACGACTTTGGCTGTGAGGTTGCGGCTCCACGCCGGCACACGGTGGACGAGGAAGGCGGTCTCGAGCCAGGGTTCATAAGTACTCGCCGTGGCCCGGTCGATGCCCGCTCGGGCAGCCAGTGCCGAGATCACAAGTTCCTGCGAGGTGGACGCCATGACCAGCCTCGCCATGGTCTCCAGCGCGTCGGCCCGACGAATGTCGGCCGCCACCTCGACCTCTCGTTGCAACACGGTCTTGACGTAGGCGGAGAACCAACGTCTCTGTGCCCGGCCGGTCAGGTGTTGCACCTCGGGATAGCCCCCGCGGCACACCTGCTCGAGGTATTCGTCGCGAGTTGGAACGCCTCCGGTGTGGCCGACCAGGCCGGCGAACGCGGCGAACGCCCGGTCGATGAAGGTGTCCGTACCCCCGGACAACTCGCCGGCCGAGAAGGGCCAGAGCGGAACTATGTCGACTCGACCAGCCAACTTCTCGGCAATCGCCGGAACGGTCAAGAAGTTGGTCGAGCCCGTGAGGAGATAGCGCCCCGCCCGACGATCGCCGTCGACCACGCGCTTCACCGCAACGACCAGGCTGTCGCCGGCCCGCTGCACCTCGTCGAGCACGAGCGGGGTCCCGAGCGTATCGAGGTAGGTAGCCGGGTCATTGACCGCCGCCGTCAGGTCGGCACTCTCGTCGAAGGTGACGTACTCGGCTCCGATCTGGTGCCCCACGGCGCGCGCCAGGGTGCTCTTGCCTACCTGGCGCGCCCCATGAAGCACCACGACCCGGAAGCTGGCAAGCGACTCCATGACCGTGGTCATTGAGCGCCTGGGAATCATCCGGCTCATCGGCATGCCGTCGTGTTCAGCATTTACTCGACAGACTAGTCAGCAAAACTTCAGCTATCTGATCCGCAAGTTCTCTCGCTCGGGGATCAGGCCAGCTTCACGGCGGCGAAGACCAGGCCCACGAGGGTGGCGTTGCTGGCGACCATGGCGAAGAACTGCTTCCACAGCAACTCCGCGTTGCCCAGCTTCATCTCGCCGCGCAAATGAACCATCTCGCCCCGCAATTCGGCCATCTCGCCGCGCAGCTCGGCCATCTCGCCCCGCAGCTCGCTGCGCAGGACCGACATCTCGCCACGGAGGCCGTTGCCGAGCGCGGCCAGGTCCGTGCGCGTGGCCACCTCGCCCCACCCGACGGGTGGAACCAGGTTCATCATGATCGCCGCCCGTTCACTGCCCATGGCTTCTTCGTACCACTGGAAGATCTGATGACGCTCGTACTCGGTGACCGACACGGTGCACCTCCTGCTCGCTGCGCTGGGGGGTGACCGGGGGCACCGATACGGACCATGAGTCCATGTCAGGAAAGGCTACCAGCGCCCTGTGACGCCACGCCGGGCTCGACGGCGGAGACCGGTGATGTCGAAACGGTTCCTGCCGACGAACCGCCATCCCCGGCGGGTGTGACCGTTTGAGGGCTTCGACGGCGAAGACCGTAATGTCAGAACGTTCCTGCCGGCGAACCGCTACGGCGGTGTCGGGGCGCCGGCGCCGGCAGTCAGCGGGCCGGGCCCGCAGCGGCCGCCACTCCTGGGGCTCTGACGGCGGAAACCGGTCTCACAGCACGCTTCTTGCCGACAAAGCCGGCGCCGGGGGGGCCGGGGAAAGCAGGGGGGAGCGGGGTGCTCAGACCTTGGCTTGGGCTGCCCTTTCCTTCTTGGCCTTCGCCTTGACCTTGTTCTTGTCGGACCTGCTGCCGGCGGGGGTGGAGGAGTAGGAGTAGCGGTACGAGTAGCCGTAGGAGTCCTCGTCGCCGGCGCCGTTGAGGACGGTGCCGAGGATGGGGGCGTCAACGTGGGACAGCAGTTCGATGGTCCTGGCCATCTCCTTGCGGGTGGTCTCGCCGGCGGTGGCCACCAGCAGGGTGGCGTCCACCCGGCTCGACAGCACCGCCGCGTCGGTCACGGGCAGCACGGGCGGGCAGTCCACCAGCACGATGTCGGCCTCGGCCTGCACGGCGGTCAGCACCTCCACCGTGCGCCTTCCCCGAGAGCAGTTCGGAGGGGTTGGGCGGGATGGGTCCCGAGGCCAGCAGGGCAAGGCCGATGGTGGGGATGTCACCGGTGGCCCGCCCTAGGCCCATGCTGATGGACTCTCCCCGTGAAGACAACGCGATGGCTGAAGCGACGCAGATGCTGGTTGAGGAGATGTGTCTCTATGCCGGGACGGGCTCTCCCCGGCGAGCCGTTACCTCGAGCCAGTCGACGTCGTGATGCCCGACGGCTTGGTCGGCTCGGTCGATGGCCGCCTCGACCTGCTCCTGCGCCTGGGTAAGCCGCTCGGAGAGAGCATGGCGCCATTCGGTGGTCGAGGTGTCGAGCGGTTCGGCGAAGCGGATTGTCCACGAAAGCTCGACTGTTCGTTGGGCGATCGAGCCGCTAACCGCGGGATCGACCGTACCCATGTCGATCAACGCATCCATGAGGGCGTCGAAGTAGGCCTCGACGGCGTCATCTGTCTCATCCTGGGGCCCCATGCTGCACCGAGCGGTGAAGCTGACGCCTGCCAGGAGCACTCGGGTCATTCAGGCTCCCAACACGGTTGACGCTTTAGCCATGCCTCGAGGTTACGCCCCCATACGGAGCCGCCATCTCGTGCTCTCATGCGACACGCCCGCAGCCCCGGCCGAGTCTCAACCATGAGCTAAGCGGCGGTCAATACCGACGGTGCGAGCAACAGCGTCACTGGCTCGGCGCCGTCGTCCTCGGCCCAATCCAGCTGCACGCGCACATGTTGGGGGAGGGTCGCCCCGGATCTCGACGATCTCGGCATCGACCTCCCGCCGCAGGCCCCACGGCACCTTGACCCTGTCTCCTACTCGCAGCTCTCGCTTCATGGCTTCACCATGGTTCCGTATCGAAGGTACTGCTCAGATGATCCCACACGATGTGATCAAGGGCGCGGGCTGTCCAGTTGAGACCGGGGAGCCGGCCCCTCGCCCACGTAACCGTATCGGCGACGCCCCGCGCTCGAAGCCCGTCGAGCTGGCCCTGATTGCCGTGAGCGAGAGCGTTGCGAAGCTCGATCCCGAACCGCCGCTCAGAACATGGATGTGAAGATCGCGACGACTTCGGAACGGGGGCTCCGCGAAGGACACCTCAACGTCGTGCATAGAAAGCACCCTCGCCTCCCTCCTCAGGCGCTCTGCCCGACGGCGTGTGACTGCCGGCGGGCGCCGGCCACCTGGGCCGCCAGGTCCCTGCCGTCGCCGGCGAGATCGACCGGGGTGGCCGGCAGGACGAGCCAGCCGAGGGCGGCCAGGCGCCGCAGGCGCTCCTGGTCCTTGGCGAAGCGGATGGGGGTGGCGTGCCAGCGGAAGCCGTTCATCTCCAGCCCGACCTTGTCGTCGGGATAGGCGAGGTCGAGGCGGGCGACGAACCGGCCCCCGTCGTCGTAGACCTCGTGCTGGAGATCGGGCTCGGGCTGGCCGTTGGCGACGAGCCGGCGAACCAACCGCATCTCCGCCACCGACTCGGCCATGTCGCCATGGCTCCAACAGCCGAGCACCTCGCCCAGCACAACGCTCCCGTTGCGCCCAGGGCCGCCGAGGGCCTTGGCCCGGCTGGTGAGGCGGTCCAGGGTGGTGAGCCGTCGGACCAGGGCATCGTCGACTGCCTCCTCGAGAACGGAGCGGCTCACGCAGCCGGCGAGGTCAACGAGTGTGCGGGGCGGGCGGGTGACGGGGATCCCGGCGATGGAGGTGATGTCGCCACGGGCGAGGTGTGCTGTCTCGTGCACGGTGGCCAGGCGGCTGCGGTGGGACCTGCCCTTGGCCACGGTGATCTCGACACCTTTGAACTCGCACCGCGACAGCCCGTAGAGCGCTGCGGCCGTGGTGTGGGAGGCGACGGCGCCCGGGCCCGCGGCCAGCAGCGCCGCCATGGTCTTGCGCCGCCAGGTGTCGGCCGTACCCCCGAGGGCGAACACGCCCGGCACCACGCGGGTCCACAGCCCCATACGCACCCGCCACCTCGTGCTCTCGTGCGACACGCCCGCGGCCCTGGCCTGGGCACCGGTGACCAAGCCGTGCTGCCGGCGGGCCAACCTCGACAGCTGTTGCTCTGCGTTCTTGTCCATGGCCGGAGCATGCCCCGCGGGTGTGACCGGTTGAGGGCTTCGACGGCGAAGAGCGTGATGTGGGAACGGTTCCTGCCGGCGAACGGCTATGGCGGTGTCGGGGCGCCGGCGCCGGCAGTCAGCGGGCCGGTCCCACAGCGACCGCCACTCCTAGGGCTCTGACGGCGGAGACCGGTCCCACAGCACGCTTCCTGCCGACAAAGCCGGCGCATGGGGAGGGTGAGGTGAGAGCGGTGTGCTCGGGAACCGGCCATTTTGCTGCCCGGGATTGAAGTGGCCTCACCCCCAACAAGACGACCCTACGGTCAGTTGATTGCTCAAGAGCGCTGAACGAGGAGAAGGAGATGTCGATCGGGATCAGGCGCGGTAGGCGTCGCGGCGGTGCTCGATGTCCAGCACCCGGACGACGAGCTGCTCCTCGTCGATCTCGTAGCGCACCCGGTACTCACCTCGACGCGCCCTCCACAGACCGGCGAACGGCGCCCGTAGCGGCGCCCCGACCCGTCTCGGCTGCCGGCGGAGGGGACCGTCGATGAACTCCCAGGCGGCGAAGGCGGCGGGCGGGGGCAGGGTGTCGGTGAGCGCCCGCCGGGCGGCGGGAGACAGAATCAGGTCGTAGCGCTTCGGGTCAGCCAACGCCGGGTTCGCGGCGAGCGGCCATCAATGCCGACATCTCGTCTCCGGACGTGCCGCGGCCGGCGTCGAGGTCTTGGCGTGCGTCGAGAACCCGTCGCGTCGCCTCGCCGTCGCCGAGGAGTTCGAGGGTCGCCTCCAGCGACTCGAGATCCTCCGGCGACATCAACACGAGATACGAGCGCCCGTTCTTGGTGATCGTGACCCGCTCGTGGGTGCGGTGCACCTCGTCGGCGATCTGGGAGAGCCGGGCCTTGGCCTCGGACAAAGGCAACGTAGTCATAGCCCCGAATTGTAGTCTGCTTCCCCGCCGAACGGAAGCCGCACTTCGTCCGATCGGCTGGCGGAATCCCCTGGCCCACTGATCCCGCGGGCGCCAACCGGGACCGGCTCCAGGATGCTCAGGCCAGCTTCGCGGCGGCGAACACCAGGCCCACGAGAGTGGCATTGCAGGCGACCATCGCGAAGAACAGCTTCCACAGCAACTCCGCGTTGCCCAGCTTCATGTCGCCGCGCAACTCCGCCATCTCGCCGCGCGGCTCCGCGAAGCCCGCCGCCATCTCGCCACGAATGCCGTTGCCGAGCGCGACCAGCTCGGTGCGCGTGGCCACCTCGCCCCACCCCACCGGGGGGACCAGGTTCATCATGATCGTGGCCCGTTCACTGCCCATGGCCTCTTCGTACCACTGGAAGATCTGGTGACGCTCGTACTCGGTGACCGACACGGTCCACCTCCTGCTCGCTGCGCTGGGGGGTGACCGAGGACACCGATAGGACCATAAGTCCATGCCAGGAAAGGCTACCAGCGCCCCGTGACGTTGGAGCCGCTGCTATCAGCGGCCGGTACGGGGGGGGGACCGCAGCGGGCGCCACTCTGGGGCTCTGACGGCGGAAACCGGCCCCACAGCACGCTTCTTGCCGACAAAGCCGGCGGGAGTAGCGGCCGTGGTGTGGATGGCCCTGAGCATCCGATAGTTGTATGATTCGGGGTATGGCGACGGACAAGCTCTCAGCAACCGTCGCAGCGGAGCTGCTCGCCGAGGTTCGTGACCGAGCCGGGCCACGGGGGTTGAGCGCCTTCGTGAGCCGCGCTTTGCGCCACGAGCTCGATCGTGTGGCGCTGCGCGATCTTCTCGATGGGCTCGCGGGTGAACTCGGTGCACCCGACGAGGCCATGATTGCCGAGGCCGATGCGTTGCTGGACACCTTGGCCCGGAGCACTCGCCGGAAGGGTCGTCGTGGCTCGGCGGCGTAGCTCGTCGTCACGTCCGGTACCTGTCGCCATACTTGACTCCGAAGCGCTCTCCGTGCTGGCCAACCCCCGCGAACGCGGTGCCAGCGCCCGGCGCGCGCAGGCGGTGCTCGAAGCGATCGAGCGGCGAGGTGGCGCTGCCCGAGTCCCGGCGCCGGTACTTGCCGAGGTTCTCCGCACGCCGGCTCGCACCGCTGCTGCTGGGCGAGTGCTTCGTCGGGCCCGCGTGGTCCCGACCGACCGGGGGATCGCCGAACACGCCGGCCGGCTCCTCGAGGGGCTTGGACTCGACTCGTGCCACGCTGTCGACGCGTTCGTGGTCGCCACCGCGGCTTCGCTCGCCTACGCCGTGATCCTGACCGAGGATCCTGACGACCTGCGGTCCCTGGCCGCCCACACACCGGGAGTAGCAGTGCAGGCTCTGCCGTAAGTCCTGGACGACCCGGACCGGTCAGTTGGCGCTGCCCGGGGGGAGGGCGTCGTCACCGTGGCGATGCCAGGGCCGGGCCATTCCGGCCCCGGTGGTGGCGCCGGGTCAGGCCAGCTTCATCGCGGCGAACGCCAAGCTGACGAGCGTGGCGTGGCTGGCGACGATCGCGAAGAACAGCGTCCGCAGCAACTCAGCGTTGCCCACCTTCATCTCGCCGCGCAACTCCGCCATCTCGCCGCGCAGCTCGGCCATCTCGCCGCGCAACTCGCTCCTCAGGACCGACATCTCGCCACGAAGGCCGTTGCCGAGGGCGACCAGGTCGGTGCGGGTGGCCACCTCGCCCCACCCGACGGGGGGGACCAGGTTCATCATGATGGCGGCCCGTTCACTGCCCATGGCTTCTTCGTACCACTGGAATATCTGGTGACGCTCGTACTCGGTTACCGACACGGTCAACCTCCTGCTC
>DATLEK010000024.1:0-12116 GCA_035525365.1 Acidimicrobiales bacterium
ACCCTGCTGCGCTGCCTCAACCGCATGAACGACCTGGTGCCGGGCGCGACCGTGCAGGGAACAATCCTGTTCCACGGCGAGAACCTGTACGCGTCCGCCGTGGATCCCACCGAGGTCCGCAAGCGGGTGGGCATGGTGTTCCAGAAACCGAACCCGTTCCCCAAGTCGATCTTCGACAACGTCGCCTACGGACCTCGTGCCCTGGGCCGGCGCGACGACCTGGGCTCGGTGGTCGAGAAGGCTCTGCGCCGAGCGGCGCTCTGGGACGAGGTCAAGGATCGGCTCAAGAACAGCGCACTGGGCCTGTCCGGCGGCCAGCAGCAGCGGCTGTGCATCGCCCGGGCTCTGGCTGTGGGCCCCGAGGTGATCCTGATGGACGAACCGTGCTCGGCCCTCGATCCCATCTCCACGGCTCGGATCGAAGACCTCATGGCCGAGCTCAAGGAGCGTTACACGATCGTGATCGTCACCCACAACATGCAACAGGCCGCCCGGGTGTCGGACATGACGGCCTTCCTCCACGTCGACGTCGACGAAGACCAGCGACGCACCGGCCGTCTGGTCGAGTTCGACATCACCGAGCGGATCTTCACCGCTCCCGCCGATCCCCGCACCGAGGCCTACATCACGGGGCGGTTCGGCTGATGCGACTCGGGTTGCGCCCCCGCCACCCTGTCCCTTCCCCGGCCCCGGCGGGAGTCGGTAAAGCCCACAGGGGTGGCGGCAAACCGGCCGGCGAGCAGTCCCCGACGTCGATGTCCGACGCAGTCGAGGCCCGGCGGGAGGTGGCGCGGCTGGTCAGGGCCCTCGACGCCATCCCTCAGGCCGCAGTGGTCAGCGACGCCACCGGGCGCGTGTTGATACGCAACCGCGGCGCCGAACGGCTGGTGGGGGCCCGCCACGCCGACGCGCTCGTGGCTCACGCCGTCGACGAGCTCCTCGACCAGGCTCGCCGCGGCATCGCCGGGTCGCACACCCTCGACCTCTACGGCCCGCCGCCACAGGTGCTACGTATCGACGGCGTTCCCCTCGACGTCGACGGGCGGCCCGACGGCGCCATGGTTCTCATCGAGGACATCTCCGAACACCGACGTACCGAGGCGGTGCGACGTGACTTCGTGGCCAACGTCAGCCACGAGTTGCGCACCCCGGTGGGAGGCATAGCCCTGCTGGCCGAGACGCTGGCGGCCGAGGACGACCCCGAGGTCACTCGCCGACTGGCGGGTCGCCTTCAGGCCGAGGCCGATCGCATGAAGCGCATCATCGAGGCGCTGCTCGACCTGAGCCGCCTCGAGATCGCCGACGGCGGGCGCCGCCAACCGGTGCCGGTGCACCTGCTGGTCGACCAGGCCGTCGATCTGGTGCGGCCCGCCGCCCGCTACCACGACGTGACGGTCTCGGTGTCACCGGTTCCGCCCGACCTCGCCGTGCTGGGCGACGACAGCCAGCTGACCTCCGCGCTGCACAACCTCCTCGACAACGCCGTCAAGTACTCCGAGGCCGCGACCGACGTGGAGATCCGCGCCGAGCGGTCGGGCGAGTCGGTACACCTCACCGTCGCCGACCACGGCATCGGTATCCCCTCCGACGACCTGGAGCGGATCTTCGAGCGCTTCTACCGCGTCGACCGGGCGCGCAGCCGGGCCACCGGTGGCACCGGGCTGGGCCTGGCCATCGTCCGCCACGTGGCCTCCAACCACGGCGGCGACGTGGTGGTGGCCTCCCGGGAGGGCGAGGGCTCCACCTTCACCGTTCGCCTTCCGGCCGCACCATGACCTTCGACCACCTCACCCCTGAACTGGCGCCCACCGTGCTGGTGGTCGAGGACGAGGAGGCCTTCGTCGAGGCCCTCACCGTCGGCCTGGCACGGGAGGGATTCGCGGTTGAGGTGGCGCGCGACGGGATGGCGGCCATCGAGGCGTTCGACACCCTCAAGCCACAGCTGGTCCTTCTCGACGTGATGCTGCCCAAGCTGTCCGGCATCGACGTGTGCCGCCACATCCGCTCGCGGTCGGCCACGCCGGTGATCATGGTGACGGCACGATCCGAGGAGATCGACGCCGTGGTGGGCCTCGAGATCGGCGCCGACGACTACGTCACCAAGCCCTACCGGCTCCGCGAGCTGGTGGCCCGCATGCGTGCCGTTCTACGCCGCTCGCCCCGCCAGGACAAGGCCCTCAGCGACGGGACGGTGTTGGAAGTCGGTGACGTGCGTCTCGACCCCGGGCGCCACGAGGTCACGGTGCGGGGGGAGCAGCTCGCCCTGCCGCTCAAGGAGTTCGACCTGCTCGAGCTCCTGCTCGACAACGCCGGCCGGGTGCTCACCCGCGACACTCTCATCGACCGCATCTGGGGCCCCAACTACGTGGGAGACACCAAGACCCTCGACGTCCACGTCAAGCGTCTCCGCTCGAAGCTGGAGGACGACCCCTCCCAGCCCAGGCGCATCGTCACCATCCGTGGCCTCGGCTACCGGTACGAGCACTGACGGCCGGTCTGCGAGACTGCCACCGTGGTCGAGACCAGGAAGCGCTATCACGAGCAGTTGGAGGACATGAAGGAGGGAACCGTCCGGCTGGCGGCCATGGCCATCGAGGAGATCGCCGCCGGCACCCAGGCCCTTCTCGATGCCGACCTGGCCGCGGCCGAGAGAGTGGTGGCGTCCGACAAGGACATGGACGAGCTCACCTACTCCATCGAGGAGCTGGCCTACGTGGTCCTGGCCCGCCAGAGCCCGCTGGCCAGCGAGCTGCGGACGGTGATCGCCATCCTCCGGGTGATCCACGAGATCGAGCGCTGTGGCGACCTGATCGTCAACGTGGCCAAGGCCACCCGCCGGCTGTACCCCCACGCTCTCGACCCCAAAGTACGTGGGCTTCTCGAGCGCATGGGCGCCCAGGCCGGTGACCAGCTCAGGCTGGCCATCAACGCCTTCTCCGATGCCGACGTGAGCGAGGCCGCCGCCCTCGAGGACATGGACGACGTCATGGACGACCTCCAGAAGACGCTGTTCCGGGCCATCTTCGCCGCCGGCGCCCCGGACGAAGCTGCCCTCCAGCGAGCCGTCCAGGTGGCGTTGGTCGGGCGCTACTACGAGCGCATCGCCGACCATGCCGTCAACGTCAGCGACAAGGTGCGCTTCATGGTCACCGGCGAGTTCCGGGCCGAGGACCTCGAAGAGCACGAGGACCCTGTCGGCGACTAGATGATCCACCTCGAGCCGGTCCGGCGGGCGCTGGGCCTATGAAGGCGGGCTGCCGGCCCCTCGCCAGTCGAGGCCGGGCTCGGCGGCGGCGACTTCGTCCACCCTGCGTTGCAGGGCGTGGGCCAACGAAGCGACCACCGCTTCGGTGGCCAGCGGGCGCTGGCGGGCCAGAGCCTCGGTGATGCGGGGCAGGTCCTCGGCCGGCATGCCGGCCTTGACGAACGGCTGCCACACGTGCTCCACGAACAGGGACACGAACCGGTCGGCCAGCTTGTCGGTGGCGGCCCGGATGTCGCCGGCCACCTCCAGGACGGCCGGGATGGGGACGCCGTCGGCGGCCAGCTGGGCGCCGGCGTCGAGCAGCGACGGGCTGGGCGCCACCAGACCGTCCCCGTCGGGCGAGGGCGCCACGATCTCCAGCTCGAGGGCGAGGCGGGCGCTGTCGGGGTCGATTCCCGGGAACAGTGTGGCCAGCTCGGCCAGCGACACCCGCCGCGGCTGCTCGGTGGTGAACGGCTGGGCCAGGGCCTCCTCGAAGCCGAGCACGTCGCCCAGGCTCCGCTGGGCCTCCCACGCCTCGGCCAGCTCCCGGATGGCGGTGAGCGGGTAGCCCCGCCGGAGCATGCTCAGCACCAGGCGGAGCCGGGCCAGATGGGCTTCGCCGTACCAGCCTCGACGGCCATCGCGGCGGGGCGGAGGCAGCAGGCCCCGCTCCTGGTAGAGGCGCACGTTGCGCACGGTGGTGCCGGCCAACCGGGCCAGGTCGTCGACCGACCACTCCACCTCTGACGGCGCCACCCCAAGATCATAGCTCACGATTCCCTGTTGACTGTGCCATTGGTCAATGGTATGATTCGGCCATGACCGCTGCCTCCTCCCCCATCGACTGGGTTTATGTCATGGCTCCCTTCTGGCTGTACGGGATCATCGTGCTCGCCCTGCTGGCCTTCGGCTCCAACGGGGACGCCACCAACCCGGTCACCATCTTCTTCAAGCGCATCTCCACCAGTCTCGAGACGGCCACGGGCTATCCCGCGTGGTCGATGGCCGGGGCGTTGACCGGGCTCACCTTTCTCGCCGTGGCCGCCATGGGGCTGTACTGGGACGTCGCCTTCCACATCGACAACGGCCGGGACAAGAACCTGTTCACCCCCTCGCACGTGATGATCCTGCTGGGGCTGGGTGGGCTCGTGTGGTCGGCGGGCACGGCAGTCGTCTTCGCCAGCATCGACAAGGCCGCCGTCCGCCTGCGGGTGGGCCCGATACGGCTTCCCTGGTCGGCCGTGGCCCTGGCCGGGCTCGGGATCGGTGGCGTGGCCGCCTTTCCCCTCGACAACCTGTGGCACGAGGCCTACGGGATCGATGTCACCCTCTGGAGCCCTACGCACCTGCAGTTGGTGGCCGGCGGGGGCCTCGGCCCCATCGCCGTGTGGCTGATGATCCGTGAGGGCCGCCGGGAGTGGGCGGGGCAGGGCTCGCCCACCATCCTCGGGCGCATCATCGAGGTGACCACCTTCGGCGCCATCCTCACCGGGCTATCCACCTTCCAGGGTGAGTTCGACTTCGGGGTGCCGCAGTTCCAGGCGCTTTACTTCCCGATCCTCATCGCCGTGGCCGCCGGCATCTCCTTGACCGCGGCACGAATCGCTCTGGGTGCCGGCGGCGCGGTGTTGGCCGTGATCGGTTTCCTCGTCCTGCGCAGCGCGCTTGCCCTCCTCGTGGGTGGTTCGCTCAACCACACCGTGCCCCGTTTTCCGTTGTACATAGCGGGGGCGTTGGCGGTGGAGGCGGTGGCGTGGTTCCTGGGGACGGATCGCCGGCTGCGCTTCGCCGCCGTGGCCGGTGTGGCCGTCGCCCTCTTCGAGCTGGTGGGCGAGTCGATCTGGGTCGACGTGTCCGGGTGGGGCGACCCGTCGGCGTCGTTGCTGCCCAAGGCTCTGGTGTTCTCCATCCTGGCCGCCGTGGCCGGCGCCGTCATCGGTACGGGCCTGGGTGGTGCGGCCGACAGCACAGACTCCGACGGTGTGGGCGTGGACGACATGAACGAGGTGGCACGCCAGCGGCGAATCCCCGCCGCGGCCTTCGCACTCGCCGGCGTTGGCCTGGTGGCGGCCATGGCGTACCCGCTGCCCCGCAACGTCGGCCCGGTCGACGCCGTCATCAGCCTCCAGCGCACCGGCGACGAGGCGCTGGCCACCGTCACCCTCGATCCTCCCGAAGCCGCCCACGACGCCACCCTCTTCGGGATCGTTTCGTGGCAGGGCGGCGGGCGGGTCAGCGCCGAGCTGCGCGAGGTGGGGCCCGGCCGCTACGTGGCCTCCCGGGCGGTTCCGGTGACGGGCGTCTGGAAGTCGATGGTCGGGCTGCAGCGGGGCTCACAGGTCATGGCTGCTCCGATCTATCTGCCGGCCGATCCCGAGATCGGTGCGCCCGCCGTGCCCGCTCTCGCCGAGCGGCGGGTCGCCTTCAGCCGCAACACCGAAATCCTCCTGCGCGAGACCAAGGACGGGCCGGCGTGGCCGGCGATCGCCGCCTACCTGGGGGTCGCCGTGGTGGCCAGCATGTGGATCTTCCTCCTCGGGCTGGCCGTGATCCGCATCGGCCGGGGCGACACCGAGGATTCCGGCGATCCCGGCTCGTCGCTGCGTCAGCCGGCGCCGGCCATGGTCCCTCCGGTGCCTGTGGGCGGGTGGGGCGGCACAGTACCCGGCGCCGCCCCTGCCACCCGGGGGTAGGACGGGCCATCGTCAACCTCTGGCCAGGGGTATAACAATCTGGTGAGCGAGAGGGTCGAGCTGGTCTGGTACGGGGAGGACGCTCCCTGGTACGACCACGGCCCCCAGCACCCGCTGCGGCCGGCGCGGGTGATACTGACCCGGGAGCTCATCCGCGGGTACGGCATCGTCGACGGGGAGCGGGTGGTGGAGACGCCGGCCCGGGACGCCACGGTCGAGGAGCTTCTGCTGGTGCACACGGAGCCATACGTGGACGCCGTCACGCGGGCCGGTCACGGAGAGTCCGGCCCGTGGGGGCGGTTCGAATTCGGGCCTGGCGACAACCCGATCTTCCCGGACATGCACGAGGCATCGGCCCGGGTGGCGGGAGCATCGCTGGCGGCGGCCGAGGCCGTGCTGTCGGGGCGGGCGCAGCATGCGTTCAACCCGGCCGGCGGGCTGCACCACGCCATGCCGGAGCGGGCATCGGGCTTCTGCGTGTATGACGATCCCGCCCTCGCCATCGCCTGGCTCCTCGACCAGGGAGTCGAGCGGGTGGCCTACGTCGACGTCGACGTCCACCACGGTGACGGCCCCTCGGCCATCTTCTACGGGGATCCGCGGGTGCTCACCGTCTCGATCCACCAGTCGGGTCGGACGCTGTTCCCCGGCACCGGGTTCGTGAACGAGTTGGGCGAGGGCGACGCCGTCGGCACCAACGTCAACATCGCCCTGCCCCCCGGTGTCGGCGACGAGGGGTGGCTGACCGCTTTCAATGCCGTGGTGCCGCCACTGGTGGAGGCCTTCCGGCCGGGTGTGCTGGTCACGCAGCTGGGCTGCGACACCCACCACAGCGACCCACTGGCCAACCTGACCCTGACCACGACGGCCTACCGCCGCACCGCTTCTGTTCTCCACGATCTCGCCCACCGCGCCGCCGGCGGGCGCTGGATCGCCACCGGGGGCGGCGGCTACCAGTGGGGCGCCGTGGTCCCCCGTGCGTGGACGATCTACTTCGGGGAGATGGCCGGCGTGGAACTGCCCGACGAGCTGCCGGTTTCGTGGGTGGAACAGGCCAGCGCCCAGGTGGGTCGCGCCGTCCCTCGCACCCTGTCCGAACCGGCTTTGCCCGTTGCGGCCGGCGAGGCCGGCGCCGTGGCGGAGGTCGTCGAGGAGGTCCGCCGCACGGTCTTCCCCCTGCACCCGCTGACCTGACCCGGCTGCAGACTTACGTGCAGAGTTCGGGAAGGGCTTCCGATGCACCGTCGCCGAATCACCTGGTGCCTCGCCGGACAGCGATGCCCCTGCCTGCGTTGCTCTCCTCGAAAGCGGGCACCAACAGCGCCCTTTGCGGCGGTCATGACCGCGCGCCCGCGGTGCTGGAAAACCTGGCTTCTGCCGTCGCATGCGGGCAAGGCCCTTCGTCGTCGCGCCTTGCCAAGATGACACCGCTGACTCGCCGATGCACCCAGGCCATATCAGCGACGGAGCACGAGGGTGTCACTTGCTCTGGGCGCTTACCAAGATGTAAGTCTAAGAGGTAGTATCTGATGTATGGCAAAGGAGAAGGCCACCATTACGGTGGATCGGGCAAAACTGGCCGAGGCCCGAACGGTGCTCGGTGTCAGCTCGGCATCCGCAGCTATCGACATCGCCCTATCGGATGTGGTGAGGCGGGCACGGCTCCGGCGGGACGTCGCTGCTTATCGACGTGTGCCTCATACTGACGACGAGGCAGCCCTCGCCAGCCTCCAACCCGACTGGGAGGACCTCGCCGACGACACCGATTGGGACGCTGAGTGGCCCGAGCCCCAGTAGCGCCGGCAACGCCGCGGCGCGGTGAGCTGTGGCTGGCCGAGCTGGACAAGCGTCGCCCCGTCGTCATCCTGACCCGTGATCCCCTGGCGCGGATCCTGCACTCGGTGATCGTGGGGCCCGTCACCTCGACGATCCGTGGTCTGACCACCGAGGTCGAGTTGAGCGAGGCGGACAGTGTGCGCCGAAGATCAGTAGTGAACCTTGACAACCTTCAGCTCGTTGCGCGGGACCGGCTCGTCCGTCGAGTGGGCAAGATCGAACCGGGCACCTTGGAGCGGATCTGTGCTGCTGCCGCAGAGGCCATCGGATGCTCAGCCCCGTGAACTCCTGAATATGCTTTGGTGGCAGAAACCGTCGCTATTCGACGGTTCTTGCCACCAAATCTGTCATTGTGCGGGCGGGCGCGATGCGCCGAGGATCATGCCGGCGGCGACGGTGGCGTTGGTCTGCTGGTCGACGAGGATGAAGCTGCCGGTGGTGCGGTTCCTCTGGTAGCTGTCGAAGGCGAGGGGGGCGGCGAGGCGCAGGTGGACGGTGCCGATGTCGTTGGGGCCGAGGCCGGTGGCGTTGGTGTCGGGCTCCAGCGTCTCAATGTCGAGGCGGTGGCGCAAGGTTTCCACCGTGGCCTCCGCCCAGCGGGTGGTGTGCTTGAGAGCGTAGGTGGTGCCGGGCACGAGGGGCGCCTCGGCGAACCAGCACACGACGGCGTCCAGCTCGTCCGCCACCTCCGGAGCGATGCCCGGCTGGCACAGCAGGTCGCCGCGGGTCACCTCCACGTCGTCGGCCAGACGAACGGCGACCGGCGTACCCGCCGGCGCCGCGTCCACCGGCCCGGTAAAGGTGTCGATGGACTCGATCTTCGTGGCCATGCCTCCCGGCAGCACCACCACCTCGGCCCCCCGCCGCAGCACGCCGGCCGAGACCTGCCCGGCGTAACCGGCAGACGCCACCGCGCCGTCAGCAGCAGGCAGGACCCACTGGACGGCCATGCGGGCGCCGATGGGGTCGTCGGCGGGATCGTCGTAGGGGGGCACGTCCTCCAAGTAGGTGAGCAGCGGCGGGCCGTCGTACCAGGGCATGTGCTCGGAGGGGTCGACCACGTTGTCGCCGGCCAGCGCCGAGATGGGCAGGAAGGTGAGGCCGGGCAGTTCCAGCGAGGCGGTGAAGCTGCAGAACTCCTTGACGATGGTGGTGAACACCTCTTCGTCCCAGCCGACCAGGTCCATCTTGTTGACGGCGACCACCACGTGGGGGACGGCGAGGAGGCCGGCGATGACGGCGTGGCGGCGGGTCTGGTCGACCACGCCGTGGCGGGCGTCGATGAGGATGATGGCCAGATCGGCGTTGGAGGCGCCGGTGACCATGTTGCGGGTGAACTCGAAGTGGCCGGGCGTGTCGGCCAGCACGAAGCGCCGGCGGGGGGTGGCGAAGTAGCGGTAGGCCACGTCGATGGTGATGCCGCGGTCACGCTCGGCCCGCAGGCCGTCGGTGAACATGGCCAGGTTGTGGCCGTCCTGGCCCCGCTGGGCGCTGGCGTGGGCCACGGCCGCGGCCTGGTCCTCGAGGATGGACTTGGAGTCCCAGAGCAGGCGGCCGATGAGGGTGCTCTTGCCGTCGTCCACCGAGCCGGCGGTGGCCACCCGGAGCAGGGGGGCGCTCATCTAGAAGGGCCCGCTCATTAGAAGTAGCCCTCGGTCTTGCGATCCTCCATGGCAGCCTCGGAGAAGCGGTCGTCGGCCCGGGTGGCGCCCCGCTCGGTGATGCGGGTGGCCACCAGCTCCTCGAGGATCTCGTAGTTGTTGGAGGCCAGGGAACGCACGGCGCCGGTGCAGCTCATGTCGCCGACGGTGCGATAGCGCACGGTCTCGGTGGACACCTTCTCACCGGGACCGGGCTGGACCTGAAGGCACACGGCCAGAAGCATGCCGTCGCGCTCGACGACGTTCCGGCGGTGGGAGTAGTAGAGCGTGGGCAGCTCGAGGCGCTCGCGGGCGATGTACTCCCAGATGTCGAGCTCGGTCCAGTTCGACAGCGGGAAGGCCCGGATGTGCTCGCCGGGGTGGTGGCGGCCGTTGAAGATGCTCCACAGCTCGGGCCGCTGGTTGCTGGGGTCCCAGCGCCCTTGGCTGTCACGGAAGGAGAAGACCCGCTCCTTGGCCCGGGCCTTGTCCTCGTCGCGGCGGGCGCCACCGAGACAGGCGTCGAATCGGTGCTCGGCGATGGCGTCGAGAAGGGTGGTGGTCTGGAGCCGGTTGCGGCTGGCGTTCGGCCCGCCTGCTTCCTCCGCCACCCGGCCCTTGTCGATGGACTCCTGGACCGACGCCACGATGAGGCGCTCCCCCAGCTCGGCGATGCGCCGGTCCCGGTAGTCGAGGGCCTCGGGGAAGTTGTGGCCGGTGTCCACGTGCATGACGGGGAAGGGGAGGTGGCCGGGCCGGAAGGCCTTGACGGCCAGGGCGAGCAGCACGGCGGAGTCCTTGCCCCCGCTGAACAGAAGGACGGGCCGCTCGAACTCGGCCGCCACCTCGCGGATGATCAGGACCGCTTCGGCCTCCAGAACGTCGAGGTGGTCGAGGACGGAGGTCTCAGGCATGGAGGCCGCACTCGACCTTGCCCGATCCCGACCAGCGGCCGGCGCGGGGGTCTTCGCCCTCGGCGACAGGGCGGGTGCAGGGCCAGCACCCGATCGACGGGTAGCCCCGCGAGGCCAGCGGGTGCTCGAGCAGGCCGTGGTCGGCGGTGTAGCCGGCCATGTCCTCGTCGGTCCAGGTGGCCAGCGGGTTGATCTTGACCAGGCCCCGGCCGGCGTCCCACGAGACAATGGGGGCGTTCGCCCGGGTGGGCGCGTCGACCCGGCGCAGGCCGGTGATCCACGCCGTCTTGCCCGAAAGGCCGCGGGCGAGCGGCTCCACCTTGCGGAAACCGCAGCAGCCCTCCAGATCCCGCTGCCAGAGGTCGTCGGGCTCGATCTTGGGGCTCATGACCTTCAGGTTGAGGTCGTAACGCCGGCGCACCTGCTCCACGTACCAGAGCGTCTCGGCGAAGTGGTACTGGGTGTCGAGGAACATCACCTCGATGCCGGGAGCGGCCTGCACGGCGATGTCGATGAGCACGCTGTCCTGGAACGAGGCGGCCAGGACCAGCCCCTCGCCGAAGCGCTCATGGGCCCAGGCCACGGCGGCGCCGGCGGAGGACTTCTCCAGGCGCTCCGAGATCTCGGCCAGCTCCATCAGGTCTGGAGTGGCAACGCTCACGAGCCGGCGCACTCCCCGGCGCCAACCTCGCTCACGTAGGGGCCGGTCTCGTCGAAGTCGACGTAGTAGTCGGGGTTCTCCTCGGGGGTGGGGAACACGTCGAGGTCGGCCAGCTCGGCGCCCACCACCGCCGCGCCGCCGGAGCGGGCCAGCCAGTTGGTGAAGGTCTCCCCCGGCTCGCGCTCGGACGAGTAACGGCTGACCACCCGCACCGTCGCCTCGCCCGCCGCCTTGGCCGGCAGCTTGGCCGCCTTCTGGCCGAACTCCACCTGGGCCTGGCCGAGGTAGCCGCCCAGCAGCATCTGGTAGCCGGGCGCCGGCCGCTTGTGGGCGCGGCGCTCGATGCCCACGAAGCCGATGTCGGCCACATGGTGCTGGCCGCAGGAGTTGGTGCAGCCCGAGATGTTGATGCGCACACCGCCGACGTCGGCCAGGCCGGCGTTCTCCAGGGCACGGCCGATCTCGTCGGCCAGGCCGCGGGACTGGGTGACGGCCAGGTTGCAGGTGTCGGCGCCGGGGCAGCTGACGACATCTCGGGCCAGCTCGGCGCCGGGCTCGGCCATGCCCAAACCCACCAGGCGCTCGTGCAGCAACGGGAGCTGCTCCTCGGTGAGGCCCCGGAACACGAAGTTCTGGCGGTTGGTGACCCGCACCTCCAGGTCGAGCTCGCGCTGGATGGCGGCCACGCCGCGGAACTGGTCGCCGGTGATGTCGCCCAGACGGGCGTAGGCGTAGGCCGACACCGTGCCCTTGGTCACGCCCCGCACCACGTTGGCGTCGTTCCAGCGCCCGTACTTGTCGGTGATCGGTGAACGGAACACCACGTTGACGCCCCAGCCCGTGGGCGTGGGGGTGACGCCGGTGGCCACGCCGGCGGGGGCGTCGCCCTGCTCCAGCACGTAGTCGGGGATGCCGTCGGGCACGTTGGGCGCAGCGAGGAGGAGCTTGCGCTCCTTGAGCGTGCGGGTGCGGACCTCGTCGACACCCATGGTGTCGACCAGCCACTTCATGCGGGCCCGCAGCTTGTTGTCGCGGTTGCCGTAGTGGTCGAAGGTGCGCAGGAGGGCGTCGAGGGTGACGATGAGGTCCTCTCGGGGGGTGAAGTCCTCCAGGGCCTGGGCCGGA
>DATLEK010000053.1:0-33950 GCA_035525365.1 Acidimicrobiales bacterium
GGGACCCTTCGAGAAGCGCGAGGAGCTGCGCTCGGCGGTACGGCGCTTCATCGAGCGACAGGAGAGCCTGATCAGCGCCAACGTGCGGCGGGCGAACCAACGGGCCGACCGTTCGCTCCAACTGGTTTGGGTGTTGGCCGCCCTCGTGCTGGCGCTGGCTGTGGGCCTGAGCACACGCATCACCCGCCGGGTCTCCAAGCGCCTAGCGGCGCTGTCACGAACGGTGGACGGGGCGGCCAGCGACATCCTGGCCGGCACCACCCAGCAGGTGACCGGCTTCACGCAGCAGGCAGCTGCCGCCCAGGAGACGGTGGCCACGGTGGAGGAGCTGGTGCAGACCGCTCAGCAGTCGGCGCAGCGGGCCCGCACGGTGGCCGACCGGGCCCAGCGCTCGGCCGAGGTGGCCCAGGAAGGCATCCGTGCGGTGGAGGGATCAGCCGAGGGGATGGAGGCCATCCGGGCCCAGGTCGACTCGATCGCCCAGGGCGTGGTGACCCTGGCCGAGCGGGCCCAGGCCGTCTCCCACATCGTGGACACCGTCAACGAGATCGCCGAGCAGACCCATCTGCTGGCCCTGAACGCGGCCATCGAGGCGGCCCGGGCCGGCGAGCACGGCCGGGGCTTCGGTGTGGTGGCGGCCGAGGTGAAGGGCCTGGCCGACCAGTCGCGGCGGGCCACCGCCCAGGTGAACGAGATCCTCGGTGAGATCCAGCGGGGGACCAACAGCGCGGTGATGCTCACCGAGGCCGGCACCAAGAGCGTGATCGAGGGCATGCGCCTGGTGGGTCAGGCGGGGGAGACGATCACCGAGCTGTCCGACACCGTCACAGAAGCCACCGTGGCCGCCGAGCAGATCGCCGCCTCCTCCAACCAGCAGGCCGTGGCCACGTCCCAGATCAGCCAGGCCATGAAGGAGATCGACTCGGTGATGGAACAGAACCTGGCTTCCGCCCGCCAGGCCGAGCAGACGGCCCGCGAGCTGGACACGGTTGCGTCGGAGATGAAGGCACTGGTCGGAGTCCGTGAGTGAGTCTTGACTGTGAGGCGCTGCAGGTCCGCCTGCGCGCCCTGTTCCTCGACGAGCTGGACGAGCATGTGATCGTCCTCAACCGGGGTCTGGTGTCGTTGGAGCAGGGCTCGGCAGGGGCCGACTTCACCGAGCTGGTCAACGAGATGTTCCGGTCCGCCCACAGCCTCAAGGGGGCGGCCCAGGCCGCGGCGGTGAAGCCGGTGGCCACTTTGTGCCACGGCCTCGAAGCGTCCCTGGCCCGCCTGCGGGACCGCCGGGCCGTGCCCGAAGGCTTTGCGCTGGAGCCCCTGTTCCAGGCCGTCGACACCCTGGCCATCGCGGCGGGAAAGCTTCGCCAGGGTGGCGACGTCTCCGACCTGCCGGTGGCGCCCATCGTGCGCTCGCTGTCGGCCGACGGGGCCGACCGGGCCGACCGGGCCGACCGGGCCGACGAGGTACCGGCCGGCGCGGGGGCCGACAGGGCGATGAGCCCCCGGCCCGAGCCGGTGGCCGCGCCAGCGCCGGCCGCGCCCGCCGCCCAGCCGGCACAGGCCCCCGCAGCACAGGCACCCGCAGCACAGGCCGCCGCCCAGCCGGCACAGGCCGGTATCCGGGTGCCGGCGGCGCGGCTCGAAGCCCTGCTCGGCCGGGCCGGCGAGGTGCTGCTGGCCTGTGAGCGGATGCACGGCGTGGCCGCGGAGGCGGCGTCTCCCGAGGCTGCCGCCGCCGACCGCGTTCTGGTCAACGCCCAGCACGCCCTGGCCGACGCCCTACGCCAGGCCGGAATGGTGCCGTTCAGCGAGGCCTGCGCCGGCCTGGAGCGGGTGACCCGGGACGTGGCCAACGCCGCGGGGAAGCAGGCAGCCCTGGTGGTCAAGGGCGGCGAGGTGGAGATGGACCGGCCCGTCCTCGCCGGCATCCGCGAACCCCTCCTCCACCTGGTCCGCAACGCCGTCGACCACGGGATCGAGGCGCCCGGATCCCGTCTGGCGGCGGGAAAGCCGGCCTCGGGGACGGTCTCGCTGGAGGCTTCCCTGCGCGGTGTGATGGTCGCCGTCACCGTCTCCGACGACGGCGCCGGCATCGACTCCGGTGCGGTGAAGGCGGCCGCCGCCCGCCGGGGCATCAGTTCCGACCTCGACGACGACGGCGACGTGCTGCGCGACCTGGTCTTCACCCCGGGCGTGTCAACCGCGCCGCTGCTGACAGAGGTCTCCGGGCGGGGCGTCGGCCTCGACGCCGTGCGGGCCGGCGTGGAGGCCATCGGCGGCTCGGTGGCCATCGAGTCGACACCCGGCGCCGGCTCGTGCGTCACGCTGCTCGTGCCCGTCACCCGTTCGGTGGCCCGGATCGTGCTCGTTGCCGGCGGCCAGGAGATGGCGGCGCTGCCCACCTCCGGCGTGCTGCGCATGGCCCGATTCGGCGCCGACGACCTGCGGGCGGTGGACGACCGCACCATGTTGCTGCTCGGCGAGCGCCTGGTGCCCGTGGCCTGGCTGGCCGACGCCCTGGGGGCCGAGAGCGAACGACCGGCCGCGGGCTCGTCCCTCACGGGCGTGGTGGTCGAGACCCCGGGTGGTGAGGCGGTGCTGGTGGTCGATCAGCTCATCGCCGAGCAGGAGGCGGTCATCAAGCCGCCGCCGGCCCGCCTCTCCGGTCTCCCCGGCGTGCTTGGGACCACGATCCTGCCCACCGGACAGGTGGTCGTGGTGGTCAACCCGGCCACGTGTGTCCGAATGGAGACGAGCCGGTCCGCTCCCCTTCCGATCCAGAACGGTGACGGTGACGGCGGTCCCGTGCGGCCCAGGCGGGTCCTGCTGGCCGACGACACCCTCACCACCCGCACCCTCGAGCGCAGCATCCTCGAGACCGCCGGCTACGAGGTGGTCGTCGCCGTCGACGGGATGAACGCCCTCGAGCTGCTGGAGGCCGACGGCGGGGCCGGCGTGGACGCCGTGGTCAGCGACGTGAACATGCCCCGCATGGACGGCCTCTCCCTCTGCGAAGCCCTGCGGGCGTCGAACCAGCTCCGCCACCTCCCCGTCGTGCTCGTCACCTCTCTCGCCAGCGAGGACGACCGCCGGCGGGGCGTGGAGGCGGGAGCCGACGCCTACATCGCCAAGTCCGAGTTCGACCAGTCGATGCTCCTCGACACCCTGGCCCGCCTGCTGTGATTCCCGTCGCCGCCCCTGCCCCGGTGCGCGTGCTCATCGCCGAGGACTCGGTCACGGCGCGCCAGCTGCTGGTCTCCCTCCTCGAAGGCGATCCCGGGATCGAAGTGGTGGGGGAGGCCGCCAACGGCGTCCAGGCGGTGGAGATGGCCAAGCGGCTCCGGCCCTCGTTGGTCGTGATGGACATCCAGATGCCGGAGATGGACGGCTTCGAGGCGACCAAGCGGATCATGATCGAAGCACCCACCCCGGTCATCATCGTGACCGCGGCCCACGACCCGAGGGACGTGGAGATGAGCCTGCGGGCCGTCCAGCTCGGCGCCCTCACGGTCCTTCCCAAGCCCGTCGGTCCCGGCAGCCCCGGCTTCGAGGCCAGCGCCGGCCGCCTCGTGTCGCTGGCCAAGGCGCTGGCCGAGGTCAAAGTGGTGCGGCGCAGATGGTCGGCCGAGGACGCCGCCGAAGCGGCCAGGAGCAAGGCCGCCGCCCAGGAACACAGCCTCGAGGGCCGCCCGGTGCACGCGGTGGCGGTGGGCGCCTCCACCGGGGGCCCCGCCGCCCTCTACCGCTTCCTGGAGCACCTGCCGAGGGACGCCGACGTGCCCGTCCTGGTGGTCCAGCACATCGCCGACGGGTTCTCCCAGGGGTTGGTCACCTGGCTCAGCTCGGGGACGCCGCTGCCGGTGAAGCTGGCCGAGCAGGGCGAGCGGCTGGCCGGCGGTGTCGTCTACGTGGCTCCCTGCCGTCACCATCTCGAGGTCGGCCCCGGGCGCACCGTCTCGCTCCCCGCCACTCCGCCCGTCGGGGGTTTCCGCCCTTCGGCCACTGTCCTGTTCCGCTCCGTGGCCGCCGCCTACGCCAGCACCGCCGCAGGAGTGATCCTCACCGGCATGGGCCAGGACGGCTGCGAGGGGCTGGCGGTCCTGCGCAAGGCCGGCGGCCGGGTCCTGGCCCAGGACGAGGCCAGCTCGGTCGTGTTCGGCATGCCCGGAGCGGCGATCAGCGCCGGCCTGGCCCACGTGGTGGCGCCGGTCGAGGGACTGGCCCACTCGCTCTCGAAAGTCGTCACTAGGAGGACAGGCCAATGAACAGAAAGATCCTGGTAGTCGAGGACAGCCCGTCGCAGGCGGAGCTGGTGAGGGCAGACCTCGAGGATGTCGGCTACGAGGTCGTGGTCGCCGGAAGCGGCGAGGCGGCCATGGAGGCGTTGCAGGCGAAGGGCCACGCCGTCTTCGGGCTCGTCATCAGCGACGTGGTGATGCCCGGGATGGACGGGTTCTCCCTGTGCAAGCTGATCAAGTCCGACCCGTCCCTGGCCGTCATCCCGGTGGTGATGCTCACCTCGTTGAGCGACCCGCTCGACGTGGTCCGCGGCCTGGAGGCGGGCGCTGACAACTTCATCCACAAGCCCTACGAACGGGACCAGCTGCTGTCCCGTGTCGAGTCGATCCTCGTGAACCGCTCGCTGCGGACGGCCGGGAACGTGCAGATGGGCGTCGAGCTCTCGTTCCTCGGCCAGCGGTTCATGATCACATCCGAGCGCCAGCAGATCCTCGACCTGCTGATCTCCTCCTTCGAGGACCTCATCCTCACCAACTCCCAGTTGCGGAACCGCGAGAACGAGCTGGCCGACGCCCGGGGGGAACTGGAGGAGGCGTTGGAAAAGGCGATGGAGGCCACCCGGCTCAAGTCGGAGTTCCTGGCCCGGATGAGCCACGAGATCCGCACCCCGCTCAACGGCGTCATAGGGATGGTCACCCTCCTGCTCGACACCGACCTGTCGCCTGAACAGAGGGACTACGCCCACACGGCCCGCAGCTCGGGCGAAGGGCTGCTCACCGTTATCAACGACGTCCTCGACTTCTCCAAGATCGAGGCGGGCAAGCTCGACCTGGATGTCCTCGACTTCGACCTTCGCCGGGTCGTCGAGGACGTGGCCGACATCGTCGCCGAGCAGGCCCACGCCAAGCTCGTCGAGCTGGTCACCCTGGTGGCGCCCGACGTCCCCCGCAACGCCTGCGGCGACCCCGGCCGGCTCCGCCAGGTGCTGCTCAACCTGGTGGGCAACGCCGTCAAGTTCACCTCCGAAGGCGAGGTCGTCATCCAGGTCGCGGTGGACGAGGAGAACGACGAGAGCGTGGTGGTGCGCTTCGAGGTGGTGGACACCGGCGTCGGCCTCAGCGCCGATCAGCAGGAGCAGATCTTCGACAGCTTCGCCCAGGCCGACGGATCGACCACCCGCCGCTACGGGGGCACAGGGCTGGGCCTGACCATCTCCCGCCAGCTCGTGGAGCTGATGGGCGGCGGCCTGCACGTCGAGAGCGAGCTGGGCCAAGGCAGCCGTTTCTGGTTCACTGCCACTCTCGGGCGGGCGCCGGAGCCGGAAACCACCTCGGTTCCCGACCGGGCCGCGTTGGCCGGCCAACGGGTGCTGATCGTCGACGACAGCGCCACCAGCCGCCGGGCCCTGGAGCAGGCGCTCCTCCAGTGCGATATGCGGGTGTGCGCGGCCGAGAGCGCCGGCGCGGCACTTGCCGCGCTGCACCAGGCGAGCCACGACGGTGATCCGTTCGTCGTGGCCGTCATCGACTTCGAGATGCCGGGAACCGATGGCCTCGAGTTGGCTCGGGCCATCGCCGAGGACCCGCCCACTTCCGGCACGAAGATCGTGCTGCTCACCGCCCTGGGCCATCGCGGGGAGGCCAAGGCCGCGCAGCAGGCCGGTGTCCATGCCTACCTCACCAAGCCGGTGCACCAGGACTCGCTCCACGAATGCCTGGCCACCGTCATGGGCGTGGCCGATTCCGAGCCTCCGGCTCCGATCGTGACCCGCCACACGCTGGCCGAGGCCGGAGCACGGGAGCGGGCCCACGTGCTGGTGGTGGAGGACGACACCGTCAACCAGAAGCTCGCCGTCCTCACGCTGGAGGCCCTGGGCTACCGGGTGGACGTGGCCGCCAACGGCGTGGAGGCGGTGCAGGCCGCCACCACCGTCCCCTATGCCGCCGTGTTGATGGACTGCCAGATGCCCGAGATGGACGGCTACGACGCCACGAGGCAGATCCGTGCCCAGACCACGGAGCGGGTGCCCATCATCGCCATGACTGCGGGTGCGATGAGGGAGGACCGGGAGCGTTGTCTCAACGCCGGGATGGATGATTTCATCACCAAGCCGGTCAAGACAGAGGTGCTTGCCGAGGTGCTCGAACGCTGGACCGTCAGCGATACGCCGTAGTGGTGCTGGTGTAGGCCGCATCCAAATCCGATCCAGCCCCGTCCGAGACGAGCGGTCGGACATCGAAGCTCACTTACCCTGCTGCTGTGCTCCCGCCTTTCAGTTTCTCGAGTGGAGTTGCCGAAGCTGATCTCGGATGGCGACAACGCCATCGCTCCTATCCACCAGTGCCGTGATCCGTCCGCATGAAGCGTGCCGCCGGCCGGCCCAAGGACCGGAGAAGCAGCAGGACAACCACCCGGGCTATAGCCAGTGGATGTGGTCCTCCAAGCCGTCATCGGTGGGATGGGCGCGGAGTAGCGCCTCGAGGGCCTTGACGTAGCGCCCGATGGTGGACCTGGCTCTTGGCAGGCTGGTGTCGGAGGTGAAGATGAGGCCGGCATGCTGGCGGCCCTCTCCGGCCCAACGGCGGGCGATCACTGCGAAGTCGGCCACGTCGTTGGTGAGGAGGGCGCGCTGTTCCTCCTGGCACAACTCGAGCAGGACCTCGTCGGCTGTGGTCTCCCAGCCTCGCTCGCTCACCACCAGGACGTCGTGGCCACGCTCCCGGAGCTGGGCGGCGATGGCGGGGGAGTAGTGATGATCGAGGGCCAGCTTCACGCCAAGGCGCGCTGCTGGCGTTCCCACCTCGCCCGCTCGTCGTGCTCGATGCGTTCGGCCACGGCCGCGTCGTCGGACACCTCGTCGGCGAACTCGGCGTAGTAGTCGACGGCGGCCCGCACGAGCCGGGCGGCGATGCCGAGATAGGCGGCGGCATCGTCGACGCTGCCCTGATGGGCCCTCACCGTCGACATCACCTGGTGCACGTACAGGCGGGTACCGGTGACAAGCGGCTGTCGTCGCCCGCCGGCGCCTTGGTGGAAACGGATGAGCGGGTGGCGCTCGAGGCGGACGGCTTCTCCGAGCAGCCGGTCGGCAAGGCTGTTGCGTGACTCGCCTGTCGCCGATGCGGCGGCGTCGAGCAACTCCATGGTGCGCCCCGAGATACGAAAGGAGCGCTGGACCGACGGCTCATCCCCCATGTGACCCATTGTATCACATCTCCACGCCTGCGTTCCTTAGTGCAGCCCTACGGAACTACGACTAGTGGGATCCTCGGAACCGAGACACCGTGACAGGCCGGCGGCTCGTTCCTCGTCGCACTTCTTGGCGTGGCACTCCCAGCATTTCGGGTCCTCATCGTCCTGGCCGAAACCGAGGTGCTGGGAAGGAGCGCGGGCCGCTGGGAGCTTCCAGGTGGCGCCGTTCTTCACCACGCCCGGCGCCCCCTGGTAGTTGTCCTGGCCGGCGAGATCCATGAAGAAGCCGAGGGCACCGACCCCGGCCCGGTCGGTGTAGTCGACGAAGTCGCCGTCGACCACCGACTGCCCGTAGGCGCCCTCGCTGCGGTTGGTGGTGTAGGTGTCGGCTCCGGTTACGTCCACGAAGAACCCATAGCCCTGGTTGTTGGACGCGCCGTTGGTGAGTGGCGGAACTCCGTAGGTGTCGTTGCCACCACCCTCCAGTAGGAACCCTGCGGAGGCGTCGTGGCCCTCGCCGCGGCTGGCCTTGATCACCGTCTGGTAGGTGTCGTTGCCGCCGTCCTCCATGAGGATGCCGATGGCGAAGTGGGCGGCTGATCCCTGCACGTACCACACCCCTCGGTAATTGTCGTTGCCGCCACCGTCGTAGAGGATGCCCTGGGCGAAGAAGTAGCCGGCGCCCTGGCAGAAGACACCGCAGCTATAGACGTCGTTGCCGGCCAGGTCCGCCAACATCCCAATCCCGCCCGCCATGTTGCCCCTCCCGCCGGGGCGCGGCCCGAAGGCCGCACCCTGGGCCATGCTGGTGTTGTGCTGGGCCGACTGGGCCGAGGGATTGGTGATGTTGGTGTCGTCGGCGTCGTAGGTGTCGTCGCCCTCCACGTCGACCAGCAACCCGGCGCTTCGTACCGTCCCATAGCCCTGGCCTTCGCTGGTGATGGCCCAGGCGTCCTTACCGGCCAGGTCGGCGGCCACTCCGAGGCCGTACTGGCCGGCACCCTGGGCGGAGCTTCGGGCCTTGTGGGTGTCGTCGCCTCCGCCGTCGAGCAGCGCCCCCACTCCGAGAAAGCCCGCGCCCTGGGCCAGGGAGGTGGCCTGGTAGGAGTCGTTGCCGGCGGCGTCGAGCAAGAAGCCGAATGACAGCACTCCAGCCCCTTGGGTTCCTATCGCCTCGCCTCCCGCGTAGGTGTCGTCGCCGGCCAGGTCGATGGCCACCGAGAGGGGAATCGACTCCAGGGCGGGGCCGGCGATCACGCCGTTGTAGGTGTCGTTGCCGCCCTGGTCCACCACGATGGCCGGCGCGGCCAACCCGTGGGTGTCGGCCCCGGAGCCGCCGTCGAGCACCACCTCGCCGAGGGGCGTATGAAGGTCGAACTTAAGGGTCTCGGGTAGCGGCTGGGCGAGAAGATGAGCCTGGAGACGCTCAACGGCACCGGCGAGAGCCACGCCGGCTCGACCCATTGCCGAATAGTCGAAGCGGCGGACGCCATTGGGTGCTTGCCGAGCTGTCAGCAACTTCGCCAGATTGTCGTAGTCCAGCCTGTCACCGAACATCGGCCTGACCGCCTCCAGCCGCCACTCCTCGGCCTTGGCCATGCCGAGGACCACTCCGGCCAGCGCTTTCTGGGTGGGCTCGTCGATCTTGCTTGTCAACTCGGCGATGGCGGCCTCGGCCTCGGCGAAGCTGCCTGACTCAGCGCGGCGGGGCCAGGGTGTTTTAACGGCGAAGACCTCCGAGAAGGCCGTGATCAGCGGTGCCTCCTTGGCCACCGAGGCATCGAGATCGACGATCTTCTGGCGGACCGGCGCGCCCTCGTGGGCCGACATGTTGTTGCGGGCGTCCAATTCGTTCAGCATCCGCGCCAGCACCTCGCCCTGCTTCCGAGCGCAACCAGCCACAGCGGAAGCGACCACTTCGTCGACTGCGGTCTTCGACCACCCCGGAACGTCGAGGAAGCCAGCCTGGAGCTCGGTGACTATGGGGCGGGTGGTGACAGCGTCGCGCTGGGCGGCGCCCAGGTTCTTGGGAAGAGCGATGCGATCACGGGCGAGGGAGAGATTCTGCTTCAGCGCGGCGTCCACTTGACCTCCTGCGCCGAACAGTTCGACAGCAGGTGATGTCCGTGCGTTGGCGCCAGGGCCTTCACAGGTTCCCAAGGGGGACTTTCCCGTCGACGGGGCCTCCTTCGGTGTCGCGCCAGTGTTCACGTCGTTCGATTCAGTGGGCGGCTTCGACGTGCATGCGCCGGCTATCAGGACGGGAACAAAAACTAATATTACCGTTCTTAAAATCCTTTTCCGCCTTCCCCGCCTGGCCATGGGCACCGAGGCTAGCTCTGCGAGGCGTTTCGGCCAGGGTGGCGTTCTCGAACGCTGGATCCCCGACTGATCCCCCGACTGAACACGGTGCGGTGGGTGAGCCGCTGGGTGAGAAGTTGTGCGGCCATGCCCACCAGCACCGATCCGGCCAGCGCCACCGTCGGGCCGTGGAGCCGGGCCAGCGGCGGGTAGACCTGGAAATGGGTCAGGTAGATGTAGAGCGAGGCGCTGGCGACGGGGGCCACCACGCGGTAACCGAGCCTGGGCAGCGGGATGGTGGGAACCCACACGATGAGCAGGAGACCGGCGAGGACGATCAGCTCCCTGTGGGTATTGGCGAAGAAGCCGGGCAGGGCGGCGACGGCCATGGCGGACACGAGCAGCCGGTGCCAGAACGACGTCGCCCGGGCCGCGCTCCAGCCGAGGGCGAAGATCCAGAACACCTCATGGGGCCGGGAGATGTGGTGTGACGACGTGAGGTCGATGACGTCGAAGCGCACGAGGAGGCCGGCGCCGGCCGCGGCGATGGGCACGGCAAAGGGCCGGCGCCGCTCGAGGCGGGCAACGGCGGGAACGGCGAGCACGAGGGCCAGGGGGATGAGGATCTGGACCACCGCTTCGATGAACCAGTAGCCCCAGTGGTCGGCGGGCCGGCCGAGAAAACCGTTGAGGAGAAGGGCGTTGGCCCAGCTGTACTTGTCGTTCCACGCCGCCACGACGGCTATCCAGCACATGCTCGGAACGGCCAGGCGGGCGATGCTGGCGGCCATGGTGGAGGCGCCGATCTGGAAGCGGGCGAAGTTGTAGCCGGCCACGGCGATGAGGGCGTGGGCGCCACCGGGTAGCTGCCAGAGCTTGGTGTGGGTGCCCACGATGAGCACGATGGCCACGGCTCGCAGCACGACGCTGGTGTCGGTGTGGACGGTGAGGCGCCGGCGCGTGGCGGCGGTGGGGGCGAGGTGGCCGACCGGCGTGACGTGCCAGTCGCGGGGGAGCGAACCGATGATCTGCTCCAGGCGGACCGACATCTCGACATAGGAGAGCGAGTCACCGCCGAGGGCGACGAAGGTGTCGTCGTCGCTGGGCTCGACGCCGAGGACGTCGACGAACGCAGCTCTGAGGGCGGCCTGGTGGCCGGCGTCGTCAGGTGGCAGTAGTGGGGTGGCCGGCTCGGTGCCGGGGGTCCCGATGTCGGTGGCGTGGCGCCGGAGGGCGGCGTAGTCGGGCTTGCCGTTGCTCAGTCGGGGCAGCTCGGGCGGGCACACGCCCCGGACGTGGGAGCGGGGCAGGCCCAGGTGGACGGCCACCAGGCGGGTGGCGGCGTCCACCTGATCGGGGTGCTCGACGGCGACGATCAGCAGGTCGTCGTCGCCGCTGCAGACGCCGGCCACGCCGTCGTCCGCCAGCAGCCGCTCGAGGCGGTCGAGGTCGATCCGGATCCCGTAGGGCTTGATGAAGCGGCTGCGCCGGCCGACGATCTCGTAGAGGCCGGCGGCGGAGACGCGGGCCAGGTCGCCGGTGTGGAGGGCGCCGACGGTGGCGCCGAGGGCCAGGTCGCGCGGCTGCTCGGCGTACCCGAGCATGACGTTGTCACCGCGGTAGACCAGCTCGCCGGCGCCGTCCTCGTCGGGCGAGTCGATGGTGAAGTGGCCGCCCGGCACCGGGATGCCGATGGACTGCGGCTGGGAACCGGTGAGCGCCGGCGGCAGGTACGCCATGCGGGCGGTGGCCTCGGTCTGGCCGTACATGACGAACAGGTCCCAACCATGGCGGGCGCCGAGCTGGGCGTAACGGCGGACCTTGTCGGGGGCCATCCGCCCGCCGGCCTCGGTGAGATATCGCAGGGTGGGCAGCGACATCTCGTCGAACCCCACCCGGTCGAGCAGGTCGAAGGTGTGGGGGACGCCGGCGAAACTGGTGGCGCCAGATGCCCTGAACAGGTCCCAGAAGCAGCGGTCGACCACCGACAGGTCGGTGAGGACGAGAGACGCCCCGGCGTGCAGGTGGCTGTTGATCACCGACAGGCCGTAGCAGTACTGCATGGGAAGGGTGGTGACGGCCCGGTCCTCCGGCGTGAGGCCGAGGTACTCCGCTATGGAGGCGGCGTTGGACTGGAGGTTCCGGCGGGACAGGCGGACGAGCTTCGGGGAGCCGGTCGATCCCGAAGTGGAAAGCAGCAGGGCCAGCTCGGGGTGGAGGTCGTGCACGGTTCTGTCCCGGCGTTCGTCGAAATTCCAGCGGTTCTGGCCGGCGGAGATGACGACATCCGGGTCGTAGGCGTCGATGAGCACCTGCCCGCTCGATGCATCGTCGCCAGGTGCGAGCAGAACCGAGTGGCCGCCCCGTAGCGCAGCCACGTAGGCGACGAGGGCGTCGACGGTGTTGGCCGCTCGAACCAGAACGAGGCGTCGCTCGATGCCGAGCCGTTCCGCCAGCCCGGCGACCCGGTCCTCCAGCTCGGCGTAGGTGATCGAGCCTGTGGACGTCAGCGCGGCGACCCGCTCCCCGTGGCGGCCGAGGTCGTCGACGAACAGCGGACTGAGCTGCGGACGTTCCGATTCCAGGAGGGTCATTGCGGTCTACCGGGCGGTCAGCGGTGCTCAGGCAGCCGGGGTGCTTCGGCGTCAGGTGTTCCCAACATCAGCAAAATGATAGGCACACCTAACAAACTTTGCAAGGCTGACCTGATTCCGTTTGCCCTGCGGGGCAGCCGCCGCCGGTGGGCGGGACCGTGATTGGGTATGGCACAGCCATGGACGCCGCATTGCCAGCTGACGGGACACCGCCGCCTCCGGGGACGGAGGGGGGCATTGCCGGCGCGGCCAGGGATCTGGTCGGTGCCCTGCTGAACGCGGTGGGGCGGGCGGGGTCGTTCTCGGTTGCCGCCGTGGGGGACGGCATCGAAGGTCCGGCGCGGGCGCTGGCCGGGCGGATCGTCAGTGGTGCGGTCAACCAGCCGAGGGCGGTGGCCGACGCCGCCGCGTTGGTGAAGGCGCTTGACGATCAGCCCCGGTCCCCGCTGCTCGGTGGAGCCACGGGCGCGGCGCTGGCGGCCAAGGTGGCCCGGCGGGTCGGGCCGTTGCGCCTTCTGGCCCGGCGCACGCCTCTGTGGCTGCTGGTCACCGCAGCACCGGCACTGCATGCGTCGATAGCGCTCGGGGCCCAGGAACTGGCCCTGGTGGCGTCCCACCTGGTGCACCGGGCCCGGGCCGCCGGCTTGGAGCCTGACCCTGAACGGGTTCGGCGGGCATCGGTGCAACTCCTGCTGGGAGCCCCCGTGGATCCCGGTGCGGAGCCCCGCCACGCCCCGCTGGCGGTCGCCTGGCTCCAGCGGGCGCTGCGGGCCGCGCTTCCCTTCTCCTCCGGCGTGGCCACCCGCGAATCCGGGCCGCTGGCCCTGGCTGCTTCATCGGTGGACCCCGTTTCGCTCGGCCGCGCCGATGAGCCACCCGCCGGCGAAGCCGCCTGAGCCCCTGCGCCTACCCCCGGTGCCGGGTGGGCGAACGGAGGGCGTGCGGCCGCCGGCGGCGGCCGGTGATCAGGCCAGGCCGCCGGTGAGGATGGGGTCGAGGCACCAGTCGGGATGGTCGCTCTTCAGTCGCTGCAGCCAGTAGGGGCTCTCGAACAGCGCCAGCCGGCTGCCGTCGCCGCGGTTCAGGACGGTGACGCCGTTGACGTTGCGGAGGTGGGCGGCGGTGGCCTCGTCGGTCCGGCGGGCGATGGTGTGGGCGGTGGGCGACAGGTCGACGGCGGCGCCGAACTCGTGCTCCAGGCGGTGGGCGAAGACCTCGAACTGCATCTGGCCGACGGCGCCGAGCACGGGAGTGGGATCGCCGTCGGGATCGCGCAGCACCTGGATGACGCCCTCGCGCTCCATCTGGTCCAGGCCGCGGCGGAACTGCTTGAACCGGCTGGTGTCCCGGGCCCGGGCCCGGGAGAACAGCTCGGGGGCGAAAGTGGGGATGGTCGGGTAAACGACGGGCTCGGCTTCGTAGAGGGTGTCGCCGATGCGCAGGTCGGTGGCGTTCACCAGGCCGATGACGTCGCCGGGATAGGCCTCGTCGATGGTGTCGCGCTCGGAGCCGAACACCGACGACGCGTACTTGGTGGAGAAGGGCCGGCCGCTCGGGCCGTGGGTGACGGTCATGCCCCGCTCGAAGCGCCCCGAGCACACCCGCACGAAGGCCACGTGGTCACGGTGGGCGGGGTTCATGTTGGCCTGGATCTTGAACACGAACCCCGAGAACGGTGCCTCGAGGGGTCGAGGGTGGCCGGCGGCATCAGCGCGGGCCTGCGGTGCCGGCGCCAGGTCGACGATGGCATCGAGGAGGTGGCGCACGCCGAAGTTGGTGAGGGCCGATCCGACGAACAGCGGCGTGGAGGTTCCGGCGAGCAGCGATGCCAGATCGAGATCGGCCCCCACTTCGTCGAGCAGGGCGCACTCCTCCAGGGCGGCGTCCCATGCGCCACCCTCCTCCTCGGCCGCCCGTGCCGGGTCGACCAGCTCCTCGGGCGCGGCCTTCGAGCCGTGGGCGGTGCGGCTGAAGCGGACGAACAGCCCGGTGCGGCGGTCGACCACGCCGCGGAAGTCGCCGGGTATCCCGACGGGCCAGGTGACCGGAGTGGGGCGGAGCGAGATCTGCGACTCGATTTCGTCCAGCAGCTCCAGCGGGTCCCTGCCGGGCCGGTCGTACTTGTTGAGGAAGGTGAGGATGGGGATGTTGCGGGCCCGGCAGACCTCGAACAGCTTGAGCGTCTGGGCCTCGATCCCCTTGGCCACGTCGAGCACCATGACGGCGGCGTCGGCGGCGGCCAGCACCCGGTAGGTGTCCTCGGAGAAGTCACGGTGGCCGGGCGTGTCGAGCAGGTTGACCACGTGGTCCCGGTAGGTGAACTGGAGCACGGTGGAGGTGATGGAGATGCCCCGCTGCTGCTCCATGGCCATCCAGTCCGACGTGGCCCGCCGGCGCCCGCCCCGCGCCTTGACGGCGCCGGCCTCGGCCACGGCGCCGGCGTAGAGAAGGAACTTCTCGGTGAGGGTGGTCTTGCCGGCGTCGGGGTGACTGATGATGGCGAAGGTCCGCCGGCGGGCCGCCTCGGCCAGCTCGGGCCCGGCGAGCTGCCGCTCGCTCGTCACCGACGTCACTCTACCGTGGCTACAGCCAGTCCCGGCGCTTGAAGTTGCGGTACAGGGCGATGCAGACGATCACCATCAGCGACAGCGTCAGCGGATAGCCGAATGTCCACTCCAGCTCGGGCATGTGCTCGAAGTTCATGCCGTAGATGCCGGCGATCATGGTGGGAGTGGCGATGATGGCCACCCAGGCGGTGATCTTGCGCATGTCCTCGTTCTGGCGCATGCCGACCTGGGCGACGTTGGCGTTGAGGGCGCTGTCCAGCAGGGCGTCGAGGCCGGCGAGATGCTCGGAAACTCTCGTCACGTGGTCATGCACGTCGCGGAAGTAATCAGCGGAGCGTTCGTCGACGGGCTTGATTCCCCCGGCCAGCTCGGCGAGGGGCGGTTCCAGAGGGTCGACGGCCCGACGGAAGTCGAGCACCTCCCGCTTGAGTTTGAAGATGCGTTCGGCGTGGGTGGGCTTGGGCCCGGCGAACACGCTCTGCTCGATCTGGTCGATGTCGTTGTCGAGACCCACCATCACCGCGGCGTAGTCGTCGACCACCTTGTCGGCGATGGCGTAGAGAACCGACGCCGGCCCCCACTGCAGGCGATCGGGATCCTCCTCCAGCACCCGGCGAACATCGGTGAGGGCCGAGGGCCCGTGGCGCACGGTGACCACGAATTCGGGCCCGAGGAACACCATGATCTGGCCGACCTCGACCACCTCTTCGGCGTCGACGTAACGGGAGGGCTTGAACACCATGAACAAGCTGTCGCCGTAGCGTTCCAGCTTCGGCCTCTGGTGGGCGTGGATGGCGTCCTCGACCGCCAGGGGATGGAGGTCGAAAGCCTCGGCGACGGTGGCGAACTCGTCGGCCGTCGGCTCGTGCAGCCCGATCCACACGAAGCCGCCACGGGCCCGAGCGGCGTCGAGAGCATGGTCGAGATCGAGCGACTCCTTGGCCCGCGCCCCGTTCTCGTACACGGCACAGTCGACGATCACCCCGCCAGTCTTATCCCGACCGGGGGGGTGGCTTCAGGCCCTGCGGTACAGGCGGGCCGTCAGGGGAGCGAAGACCGCGGTTAGCGCGATTGCGACGGCCAGGACGATGGCGATGTCGCTGCCTGCGGCGTTGCCCTCCATGAGGCCGCGAGATGTAGTGGCCAGGATCGAGATCGGGTTGACGTCGACGAAGGCCTCGAGGGGCGCCGGCAACGTCTCAGGATCGACGAAGACGTTGGAGCTGACCCGTCAGGCTGATGCCTGCCCGCACCGCAGCGGCCTCCGAGACGATGTCGTGCCCGAGCACTGTGGCGGTCCCCTCGTCGGGACGGATCAACGTCGCCAGCATGCGGATGGTGGTCGTCTTGCCCGCCCCGTTAGGGCCAAGAACCCCGTAGACCGAGCCGGTGGGAACGGCGAGGTTGATGCCGTCGACGGCGCGCTCGCCGCCGAAGGACTTGACGAGCCCGGTGGCCTCGATGGCAAGTGGTGAGGTTGATGTCATCTGGCTCCTGACCGATCGCAACTTGGTATCCGGGCCAACCTGCGGTTGAGCTGGATGGCTACACCGGAATTGTCCCTCATTTCTCCGTACCGGCGGGCGCCGTCTGCCATCGCCGCAGCGCCACCGCCGACCACACCAGCTCGACCACGCCGAATGGCCACGCGCCGGCCATGAACCCGTAGGCGCTGGAGAGCAGGCAGCCGAAGGCGAACGCAAGGATGAAGCGAGGTCCCCGATCCTCGAGCGCGTACATGGTCATCATGAAGGTGAGCGCCAGCACCCCGAACAGTGTGATCATCGTGGCGACAGTGGACCACGAACGGCGCCACGCAGTTCGTTCCCCGAGGTCGGACTGGTAGGCAACAGAAACGCCGCGGTGAAGGGTCGCGGCTTTAGAGGTGCGTGCCTTCCAATGCTCATTTCCCGAAGATTTCCGGCGCCGGATTGTCGATTCCGGCCGGGGCCGTTCGTAGTAGTGGTGAAGCCGGCAAGGTGCCGGTGTTCGAGAGGAGAGTCCAATGACGCAGTACCTGCTTTCGGTCCACATCGTTGAGGGTGAGAAGGAGCCGCCGGCCGAGGTGGTGGAGCAGATGTACAAGGATGTGGACGTCGTCAACCAGGAGATGATGGCTGCCGGCGTCTGGGTCTTCGGTGGCGGGCTGCACCCCCCGAGCACGGCGACGGTCGTGCGGGCCGAGGGGGACGAGGTCATCACCACCGACGGCCCCTTCGCCGAGACAAAGGAGCAGTTGGGCGGATTCTGGGTCATCCAGGTGCCGGACCTCGACGCCGCGCTGGCGTGGGCGGTCAAGGCGACCAAAGCGTGCAGGGGCCCCGTGGAGGTTCGTCCCTTCCAGGACGAGTAGCCGCAGGTAGACCAGCGGGGTGGCTGTGCCCGAGCCGTCGACCATCGCCGACGTCTTCCGTCATGAGTCCGCTCCAGCGGTCGCCGGCCTGGTCCGGCTCTTCGGCGATATCGATATCGCCGAGGAGGCGGTCCAGGATGCGTTCGCCGTGGCCATGGAGCGGTGGCCTCGCACCGGGGTGCCGCCCAACCCGGGGGGATGGATCACCACCACGGCGCGCAACCGAGCCATCGACAGGCTGCGCCGTGAGTCTTCCCGCCACGACCGCCATGCCCAGGCCGCCCTGTTGCAGGCCGGCAACGAGCCTCCTGAGGAGGTGGGGCCGGTGACCGACGACCGGCTCCGGCTGATGTTCACCTGCTGCCATCCCGCCCTGGCACCCGGCGCGCAGGTGGCCCTGACCCTGCGCCTCCTCGGTGGGCTCCAGACCGGCAAGATCGCCCGGGCCTTCCTGGTGCCCGAGACCACGATGGCGCAGCGCCTGGTGCGGGCCAAGGCCAAGATCCGCGCCGCCAAGATCCCCTATCGCGTCCCAGGCGAGGCCGAGCTTCCGGATCGGCTCAGACCGGTGCTGGCCGTCCTCTACCTGGTGTTCAACGAGGGCTACATCGCGTCGAGCGGCGAGGAGCTGGTGCGCGAGGGCCTGTGCGCCGAATCCATCCGCCTCGCCCGGCTCCTGGCCGAGCTGATGCCCGACGAGCCCGAGGTCCTCGGCCTGCTTGCCCTGCTGTTGATCATCGAGGCCCGCCGACCGGCCCGCACCGGCACCGATGGCAGCCTGGTCCTGCTCGGCGACCAGGACCGCTCACGCTGGGACGCCCCGCTCATCGCCGAGGGCCAAGCAATCCTTCGCCGCCTTCTACGGCGCAACCAACCGGGCCCGTACCAGATCCAGGCGGCCATCAACGCCGTCCACAGCGACGCCCCCACTGCGGGCGACACCGACTGGCGCCAGATCCTCCGTCTCTACGACCAGCTGCTCGGTTTCGCCCCCACGCCGGTCGTAAGGCTCAACCGAGCCGTCGCCGTGGCCGAGGTGGAAGGCGCCGAGGCCGCCCTCGCCCAGGTGGATGCACTGGACCTCCCCCAGTACCATCTGTTCCACGCCACCAGAGCCCAGCTGCTGGAACGGCTGGGGCGGCATTCGGACGCGGCGGACGCCTACGAGGCCGCTCTGTCGCTCGCCACCAACGGCGCCGAGCGGACCTTCCTCGAGCAACGCCTGGACGCGGTTGTCGGCGAGAGACCGAATTAATCGTGGCGGCGCCGGGGTCGGTGACCCGAGCACGTGGAACGGCTTCCGCTTCACCGGCCCGGTTGCCGGTGCCCGCCCCACACCGTCCGCGATTCCGCGGAATCGCGAGGATCGCTGTGATCGGGCGACGCCGACCGCGATTCCGCTGCGATCAATCGGAACCAGTGCCTTCAGCGTTGGGCGTGGGCGTCGCCGAGCCACTCGGCGCGGACATCTTCCGCCATGAGTGCGGGGGCCGTCGTCGAGGTCACACTTCCGCGGGCGAGGGCACGCAGCCGGGCGAGGCGGGGGTACATGGACGGGCCCCGCAGGGCGATCAGTTGGGCTTCGACATAGTCGAGGTCGAGGTCTGTGCCGGCGACGAACAGCTGGCGGATGTCGACCCAGTCCTTGTCCCGGTTGAACGACAACTTGAACACCACGAGATCCTCGGCGCTGAGGAACGGCAGGCGCCGGGGCGGGGTGCCGAATGGGAAACGCCGGGCCCGGCCAGCCACTTGTGCGTAGTGCTCGTCGATGGAGAAGAACAGGTCGGCCACTTCGCCATGATCACCGCGCAGGCGGACCCCGGCCACGGGTGCCCACGCCGCTTGGTTCTGCTCGGGACGCAGGCCGATCATGCTCAGCTTCTCGACGACCGCCGGAGCCCGCTCAACGGGGACGAACACGTTGACATCGACGTCAATGGTGGCGCGGGGCTCTGCGTAATAGTTCAGTGCCAGGGCACCGCCGAAGGCATGGGGGACACGGTGGCGGGCGAAGTGGTCGTGGAGGGCAACGATGAGCGAGGCGGCGGTCACCGCCGGCGCGTGGCGTCGGCCAGCTCGAGAACTTCGTTGATGGCACGCACCCGCTCGGCCATGGGGGTATCGGCGGTGATGGTCGGTGCCTCGTCGCCGGGATCCCCGGGAGTGGCAGGCGGCAGATCCTCATCGGGGAACCAGCCACCCACCGGCAGCGGGCAGTAGAGGACCCGGGTGCCGTCGGCGGCCGCCAGTTGATAACCGCAGGCGACCAGCAGCTTGTTCAGCGTGTCGGCATTTGGAACCCGCCGGTCGTGCTCGTAGGCCGACACATTGGGCTGCGAGATGCCGGCGTTACGGGCGAGCTGGTCCTGGGTGATCCCCTTCGACTTCCGCACCGCGCGGATGAATGAGCCGTACATGGGCATTTATCCTAACAGATACAATTAGATATGTTTTCCGATAGCCCCGTCGGACTTGTCGGGGGGCTCGGACGGTGCACCCTGGGAAGGCACCACGGATCATTTCCAGGCAGGGCCGGGGGCGCCGGAAGTTGCGTCCTGTCGGAAGGCCGCGGCTCGACCACGCTCGGCCAGGTGGCTTCGGGGCGAGGTGTTCTATCCCGAGCGGCTCGACGAGGCTGGCGTACGGGTTTGGCCTTGGTGGCCGACCGAACTGGAAAAGTCCGGCTTGGGCTTCGGCTTGTACAGGCCGGCGGCCCGCTCCTCGTCGCACTTCTTGGCGTGGCACTCCCAGCACTTGGGGTCCTCATTGTCGTAGCTGGTGAGCCCGCCGGCACAGACTGGATCGAGATGGTCCCACTGGAGGTTGAACTTCTTGCCACACCCTGAGCAGGTGATGCCGTCGAACTCTGGTGGGTCACCCAGCTCCAGGGCGGTGCGCAGCTCGGCGGGGATGTAGCGGCCCAGGTGGGCCACGGTGTGGATGTTGACCCCGTCGTGGAACACCACCTTCAAAAAGGCGTCCTTGGCCATCTCCCGCACCACCTCGGGGTCCACCGGCCCACCACCGACGATGTGGGACACCGTCTCGGGATGCTCACCCGTGCGGAAGGTGCGCAGGTCAACCACGAACACCACGTCGGCCTTGGTGCGGTGGGGCTTGGCGCCGCCCTCGCCCATCATGGCGGCCAGGGCGTCGGCGGCATGGGCCTCCCAGGACTCGGTGGAGCCGTTGCGCCGTGCCTCCCGGTGGATCCGGTCGGCCTCGGCCACCAGGCGGGTTGCCAACGGGACCCCCACCACCGGCTCGAAGCGGAACTGGCCACAGATCATGCCGTCGCCGTCGATCCAGCTCCGCACCCCACGCTTGGCGTGCTGGTCCTTGGCCAGCTCCTTTCGATCAACGCCTTCCTGGCGGAGCTTTCGCCCGGCGTCGGCCAGCTGCTGGCGGGTGGAGGACTTGGCCGTCTTGATCATCTCGGACTCAGAGCCGGGCTTTTCCTTCTCGGTCCTGGCGATCTCCTCGGCCTGGCCGAGAGACAGGTCGCCCTGCAGGGCTGCGTCTTTGGTCTCGGGAAGGTCCTCCAGGCGCGAGCCGGTCTGGATATCGGACTTGGCCTGGCTGCGGGTGGACCCTGACGCGCCGGCCAGCCAGTCCTCGGGCGAGTTGAACCCGCGCTCGCGATGCGCTCCACAATAAGCGGCTCGAGCCGCGGCCATGGCCCGCAGGGCGGCACAGGCCTTTTCCACCCGGGCCATCTCCTCGGCCACCAGCACGCACAGCTTGGCCTCCATCACCCCCACGTCCATCTCGCGCACCAGGCCGCGGAACGTCACTGCTGCACCTACGAATTCGAGACTCATCCGGCACCTCCCCTCTCCAAGGGACACAGAGCTATGGCTTCGTGGAGAGCCGTCGACCCGGCTACTCGAGGTGTCATTGCGGCGGCGGCGGCGCCGAAGCGGCTGCTGCTCTGACTCGGATTCATTGTACCAGAACGCGCGTTTGCAAGTCAAGCTTTTTCTGACATTTTTTTTCTCGGCGCCGTGCCCGTCGCCGGACGCCTGTTGACCTCGCTCTTATCGCCGGCGGTAGATGTCGCTGCGATGCCCCACCCGTTCTATGTGGACGAGCTGCTTCTTCTCATCCACCCTGTAGATCAGGCGCCAGCCGCCGCGTCGGGCGCTGTAGTGGCCCTCCAGCTCGAACCGGAGCCGGTGACCCACGCGTGTGGGGTCGATCGCCAGAGCGCCGTATACGAGGTCGATGACCGCGCCGGCCACTTTGTGATCGAGGCGATCCATGTCCCGAGCGGCCCGGGCACTCCAGGAAACGGTGTATTTATCCACCCCGGCCCCATCGGGCCAGCGCCTCCTCCTTGGTCAATGTCGTAACGCGTCCCGCGGCAATGTCACGGCGAGCCTCCTCCAGATCGGCCATCGCCTCCGGATCGCTGAGGATGGCGAGTGTCTCCTCGAGTGACTCCAGGTCCTCGACGGCCATCAGGACGGCCGCCGGCCGCCCGTGCTTGGTGATCACCACCCGCCCGTGTTGAGCCTCCACCTCCGCCACCACCTCTGAGAGACGATTCTTCACCTCGGCCAACGGCAGGTTCTCAGCGATGCTCATAGCCACAAGTGTAGCTAGACTTCTGCACCCGAGAAGATCTTGTCTCCACGCCAGCCAATGCCCCCCTCTGGGGAGGCCACGGGCTGTCCCGACACGCCCGATGCTACGGAGCGGGGTCGATGGCGACGGTTGTGTCCAGGTAAGAAAACGCCCAGGCGCCCTCTCCGACAGCCAGACGCTGCGGCTCCCGGTAACCAGAAACGATGTACCCGCCGGCGCCGTCGTTGGCCGCTGGATCCCATCGAGCGACGAAGTCATGGCCCGAGACATTGGCGGCCGAGGTACCCGAGGGGTTGCCCACCATGGAGGCGTGGTAGGCGCCGAGCGGGAACGACACCGACTCGCTTCCAGCGCCGAGCTCGATGAGACGGGGACAGGCGAACCAGGCCCAGTAGCCACGACCCTCGCCGGCGGGCTCGGTTCCCGGTGCCGCGGCGTAGGCACCGCTGGCGCCGGCGTCGAACCACGAGTACAGGGGAGAATCGGCCCCGACCACGGTACCGGCAGGAAGCCCGACGAGTGAGTACCCGGCCGGATAGGCCAATTTAGTAGCGGTGGGCACGGCGGCAGCGGGACAGGCCCCGGGTTGGCCGCCGAAGTCGACGGCCGCTGTGATCACAGCGACCGACGCTGACATGGGCCCCAGAGACCCGTCGCGCCCGAAAGCCCGAACGGCGAAGTGGTACGTCGTGTTCGGAGATAGGTCGTTGACCTGGAGCACGATCGACGTAGCTGGAGTGAAGCGGCAGACTCCCTCGCAGAGCGCCTGAGCCTCGGAGAAGTTGTCAGGGGTGATCCCCTGGCCCGATTGCCGCACTTCGAAGGCGGTTGCCGGCCCGAGCGTCGAGCCGTCGTCCGGCGCGCTGAAGCTCAGGCGAACCGTCGCTGCCCCGAGCGCGGTAGCGGTCAGATCGCGGACTGCCCCGGCACCAGTCAGGTAGGTGAAGCGCGACGGCGGGCGCGGGACCAAGTGAGCCGAAGTACCGCCTGCGTTTGCAACAGAGACCTGCACAGGCCCGGGCGGATGCACCGGAGCGCGCGCAACCAGAGCGCCATCGGCCGTGGTCGCAATCGCTTCTGGCGGCAGCACCACCGTTCCGAAGCGCACCTCGCTCACGCCGCGCAGGCCGTGGCCATTCACCGACACCTCCAAACCTCCGCCACTCGGACCCGAAGCCGGCGCGAGTTCGGTCACCCCTGGCGCCGGGGTGTAGCGCTCGGTGCCGTCGGCGAGAATAGATCTTCCGGTGACCTCAGCCATATCCCGGTAGCCGCCGGCGGCCAGGACCGTGCCGTCGGGGAGCAGCGACGCGGTATGCCCCGCCCGGGGGCTGGCCAGATAGCTGGTGAGCGCCCACGTCCTTTCCGTGGGATCGTAGATCTCGGCCGAAGCGAGCGGCCCGGGCACCTCCTCGCCGGGATAACCAGGACCGCCGCCGGTCACGAGGACGCGCCCACCGGCTATCGTCGTCGCCGTGTGGCCGCCGCGCGCACGCCGGAAACTTCCCGTTCCAGCCCAACGACCGGCGCCGGCGTCTGCTGCGGGGTCGAACACTTCGGCCGAGGCCAACCCCTCGAAGCCCCCACCGTTGCCCCCGGCCACCAGCACTTCGCCTCCGGGCAACAGGGACGCGGTATGCGAGAATCGAGCGACCGACATCTCGGGTACCAGGGTCCACTTCTCGTTCTTGGGAGCGAAGATTTCCGCAGATGCGACAGGCTCGGCGTTTCCGGGTAGAGGAACGGCGACTCCCGGAACATTTGCGTCCGCGTCAAAGGTCATGCCGCCCGCCACCAAGACCCGACCGTCCTCGAGGAGCGTCGCGGTGTGCCCCACCCGCGCCTGGTTCATAGGCGGGAGCAGCGTCCACCTGCCCGACGCGGGGTCGAACATCTCCGCGGCTGCGACGCTGTGTCGGCGCCGGCCCTCTGAGGTAGCCCCGCCTGTGACCAGCACCCGCCCATCCTCCAGCAAAGTGGCTGTATGGTCGAGTCGAGGTACGTTCAGCCCGTCCACCGCGGCCCACCTGGCTGTCAGCGGGTCGTAGACCTCTGACGATGTCAGGGCACCCCCTTTGGTCGCGGCGAGATTCGGCGCCAGTATCCCTTCGTTCTGGCCACCAGCGACCAGGACCCTTCCGTCGAGCAGGCGTGTAGCGGTGTGCTGGAAGCGGGAGGTACCAAGCGACCCGGTCCTGCTCCAGATCCCGGTGGCCGGGTCGTAGAGAGCAGCAGACCGCAGGGCGTTCGCCAGAGCGAAATCCTGTGTGCCCCCGGCTACGAGAACCTCGCCGGCAGCAAGATCTGTGGCGGTGTGGTCGTAGAAACGGCCGTCAAGCGTGCCCACGGCCGCGGGCATCGGTCCCGCCGGCCGCCAAGCCCCCGCGCCGTAGGTGAACTCGGATAGGACGGCCGGGGCCGACGCACCGCCAAGGGTTTCTGCGGTCACAGCGACGGTTCCTTGGGCCTGGGCGGGAGACTCCACGGTCACCTCCGTCGGCGCAACGGTGAGCACCTTGGCGTCGACATCGCCGAAGCGGACGCGCACCTCTTCCCCGTCACGAGGAGCGAGGTTGACACCGCGCAGGGTTACCACCGTCCCCCCGAACGTCGGCCCACCAGCAGGCTCGACCGACGCGATTTGGGGAGGTATGCCCGTATAGACGGAGAACAGCTCACCCAGCACTGACTCGCCGCCGCTGACCAGCACTCGACCGTCGGAGAGCAGGGTGGCGTGGTGATTCGCGCGTCCTGTTCCAAGTCCGGCCGCTGGCTCCCAACGCCCGGCAGCGGGGTCGTAGCGCTCGGCTAATTCGAGCCCGTCGCCGGCCGGCCCTGTGCAGCAGCCTCCGGCGATCAACACCGAGCCGTCGGTGAGTACTGATGCGGTGTGGCTCACGCGGGGAACAAACAGTTCCCCAGTTGGCTCCCAGGCAAGAGTTGCTGGGTCGAAGATCTCAGCCGAGCGAAGGTTGCCCGCGGGGCCGGTTCCCCCGACCACCAGGACACGGCCGTCGAGCAGCACGGACGCGGTGTGACCGTTGCGATGGGTCCCCAGGCTGCCTGCCGGCGTCCAGCGGTTGCGGCCAGGCTCGTACATTAGCGCCGTTGAACAGGGAGGTGAAGTGGCCTCAACGCAGCCGCCCACCACCAGCACCCTGCCGTCCCGCAGCACCGTGGCAGTGTGGTTGACGCGTGCGGCCGGGAGGTCGTTGGCGCGGGACCACGCGCCGTCCACGGGGTCATAGATCTCAACTGAGCGCGTCGGGCCGTTCGTGGAGTTGCCACCGGCGACCAACACGCGCCCGTCCCGGAGGCGCACGGCGGCGTGGCCGGCGCGGCCGACTTGGAGCTTGCCGCTGGCTGTCCAGCTGCGCCGCCCGGGCTCGTAGATCTCCGTGGCGTCCAATGCGGTCCCAGACGGCCCGGTGCCGCCGACCACTAACACCCTGCCGGCCGCCAGAGGGATGGCCGTATGCCCGCTGAAGCGAGCGGTGCCCATGGGCCCTGTCGCTTGCCAATCGTCGAGGCCTGGATCGAAGGTTTCTGCCGACACCACATCGCCACCCGTCACGAGAACTCCAACCCCGGCCAATAGTGTGGCCGTCGAGAAGGTCCTGGCAACCTGGCCTGGTCGCGTGCGCGACCAGGATCCGACGAGGCTGCCGTAGCGGTACTGAGCGCCGGGATGAACGCTGGAGGTCCCGGCGGCTGTAACGACACGGACGTTCACTGTCCCGGGAGCATGGCCCGGGAGGGTGGCGGTCACCGAGGTGGCCTCGGCCCCGACGCTGGCGCCGGTCGCTGGATTGCCGTCTACCAGGACAGCCACGAAATCCTCGAGCCCGATCGCCCGCACCGTGAGGGTCGTACCGCCAGCCGATGATCCGTAAGGTGTATCCACCGAGAGCACCTGGGGCGGCGAGGCCGAAACCGTCGCTTGGGGGTCGAAGACCTCGGCTACCTCTCGGTCAACCAGCAGTACGCGACCATCCTGCATGGCTGTGGCGGCAGGGAGGTCTGTGGCGCCGACGAGCCGGCCCGTCGGTGCCCAGCGTCCTGTCGGCCCGCCAGACGGATCGAAAACCTCAGTCGGAGTGCGGTCCACCACGCCGCCGCCGTACATGCCACCAGCCACCACCACGGTGCCGCAATGCGCCGGTCGAGGCATGCCTTCGCATGCCGCGCCTCCAAGAACGGCTGCGACATGGGCGGCGCGGAGGGACGACATGGGGGCAGCCGCCCGCCACAGACCCGTGGCCGCGTCGGAAATTTCGCTTGATTTGAGGAAGCCGGTCGGACCGATCCCGCCGGCGACGAGCACTCTTCCGTCACCGAGGACGGTGGCGCTGTGGGCGAGGCGAGGCTCTGTGAGCGGTGCCGACGGCACCCAGGTCCCCGCTCCGGCATCGCCGGTGGGGAGCGGTTCGAAACGCTCGGCCGAAGCGGTGGGAGGCGACGGCGTTGCGCCCACGACTACCTCTGGTTCGTCGGGAGGCAGTGTCAGCGCGCCTCCGGAGACGAGCACTGAGCCATCGTCGACCAGAACGGCGGCATGGGCGGCTCGGGGCACGGCCATGGTGCCCGCTGCTTTCCATCTGCCCGTCCCTGCGTCTGGCACGTAAACCTCCGCCGATGCCACAGCGGCCCGGCCCTCGGCGAATCCACCGCCAACCACGAGCACGGTGCCATCCGACAGGAGGGTGGCAGTGTGGCGGTAGCGCGCGTTAGCCATGGCACCCGCCGATCGCCACTCGCCCGACACCGGGTTGTAGCGCTCGGCTGTCTCCAGCGCGGACAGGGACTCCTGCCCCCCGACTACCAGCACCGTGCCGTCATTCAGCAAGGTGGCCGTGTGCCGAGAGCGGGGAGCTGCCAGCCGCCCGGCCGGACGCCAGCGCCCCGAGCTCGGGTCGAACAGCTCAGCGGCGGCCACTCCACCTCCCACCACAAGGACATCGCCGCACCATTCGGGGCGGGTGGAAGAGACGCAAGCAGGCCCGTCCAGAGCCGTGGCGGTCGCTCCCACGCGCGGGGCCGCCAACGGCGTCTGGGCGAGCCAGGGGATGCGCGGAACAATCTCGTTTGTGCGGGCGGGCCCACTTTCACCAGCGGGGTTCGCCGCCACAACGTCGAATAGAAAGCTCGTGCCGTTGGCCAATCCGGGGACCACTGCTGAGGTGGCCGTCCCGCCCACTGTGACCGTCTGGCCGGTTGGTGTGTATTCCACCCCGACGAGTGCCAGCGCGCTCACCCGGTACGACGAGACGGAGCTGCCACCGTCGGTGCTCGGTGCCTGCCAGGACACGAGTGCAGAGCCGTTCTTTGGTTTGGCGACCGGGGTCTGAGGTGGTGATGGTGGGCTGGCGCCACTGGGTTGAACACCGAGAATCCGGCCGGCCGAGCCGACAACGTGAGCCGCTCCTGCAGCCGTCTGGGATACCCCGGCGAAGTTGGCGTTACCCGTGTCTTCGGCCATCCAAGTCTGCCCGCCGTCGGTGGTGACCCGGATCCGCGAGTTGTCTCCGACCGCACGGCCATTGGCGGCGTCGCTGAATGAGACCGCGCTCAGATTCACTCCGTCCGTCTGGGGTGTCCACGTTGCGCCTCCGTCAGCGGTGGCCAGGATCGGCGTGCCACCCGTGCCGACTGCCCAACCTCGTTCGGGCGCCGGGAACGACACCCCACGAAGCTCCCCGGCGGGAGCAACCAGGCGGAAGATCCACGTCGATCCACCATCGGTGGTGCTCACGATGCCACCCAAACCGACGACGTGTGCGCTCGTCGGGCTCGAAGGTACCGATGACACCGCAGTAAACGGTGCCGTGATGCGGTCGTTTGTCTCCGCCGCACACGGATTGCTGACCCGGCAGGCATAGCGTTCGGTCCAGGTGTTTCCGCCATCGGAGGTGGTGAGGATGGTTCCCCCACGGGCGATGCCGGCCAGATATCCCCCTACGACGTAACCGTGAGTGCGATCGGCGAAGGCAATGCCAGCCAGGTTGACGACGGTCCCGCTCGTCTGAAGCCGCCAGTGGGCGCCCCCGTCCTCGGTAGCGAGGATCGTGCCCCCGGCACCGGCAACGTGGCCGCGGCTCGCGTCACTGAAGGACACGGCGTTCAGCGGAACGGTCAGTCGGTCGGGAGACGATGCCGTGCAGGAAACGGCCTGAGCGCATGCGTATTGGCGACGCCAGGTATTGCCGCCGTCGGTGGTTGCGAGAATTGTCCCGCCTTCGCCGACGGCATGACCGTTGAGAGCATCGGAGAAGGAGACAGCCGCCAGGAACTGACTCGTACCGCTCTGTTCCGCCACCCAGGTGGTACCGGCGGCCCCTCGGCCAACCCCAGGAAGGGCGAGCAGGGATACCAGCACCACCCCGGCCATGACCCGCTGCCAGAGCAGCCGACCGCGGCTCATCTGATGGCCGCGCCACCGGCGGCGGCCGAAGTCACCGCGTAGGGCACACCGCTCGCCCAGAGCTGCTCGAAGGCGGCCACGGCGTAGAAGGCCAGCCCGGTGTGGTCGGCGACCACCGTGGTCGGGAACCGGCCGCCAGGATCCACGGGGTCGTCGAGGGCCGCCAGCACCAGGCGCCTATCGAAGATGGCCACGGGGACCCCTACGTCTTCGACGATGCGGCCCTCGACGCCGGCCTTGCTGTAGGCACCGATAGTGGCGATGAAATCGTCGGTGTAGGGCTTGTCGATCTCGACGGCCCGGTACAGAGCGCGGATCTTCACTCCCCTGGCGATGGCGTCGAGTACCTCGGGCTGCACGGCCTGCCTGCCGGCGTAAGGGCCCTGGTTGGTAACGAGGATCTCACTGGTGGCTTCCGACACGGAGCGGTGGTAGAGGGCGCTCGCCTCGGCCGCCTTTCCTATGAGGCGGGCATAGGGCAGCGCCGGTTCCGGCGCCGCCGGCGCCAGCGTCGACAGGATGCCCTTGGCCTCCTCGGCCCGGGTCCCGACACGGGCCTCAGCCGCGCGGAGCCGCTCCTCCTCGGCCCGGCGGAGACGCTCGACCACCTCGTCGCGGGGCGGGCACACCCACTGGTTCACCTTCCCCATGGCCACCTCGACGGCGCCTTTGGCCCGAAGGGCCTCGAGGGCCGGGTACACGTTCGGCCGCGTGATGCCCGACACCTTCGCCAGCTGGGTCGCTGTGGCCGAGCCGAGCTGGACCAGGGCGACGAGTATCGACGCTTCGTAGCCACTGAGCCCGAGATCGCGGAACGCCGCGGCCAGAGAGTCGAGCGACGGCGAAGCGCTGTCGTCGTTGTTGGCGACGGAGACCTGCTGTTGTGTCTTCGTCCCGTCTGAGCGTGCCACCGTCACCCCCGGCTGTTTGATGAACTTGAACTATACAGTGTCTAAGGTGTGAGTGCAAGGGTGCCGGGCGCGGCATGAGTCCCTAACCGTTGTGTCAAGCTGATTTCGACGCGTCGAAAGAAGCCGCTATGCATCGGTCGATTCAGTCGCGCGGGCGCCGGGATGAGCGCGCCGGCTTACCGGATCTGGTTGACGCCCTTTCCCGCGCCCCATGCCGTGTCGGCTGTCCACACCGGAAGCCCGGTCCTGTCGGCGAGCGCCAGGCACAGACGATCTGCCAAAGACAGCCCTTCCCCCGACCGCCAGCGACGGGCCGCTCGTTCGGCGTCGTCCCCCGTCACCGGCTCTACGCGAATGTCGTAGCTGAGAAGCAGGACGCGAGCGAGGTCCCAGTCGCGCCCGGCGGCAAGCACCTTCTGCGCGACCTCAGACCAGTTCGCAGCTCCGCAGATAGCGTCACCGCCAAGCTGCTCCTCGACTACGTCGGCGCCGGCTTCGCCTTGCAGGAACGCCAGCAGAGCTGATGAGTCGAGCACAGCGTTCATGCGGCGTCCTCAGCGGCCGACTGGCGTCGACGCTCTGCAAGCAGCTCGGTCACAAGATCGACATCGGCCAACTCCGCTCGGACTCGGTCTCGTAACTGCTCCCGCGTCAGGAGCACGAGCCCTGTCGGGGTCTCCAGCATCACCAATACGGTGCCCTCGGAGATTCCCGTCCTTTCTCGGACATCGGCCGGCACGACCATCCGACCACGGTCTCCCACAACAACCTGGTGAGTACCATCCATGGATCAACTGTACCATCACCCACGCGGTAGTGGGACAGCGGGTTCCAAGAGGCCGGCGGCGCTCTTCGACGAAGACACCCATGGCCGGGGCAGAAATTGGGCCCAAGGGCCGGAGAAAGGGGATGGCACTGGTGGCGGCGCTGCTCGCTGCGGTGTCTGGCCTGCTCGTCCCCGTGCCCGCTACGCCTATTGGGCCGCAGCCCAGGATCTTCACCGTAGCGGGTTCCCTCGCGAGAGCCTTCTCTGGCGACGGCGGCCCGGCCACCGCTGCGCGTCTCGGATTTGGCCCACAAACGACGGGGAACCCCCACCATCCAGGGGTGACGGTCGACAAGGCAGGCAACCTATACATCGCCGACACGCCAAACCACGTGATCCGGAGGGTATCGGCAGCAGACGGCACCATCTCAACGGTGGTCGGAAAGGGCGGGGTCGCCGGTCTCGGCGGCGATGGCGGGCCAGTGGAGCTGGCGTTGCTCAGCTTGCCGGTCGACGTGAGCTTCGACGGTGCGGGCAACCTGTACATCGCGGACCGGGGCAACATGCGGGTCCGCAAAGTCACCTACGACTCCGCCGGCAACGGCACTATCACCACCATCGTGGGCGGGGGGGCAATTCCTGCCCCCTCCGCCGAGGGCAAGCCGGCAACCCTGGTGTTCATGGGCGGTGACGAACTATACGGGCTGGACGTCAACGAGAGCGGCGACATCTACTTCACTTTCGTCGGGGGTAGCAATGGACGGCTGATCAAGGTGGCGGCGAGCGGCGACAAAGCAGGCCTTATCACCACCCTCCCGAGTGGACCGGGTCATTTCACCGACGTTGCCGTGACTGGCACCGGCGCTACTGAGTCTGTATTCATCGCCAAGGCCAGCGACCTCCTCAGGCTCAACGTGGCCACCGGCACTTTGAACACGATCGCCCCTGGCTACTGGCCTCGTGGGGTCACCGTTGACCCGTCGTCGCCAACGGACGTTTACTTCACCGCTGCAGGCGCCAACTCGGCGAAGCCACAGGTCTGGCGGATCGGGGCCGACGGCTCCAATCCCGTTGTCGTCGCCGGCGACGGGCAGGTCGGCTTCTCTGGCGACGGAAGGACCGCCGTCTCCGCACGCCTCGACAATCCGGGTGGAATCACCATCGGGCCAGACGGGCGGATCTTTTTCAGCGACTCCGACAACAGCGTGGTGAGGATGGTCACCTCCGAGGACCTTCCCCGTTCGGCCGATCTCTCCCTCACCGTGGCAGCCGATCCGCCAATGGCGGAAGTAGGAGAGACGATCACCTACACCGCCGTGGCCACCAACCGTGGCCCTGATCCGGCCCACGACGTGGTCATCGAGTTCACCATCCCTGTGGCCAGCGGCTCTATCCAATCGGCCACGGCCTCGCGGGGAGATGCGATCCCATCACCGGGCCTGATGTCGCCTGTCGCGCCGCCACCCTTGCCGACGACGAGGCCGTCACCGTGACGATCGTGACCCAGCGGGCGGAAAGCGGCGCCGCACAGGCAAGGACCGACGCGTCCACCGGCAGCGACGATCCCGATACACGGGACAACTTCAGCATCATCGGCCCGAACTTCGAGGAGCCGCCCGGGTCCGTTGTGGTGACGTGGGGCCACGACAACAGCTTCGGCCAACTCGGCAACGGCACCGCCAGGCCGAACAACACGCCGGCCTTCGTACCGGGACTGACCAAGGAGATCAAGGCCGTCTCCGCCGGGTCCCAGCACACGCTGGCTCTCGTTGCCGATGGATCGATACTCACATGGGGGGCCAACGAGCACGGCCAGTTGGGGAACGGGACCACCAGCTCCAGCTCGGTACCCGTCGAGGTGGAGGAGCTTTCCGGAGCGGTGGCTATCGCCGCTGGCGGTGCCCACAGCCTCGCCATCAAGGCGGACGGAACGGTGCTGGCGTGGGGTGGCAACGCCCGAGGCCAGCTCGGTGACGGCTCAACTACCGACCGCCTCCTGCCCGTGGTTGTGCCCGGGCTGACCGACGTCATCTCCGTCTCGGCTGCCTACGGTCACAGCCTGGCCGCGAAGTCCGACGGGACGGTGCTGGCGTGGGGCGCCAACGACTCTGGCCAACTGGGTGACGGCACAACGATGGAACGGCGCGCTCCGGTCGTGGTCCCGGGCGTCGACAAGGTCGTCGCTGTCGCCGGTGGTGGTCACTTGAATACTGCTCCCACGGGCGAGCAACGGTTTGGAAGCAGCTTCGCCCTCGGCGCCGACGGCTCCCTGGTGGCCTGGGGAAAGAACACGAGCGGCCAGCTCGGTGATGGATCATTTGATGATCGGCTTTCACCGGTCGCGGTGAGCGGCCTCCCTTGCGGGGTCCTCGCAGTGGACGCCGGGCGCGACAACGCCGTGGTTCTTTGTGCCGATGGCGCGGTCATGAGTTGGGGGAGCTCCCTCTCCACCAGGGATTCCGCTCCCCGCCGCGTGAGCTCGGTAAGCGACGCAGTGGCAGTCTCCGCGGATGAAGGAGGGAAACACCTGGCCCTGCTGGCCAATGGCGGGATCGTTGACTGGAGCGCAGCAGACCCGACAGCGGTAGCTCAGGTACAGGGCCTACCTACTGGAATCACCACCGTTTGGGCGGGGGGAGGCCACGTCGTGGCAGCTAGAGCAACCGGTATCCAGCGCCCACCGCCTCGCCCCCCCCGGGTTCGCCCGGCGGTGACCGCCGTGGCTCCGGCGTCAGGTGCACCCGCCGGGGGAAACGAGGTGACGCTCACCGGCTGCGATCTGTCGGGGGCCACCGAGGTGCGCTTCGGATCTGAGCTAGCGCAGATGAAGTTGGCTTCCGACAATGAGCTCGTGGTATCGCGCCTCCTCATCCAAGGGGGCGGGTACCTGTTGCCGTCACCACCGAACTGGGCACTTCCGGGGTGTCAGCAGACACGGCGTTCAGCTATGAGGGTGGCGCTTGGGCGGCAGGAAGCCCGTTCGCTGGCTCGTCCGACGTCGCCTCGTGCGGAGAGGCCACAGCCCCACCAGGCGACCTCTCCGGGTGCTCCCCTCGCGGCGCTCACACCGCCACCCTGCTGGAAGGCGGCGCCTGCGACGCTCCAGGGGCTCTTCCTGCTTACTGCGGAAGAGTCCTTGTCGCCGGCGGAAGCCTTGGTCATTTCGGTGATTACCGGATCCACTCGTCGGCCCAGATCTACGATCCTGGCGGGGCGCTCTGGCAGGCGGCTGCACCTCTGAACGAACCTCGGACAGAGCACACCGCGACGGTTCTAAACGGCCCAGCCTGTCGCCGTGGCCCGGGTGCGCCCTTGCTCAACGCCCGGTCCTCCCACACCGCGACAGTCCTCGCTGACGGTCGGGTCTTGGTCGCCGGAGGCCTCGGCTCCTACCCCTCAGGCTCGGTGCCTGCCGTCCCCGTCCTTCAGCCGCTGTCGTCCTCGGAGGTCTTCAACCCCCTGACCGGAACCTGGTCGCCAACCGGATCGATGGCTGTGGCCCGATACTCCCACACATCGACACGCCTAGAAGGGCCGGCCTGCGAGCACCCTCAGGCCGTCGACCGCTGTGACCAGGTGCTCACCGCAGGCGGGTTTAACGCTGAGGGGTATCTGGGCTCGGCAGAGATCTTCGACCCCGCCGCAGTTGAGACGGTAGACGGTTTTACGGTGAGCGGTCTGTGGAACCCAGCACCGCCGCTCATCGAACCAAGGGCCGGGCACAGCGCAACCTCGCTACCCGATGGCTCCGTGATTCTCGCTGGTGGTGCCCCGACGTTCGACCAGGCTCCCGGGGAGCCGCCTCGTTCCTCTGCTGATGAGATCTACGACCCTCGCTCCGGGCTCTTCCTACCGGCCGACTCGATGACTACGGCACGTGGGCTCCACACGGCCACGGCTCTGGTTGGACCGGCTTGTCGAAGGACCCCCGCGCCCGGATACTGCGGGAGCGTCCTAGTGGCCGGTGGATTCAGCGCCAACCTGGGATTTGGGGTCGCCGACACGTTTGCCACCAC
>DATLEK010000068.1:0-20191 GCA_035525365.1 Acidimicrobiales bacterium
TGTACGTGCGGGGTCGCGGCATCGTGCTCAACGAGCCGTCGGTGGTGGCCATCAACGTGAAGGACGGCCGCCCGCTGGCCGTGGGCATCGAAGCCAAACGCATGATCGGCCGCACCCCCAGTCACATCCAGGCCATCCGTCCCCTGAAGGACGGCGTCATCGCCGATTTCGAGATCTGCGAGAAGATGCTGCGTTACTTCATCCAGAAGGTGCACCACCGCCGGTTCGCCAAGCCCCGCACGGTGATCTGCGTACCCTCGGGCATCACGGGCGTGGAGCAGCGGGCGGTGCAGGAGGCGGCCGAGTATGCCGGCGCCCGCAAGCCCGCCTTCATCATCGAGGAGCCCATGGCCGCGGCCATCGGCGCCGGACTACCCGTGCACGAGCCCACCGGCAACATGGTGGTCTACATCGGCGGTGGCACCACCGAGGTGGCCGTCATTTCGCTGGGCGGCATCGTCACCAGCCAGTCGATCCGCATCGGCGGCGACGAACTGGACTGGTCGATCATCCAGCACATCAAGAAGGAGTACAGCCTGGCCCTGGGGGAGCGCACCGCCGAGGAGATCAAAATCCACCTGGGCTCGGCCTGCCGCCTGGAAGAGGAACTTCACGCCGAGATCCGAGGCCGCGACCTGATCACCGGGCTGCCCAAGACCATCGTCACCACCACCGAGGAGGTGCGCGAAGCCATCGACGAGCCGGTGTCGGCCATCATCGACGCCGTGAAGGTAACCCTCGACAAGACGCCCCCCGAGTTGGCCGCCGACATCATGGAGCAGGGCATCGTCCTCACGGGAGGGGGCGCGCTGCTCACCGGCCTCGACGCCCGTCTCTCGGCGGAGACGGGAATGCCCATCGTGATCGCCAAGAATCCGCTCCAGTGCGTCGCCATCGGGAGCGGCCAGTGCCTGGAGGAGTTCGAGGCGCTCAAGCAAGTCCTCATCTCCTCCAACGGGCACTAGGACCGGGGTCCGCCCTTCGTGGCGATGTCCCGGCGCTCGGCCCGCCCCCGCTTCACCCTGCTCCTGCTCGTGCTCACCGCTATCACCCTGCTCACCCTCGACGAGCGCAGCGGGGGCATCGGCGTTGCGGGGGGCCTACGCGACGGCGCCCGGGACGTCTTCGCTCCGGTGCAGGACGCGGCGGACGCCGCCTTTCGCCCGATCGGGGACTTCTTCCAGGGGGCGGTGCACTACGGAGACGTAGAGAAAGAGAATGCCCGGCTGCGCGAACAATTGGCTGAGCACGACGGAGTCGTCCTCCAGGCCGAGGATGCCGCCCGTGAGCGCCGCGCCCTTCTCGACCAACAGGATCTGGAGTTTGCCGGGGACATCCCCACGGTGGCCGCCCGTGTGGTCGTGGGGCCCGCCTCGAGCTTCGATCTCACCATCCAGATCGACCGCGGGCGTAGTTCCGGCGTGGGGCCGGGGATGCCGGTCGCCGCCGGCGCCGGGTTGGTGGGCCGCGTCGTGGACGTCTCGCGTTCGCGGGCGACGATCCTGCTCATCACCGACCCCAAGTCGAGCGTCGGGGTGCGCCTGGCCAGCTCCGGTGACATAGGCGTGGCCGCGGGCCGAGGAGCGCAGTCCACCCTTCGCCTCGACTACATCGATCCGGCCAGCAAGGTCGACAGGGGTGAGGCCGTTGTCACCAGCGGGCTCCAGCAGAGCGCGTTCCCGGCGGGGATACCCGTCGGCAAGGTGGTGGCGGCCGAGTCCGGCGCCGGCGCCCTGCAGCAGGACGTAACCGTCGAGCCCTCGGTGGACCTGCGCCGGCTGGCCTTCGTGAAGGTCCTGCAGTGGAGCCCGCCGGCGTGAGCCGCTTCGGTCCCCGCCTGGCTTTCGTGATCTTCGTCGGCCTGACGCTTCACCTCTCGCTGTTCGCGCGAACTCGGATCGGGGAGGTCCGCCCCGACATCCTTCTTCTCATCGCCGTGGCGGGAGGGATCGTCGGTGGCCCCGAGCGGGGGGCCATCGTGGGCTTCTTGGCCGGGCTTGTCGCCGACCTGTTCCTCCACACGCCCCTCGGCCTTTCAGCGCTGGCGTTCAGCCTTCTCGGGTTCGCCGTCGGCACGGTGCAGTCGAGCGTCATCCGCGCCACCTGGTGGATAGCGCCGGCCACGGCTCTGGTAGCCAGCGCCGCTGGCGTGCTGCTCTATGCGCTGTTGGGCGCGCTCATCGGTCGCCCCGAATTCCTTCGTCCCCGCGTGCTCTTGGTCGCTGCCGGCGTAGCGACGGCCAACGCCATACTGACGCTGCCCCTTGTGCGCATCATGGCCTGGGCTTTGCCCCGCGACGCCGAGCGGTCCTTCGCGTGACAGCACCTTGACCAACGACAGCGCGAGGCTGCGCCTGACCATTGTCGGCATTGTCGTGGTCTCGCTGTTCTCGGCCGTGTTCGCCCGCCTCTGGTATCTCCAGGTGCTCGACTCGGAGACCCTCAAGGCCGAAGCCACCCGCAACCAGGTTCGGCTCGTCTTCGAGCCGGCGCCACGGGGTCGGATCCTCGATCGCCAGGGCCGTCCCCTGGTGGAGAATCGGATCGCCGAGGCCGTGACGGTGACTCGGGCCGAGGTCAAGGACAACGACGACGTGCTGGCCCGCCTCGCCGCCCTGCTCGGAATCTCGGTGGTCGAGCTCGAGCGGCGCATCGGTGACCTCCGTTACAGCCCCTTCCGCCCCGTCCCCGTAGCCGAGGGTGTGCCGGAGGACAAGATCGTGTACCTGCGGGAGCACGCCGCCGACTTTCCGGGCGTGCACGTGCAGGCGCTGGCCGAGCGGGCCTATCCGAACCCCGGCCTGGGCGCCCACGTCCTCGGCTACGTGGGCGAGATCAACGACAAGGAGCTGGCCAATCGGGAGAAGGAGGGGTACCGCCTCGGGGACGAGATCGGGAAGTCGGGCGCCGAGCAGACCTACGAAAGCGATCTCCGAGGCCGGCCTTCCCGCCTCGCCCTCGAGGTCGACGCCAATGGCAACGTGGTGGGCACCCTCTCCTCCCGTCCGCCCCGACCGGGCAACGACGTGCAGCTCACCGTCGATCTCGACGTGCAACGCCTGGCCGAGGAGTCATTGGCCCAGGGTCTAGAGGCGAGCCGCGGGCGGGTCGACCGCGAAGATCGCAAGCCGTTTGTGGCTCCGGCTGGCGCCGCGGTGGTGATGGACCCACGGGATGGCTCGGTACTGGCCATGGCGTCTTTCCCCACCTACGACCCTTCCGCCTTCGTGCGGGGGATCAGCCCGGAGTTGTTCCGGTCCCTTCAGGACAAGGCCAACCACTTCCCGCTCACCAACCGGGCCATCCAAGGCCAGTACGCACCAGGCTCGACCTTCAAACTCTTCACCGCTTTGGCCGCCCTCCAGCGGGGCGCCATCACCCCGAACACCACGCTGGTCGACGAGGGGTCGTTCCGCCTGCGGAACTGTCGGGGCGAGCGTTGCGTGTACCGCAACGCGGGTAGCCGGGCCTACGGGCGGGTCAACCTCAGTCGCGCCATGACCGTGTCTAGCGACGTGTTCTTCTACAACCTGGGCGCCAACTTCTGGTTCGGCGGCGGCCCGGACCGCCTGGCCATCCAGGAGACGGCCCGCCAGTTTGGGCTCGGAGAGCGCACCGGCATCCCTCTGGCCAGCGAGCAACGCGGGCGGATCCCCGACCCCGAGAGCCGGAAGAGGCTGCACGAGCTTCGCCCCGATGCCTTCCCCGAAGGCCAGTGGAGGACGGGTGACAACGTGAACCTCTCGATCGGCCAGGGCGAGACGGTGGTTACGCCGATTCAGCTGGCCAACGCCTACGCCGCCTTCGCCAACGGGGGCAAGCTGTTCGAGCCCAAGGTCGCGGCGCGGGTGCTCGACGGACGGGGAGAGGCCATCCGGGAGATCGGGCCCAAGACCCTGCGTGAGGTCCCGCTCGACCCGAACGTGCGGGCACCGATCCTCCAGGGCCTGCGGGGCGCTGTGTTCGACCCGACGGGCACCGCCGCCGGCGCCTTCGCCGGCTTCCCTCTCGATGTCCTGTCCGTAGCCGGCAAGACGGGCACGGCCCAGGTGTCGGGGCGCCAGGACACGGCGTTGTTCGCCGCAGTGGCGCCGGTGGAGAACCCCCAGTACGTGGTGGCCGTGGTCATGGAGGAGTCCGGCTTCGGCGGGTCTGCCGCCGCTCCGGTGGCCCGTCGCATCCTCCAGGGCCTGGCTGGTTCCCCGCCAGGACCGGTGCAACTCGTGGGCGGCATCGACTGATGGCGGCCACCACCACCGCTCTGCCCCCGCGTCGCGACGCCCTTTCGCGCCGCAGCTCGGCCGCTCCATGGCGCCACGTCGACATCACCCTGGTCGCCGCCGTAATCGCGGTTGCCGGGCTCGGCGTGCTCATGGTCTACAGCGCCACGCAGCGCCGTATCGAAGGCGACCCCCACTTCTTCCTCCGCCGCCAGGCCATCTACGCCCTGCTGGGCATCGGTGTCATGGTCGCCGTCGCCAGCATCGACTACCGGGTCTTCCGTGACTTCGCTCCACAGATGTACGTGGGCATCCTGGTGCTGCTCCTGCTGGTTCTGTCCCCCCTGGGTTCGAATCGAAGGGGGGCCCAGGCCTGGTTCCAGATCGGAGGCTTCCAGTTCCAGCCGTCGGAGCTGGCCAAGGTGGCTCTGATTGTCTGCATCGCCGCCTACGGCGCCGTCCATCGAGGCGACCTGAACGCGCGGCGCGTGCTCACCGTGCTGGCGATGGCGGCCGGGCCGATGGTGCTGATCAACGCTCAGCCCGACCTGGGGACGGTGCTGGTGTTCCTGGCCATCCTCCTCGGCACCCTGTTGGTGGCCGGCGCCCGCCCCCGCCACATGGCCGCTCTCGGCCTCGTGGGCCTCGTGGCCGTGATCGCAGTCTTCCAGCTCGGTCTGCTCAAGGAGTACCAGAAGGACCGTCTCGGGGCGTTCCTGGAGCCCAGCGACAACGCGCTCAGCTCCACCTACAACCTGAACCAGTCCAAGATTGCCATCGCCAACGGTGGCCTCACCGGCAAGGGCCTGTTCGAGGGCAGCCAGACCAAGCTGGCCTATGTGCCGGAGCAGCACACCGACTTCATCTTCACGGTGGTGGGCGAGGAGCTCGGCCTGCTGGGGGCAGGGCTGCTCATGGTGTCCTTCTCCGTGATGATGTGGCGGATATGGCGGGTGGCGGCGCTGGCCAAGGACCTGTGCGGCACCATCGTCTGCGTGGGCGTCCTGTCCATGTTCGTGTTCCAGATCTTCGAGAACGTCGGGATGACCATGGGGATCATGCCCATCACCGGAATCCCTCTGCCCTTCATGAGCTACGGCGGCTCGGCCACCATCACCTCCTTCGCCGCCATCGGCCTCGTCCTCAACGTCCACATGCGCCGCTTCTCCTGAGCTCAACCGCATTTCCGCGCGATCTGGTGCGCTGTGCGCACCGAATGGCGCGCAAGCCCGGTCGTGCCGTCCAATAGGTCCCCGCAGCTACACTTGAACGGAACATGACCTCCCTCTGGCCACGGATCGAGCCTCTGCTGGCCAAGGTGCAGAAGCCGGCCCGCTACATCGGCTGCGAGGACGGGGCCCAGGTTCCCGTCCATGGGGCCGACAAGGTGGCTTGGCTCCTCGCCTACCCCGACGCGTACGAGATAGGCCTGCCCAACCAGGGCCTGCAGATCCTCTATGAGATCCTCAACGAGCGGCCTGATGCGGTGGCTGAGCGCACCTACGCCCCATGGGTCGACATGGAGGCGCTCATGCGGGAGCGGCGGGTGCCGCTGTTCAGCGTGGACACCCACCGCGCCGCTTCGGACTTCGACCTGCTCGCCTTCAACCTCTCGGCCGAGCTCGTCTACACCAACCTCTTGAACTGCATTGACCTGGCCGGCGTACCCGTGCGGGCCGAGGAACGGGGGCCCGAGCACCTGCTGGTGGCCGCCGGCGGCCACTGTGCGTTCAACCCGGAGCCTCTGGCCGATTTCGTCGACCTGTTCGTCATCGGCGACGGCGAGGAGGTCGTGGCCGAGATCACCGGGGTGGTGGGGGAGTGGAAGGCATCCGGGCGAACCCCGGGTTCCCGTGAGCGTGTGCTGCACGAGCTGGCCAAGGTGCCCGGCGTCTACGTGCCCTCCATGTACCAGGTGACCTACGAGGCGGACCGGCTGCTGGCCGTCACTCCTCGCTACGCCGACGTGCCCGAGCGGGTCGAGAAGCGCACCATCTCCGACCTCAACGACTGGCCCTACCCAAAGAGCCAGCTGGTCCCTCTCACCGAGGTGGTCCACGACCGGCTCAACGTGGAAATTTTCCGGGGCTGCACCCGCGGCTGCCGGTTCTGCCAGGCGGGCATGATCACCCGCCCGGTCCGGGAGCGTTCGTCGGCTCAGGTCAGGACCATGGTCAGCCAGGGCCTGGAGCGCACCGGCTACGACGAGGTCAGTCTCACATCGCTTTCCAGTGCCGACTACTCGGGCATCGAGGACGTAGTCGGGGGGATCGTCAACGACCCCATCTGCCAGGGATCGGTGGGCGTGAGCCTGCCGAGCCTGAGGGTGGACGCCTACACCGTGGGCATCGCCAGCGAGATCGCCAAGGTGCGCCGCACCGGCCTCACCTTCGCTCCCGAGGGCGGCACCTGGCGGATGCGCCAGGTGATCAACAAGCTCATCCGGGAGGAGGACCTCTACGGCGCGGCGGAGTCGGCCTTCTCCCAGGGCTGGCAGCGCATGAAGCTGTACTTCCTCATCGGCCTGCCCACCGAGACCGACGAGGACGTGCTTGGGATTGCCGAGCTGGCCCGCAAGTGCGTGGCCATCGGGCGCAAGCACACCAACCGCGTCACGGTGAGCACCTCGGTGGGCGGGTTCGTGCCCAAGCCCCAGACTCCGTTCCAGTGGTTCGGCCAGGACACAGTTGGCGAGCTGCAGCGCAAGGTGAACATGCTGCGTGACGCCGTGCGGCGTGACCGTGGAGTGGCCCTCAAGTGGCACGATCCACGGGCGACGCTCGCCGAGGGCATCGCCAGCCGGGGCGACCGGCGCCTGGGTCCGGTAATCGAGCACGTGTGGCGGGCCGGCGGCACCTTCCAGGAGTGGTCGGAGCACTTCGACGTGAGCCTGTGGGAGGACGCCATGGCCGCCAACGGACTGAGTGCCGACTGGTACGTGCACCGCCACCGCGACGAGGACGAGGTCCTGCCGTGGGAGCACGTATCCGCGGGGCTCCACAAGGATTTCCTGTGGCAGGACTGGCAGGAGGCGCTCAAAGCCGGCGCTCTCGAGGACTGCCGCTGGACCCCGTGCTACGACTGCGGCGCCTGCACGGGCTTGGGCATCGAGCACGTGGTGGCGGCCAACACGCCTCCCGCCGGCGGCAGCCAGGGCACGGGCCAGGATCTCGGGCTCGTCGGCTTCTCCGACGGGTCGGTGCCGGTCCAGTTCGTGGGGAGCCGGTCGTGAGGCTGCGGTTCCGTTACTCCAAGCTCGGTAAGGTCCGCTGGACCAGCCACCGCGACATGGCCCGCATGTGGGAGCGGGCCTTCCGTCGCACCCATCTCCCGCTGGCCTACAGCCAGGGCTTCTCGCCCCGCCCCAAGGTCAGCTTCGGCCTCGCCCTGCCCACCGGTGGGGAGTCGCTGGGTGAGTATCTCGACGTGGAGGTGGCGCCCGAGGCTGCCGTCGACGTCGATGTCGCCGCTCTGCCGGGGAGGTTGAGCACCGCTCTTCCCGAAGGGGTGGAGGTGGCGGCGGCCGCCGTCATAGAGGACCGCACGCCGTCGCTCCAGCACGAGGTCACCTCCTGTGAGTGGACGGTATGGGTGGCCGATGTCGGCAATCAGGAGCTGCGGGAGTTGGCTTCGGTGGCGGTGGCCGCCGAGGAGCTGTTGCTGGCCCGGGAGCGCAAGGGCCAGACCAGCACCGAGGACGTGCGCCCGGGCATCCTGGCGTGCACGGCCGAGGGCGACATGTTGCAATGCGAGCTGGCCACGCAACCCAGGGCTCTGCGGCCGTCGGAGCTGCTCCGGGCACTGAGGCCCGATTTGGAATCTGCACTGGTCCGAAGAACCCGTCAATGGATCGAGCGCGAGGGCGCGCGGGTGGAGCCACTGGCTCTCCTGCTCGACGCCACCGGCGCCCCGCATGCCCACGGGCGTGCCTCATGAGAACGAGAAGGGATTTCCCCCATGTCCGACCCCATCCCGGGGAGCTCTGGTCCAGATGTGCCGAGCCCTCGACCCTCGTCTGAAAGCAGCACCTCCAGACCAAATCGTTCCCGCCGCCGCGGTTCCCGCGGTGGTGCCCGCAACAAGCCACGACCTGACCCCGGCTCCACGGTGACGCCTGCCGCTCCCGAAGCGGCTTCCTCTGCCTTGCCCGCGGCGGCACCCGCGGATACCTCGGTCAACCCAGCGGTGGCCGCGGATCCGCAGGGCCCCGCGGTTTCGCCATTGCCCATGGATCGCCCCAAGATCGGCGACAGCCGCCCGGCGCCACCGTTCACCCCCCGCTTTCCGCCGCCTCCCCCGGGGCCCAAGCCGCCCGCGGGCGCCTCAGCGCCTGTCGCGTCCCCTGCGGCCGGCGCCAAAGAGGCCGCCTCGACCGGAGGGTCCAAGAAGCGCCGGCGCCGAGGTGGACGCGGTCGTGGCTCAGGTGCCGGCGGCGCCGGCCAGACCGCCGGCGCCCTCTCCGGTCAGGGTGCCGCCGGCGAAGTCGACGAGGAGCTGTCCGAGCAGCGCCGCGGCCGGGAGCGCAAGGGCCGGCCCGTCGGCCGTTACCTGATGTGTGTCCACGTGGCCGGCCAGACCACCCACATCGCCGTGCTGGAGGGGCGCTCGCTGATCGAGCACTACGTGAGCCGCCCTCAGGATGACGCCAACCAGATCGACGGCAACATCTACCTTGGCCGCGTCCAGAACGTGCTGCCCGGCATGGAGGCGGCCTTCATCGAGATCGGCACGCCCAAGAACGCCGTTCTCTACAGGGGTGACGTCCGCTACGACCGGGACGACATCGAAGGTGGCGAGAACAGCAAGGATGCCGCCCGCATAGAGCAGCTGCTGCGCCCTGGCCAGGGCGTGTTGTGCCAGGTGACCAAGAACCCCATCGGCCACAAGGGGGCCCGCCTGACCCAGGAGGTGTCCCTGCCCGGCCGGTTCCTGGTGCTGGTGCCCAACTGCGACACCTACGGGATCTCCAAGCGCCTGGCCGACAACGAGCGCAAGCGGCTCCGCAGGGTCCTCGACGAGGTGCGCCCTCCCGGCCACGGGCTCATCGTGCGTACAGCAGCGGACGGGGCCACCGCCGACGAGCTGCGCCGTGACCTGGCCCGCCTGCTGGCGCAGTGGGAGCAGATCGACGCCCAAGCCAAGCGCTCGAAGGCGCCGGCGCTCCTCTACTCCGAGCCCGACATGGCGGTTCGGATCATCCGGGAGGAGTTCAACCGGGATTACCGCGGCGTCATCATCGACGACCTCGAGCTGTACAACGACGTGCGGGCCTACGTGACCAGCATCAGCCCCGAGCTGGCCGATCGGGTGGAGTACTTCGACCGCTCGGCCGACCCGCTGCCGCTGTACGAGCGCCACCACATCCACGAGCAGCTGCACCGGGCCCTCGACCGCAAGGTGTGGCTGCCGTCGGGCGGCTCGCTCATCATCGAGCGCACCGAGGCCTTGACGGTGATCGACGTGAACACGGGCAAGAACGTGGGCTCGTCCAACCTCGAGGAGACCGTGTACCGCAACAACCTCGAGGCGGCCGAGGAGGTGGCCCGCCAGCTGCGCCTGCGCGACATCGGCGGCATCATCGTCATCGACTTCATCGACATGGAGATCACCAGGAACCGGGCCGACGTCAACCGGGCCTTCCGGGAGTTCCTCGCCCGCGACAAGACCCGGACCCAGATGTTCGACATCTCCGAGCTGGGCCTGGTCCAGATGACCCGCAAGCGGGTTTCCGAGGGTCTGGTGGAGTCCTTCTCCTCCACCTGCCCCACCTGCAACGGCCGCGGCACGATCATCGACGAGGACCTGCTTTCGTCCTAGGACGGGAGCTGCCGCTAAGATCTCTTCTCTCATGTACGCAGTGATCAAGACCGGTGGCAAACAAGAACGTGTATCCGAGGGCCAGCGCGTCCAGGTGGAGCTTCTGGGCGGCCAGGAAGGCGACGTGATCTCCTTCACGCCCGTCCTTCTGGTCGACGACGGCCAGGTCACGGCCGGAAACGGCCTGACCGGGGCAACCGTGTCCGCCCGCCTCGTGGGTGAGGCCGCCGGGCCGAAGATCCGGGGGTTCACCTACAAGAACAAGTCGCGGTCACGCCGGCGCTGGGGGCATCGCCAGCACTACAGCATCGTGGAGATCACAAGTATCACGAAGGGCCAGGCGTAACTCATGTCCAAGACCAAAGGTGGCGGTTCCACCCGTAACGGGCGCGATTCCGCCGCCCAGCGTCTGGGTGTCAAGGTGTTCGACGGCACCGCCGTTCGGGCCGGAGCCATCATCGTGCGCCAGCGCGGCACCCGCTTCTATCCCGGCCACAACGTCGGCCGCGGGGGCGACGACACACTTTTCGCCACCGCCGACGGCCACGTGAAGTTCGGCGAGCGCAAGGGCCGCAAGCTCGTGGACGTGCTCGTGAGCACGGGGACCAGCTAAAGGAGCAGCCGCCGTGGCCGGCTTCGTAGACGAGGCCCAGGCCCACGTCAAGGGTGGTGACGGCGGTGCGGGTTCGGTCTCGTTCCGCCGGGAGGCACACGTTCCCCGAGGGGGACCCGACGGTGGTGACGGGGGCAAGGGCGGCGACGTGTGGTTCGTGGCCGACCCCAACGTCGCCTCGCTGCTCTCGTTCCGCGACCATCCCCACCGCCGTGCCGGCAACGGTGCCCATGGCCAGGGCCAGAAGCGCCACGGTGCGTCGGGCGGCGATCTGGTCGTGAAGGTGCCCGAGGGCACCACGGTCAAGGACCGAGAGGGGAAGGTGGTGGCCGATCTGGTGCGGGCCGGACACCGCTTCCTCGCCGCCGAAGGTGGGCGCGGCGGACGGGGCAACGCCAGCTTCCTGTCCAACCGCCGGCGCGCCCCGAGCTTCGCCGAGCAGGGCGAGGTGGGGGAGGAGCACTGGCTCGACCTGGAGCTCAAGCTGATGGCCGACGTGGCCCTGGTGGGCTTCCCCAACGCCGGCAAGTCCACGCTCATCAGCCGCATCTCGGCCGCCCGTCCCAAGATCGCCGACTACCCCTTCACAACCCTCGAGCCCCATCTGGGGGTGGTCCGCTTCGACGAGCACGAGCTGATCGTGGCCGACATCCCCGGGCTGATCGAGGGGGCCAGCGAAGGCAAGGGCCTGGGCCACCGGTTCCTGCGACACGTGGAGCGGGTTCGCGTGCTCCTGGTGATGATCGACCTGGCCTCGGCCGAGGAGCGCCCGCCCGCCGAACAGGAGCGGATCCTGCTGCAGGAGCTGGGTCGTTACCGCCCCGAGCTGCTGGAGCGCCCCCGCCTCGTGGTGGGAGCCAAGGCCGATGCCGCCGTGTTCGACTGGGACGGGGGGGATGGCGGCGCCGGCGCCGGCTTCGACGAGGATGGCTATGGGATCGCCGGTGCGCCGGCCAGGGGCCTGCGTATCTCCGCGTTGACGGGCGAGAACCTGCGCCCCCTGCTCGGGCGCCTGGCTGAGCTGGTGGCAGCCGAACGGGCCGCCGCTCACGCTGCGGTGGTCATCGAGGGTCACGAGGAGTTCGTGGTCCACCGGCCCGCCGCCGAAGGCTTCGTGATCGAGCGGGGCGACGACGGCGCCTTCGTCGTGATCGGCCGGTCCACTGGGCGCGCCGTGGCGGTCAGCGACATCACCAACGCCGATGCTCTCGCCCACGTGCAGACCCGCCTCAAGCGCCTCGGGGTCGACAAGGCGCTGGCCCGGGCCGGCGCCCGCCACGGCGACGTGGTCCACATCGAGGGCTTCACCTTCGAGTACGAAGGCGCCGGCGGCTCGTCGTGATCGTCATCGCCAAGATCGGCACCTCGTCCATCACCGACAGCCACGGCGAGATCGACAGGGCCGCCGTCCAGAAACTGTGTGCCGAGACGGCCGGGCTGCGGGGCGCCGGCCACAAGGTGGTGATCGTGACCTCCGGAGCGGTGGCGTCAGGGCTGCCGGCCCTGGGACTGACCGGCCCCCGCCCCACCGACGTGGCCACCCTCCAGGCCATCTCCGCGGTGGGCCAGAGCCGTCTCATGCGGGTCTACGACGACACCCTCGCCGCCCACGGCCTCATCGGTGGCCAGGTCCTGCTCGCCCCCCTCGACTTCGTGCACCGCCAGCAGTACCTTCACGCCCGCCAGACCCTCACCCGCCTGCTGGAGCTGGGGGTGGTGCCGGTGGTCAACGAGAACGACGCCGTGGCCGACGACGAGCTGCGCTTCGGGGACAACGACCGCCTCGCCGCGCTGGTCGCCAACATGGTCGATGCCGGCGTGCTCGTGCTCCTGACCGACACCGCCGGCCTGCTCAGCGCCGATCCCCGTCTGGTGGAGGGGGCGTCGCTCATCGAAGAGATCGTGGAGGTGGACCACGAGCTGGAGAAGGCGGCAGGAGCGGCCGGTACCGCCCGGGGCAGCGGCGGAATGGCCACCAAGCTGGCCGCGGCCAAGATCGCCTCGTGGTCCGGGGTCCGGGTGGTCATCGCCGCCGCCACTCGTCCCGGCGTGCTGGCGTCGGCGGTGGCGGGCGAGCCGGGAGTGGGCACCATCGTGCACCCCCACGACCGGCGCCTGTCAGCCCGCAAGCTCTGGATCGCCTTCGCCGTCGCCTCGTCGGGCACCATCGTGGTGGACGACGGCGCCCGCCGGGCCCTGGTCGAGCGACACAAATCGCTCCTGCCCGCCGGCGTGGTGCGGGTGGAGGGCAACTTCACCGCCGACGACGCCGTGGAGATATCCGATTCCAGTGGGCGGGTCTTCGCCAAGGGCCTGTCCCGCCATCCGGCGGCGAGGGTGAGGGACCGGATCGGCAAACGCACCGCCGACCTACCGGCCGACCTCCCCCACGAGATAGTCCACCGCGACGACCTGATCGTGCTGCCGTAAGAGGGCCGGTTCGGCTCAGGCGGGGGAGGTGGTGCCTTCGGCGGTGCCGGCGGTGCCCTCGGAGAGGCCGAGCTGGGAGCGGATCTCGCTGAGGCGGGCCTGAGCCTCGTTGTCGGCCTGTGACTGCTCGACCTCGAGCATCCTGGCCTCCACGCTCTGGCCCGTCAGCTCGGTGGTGCCGAGCGCCATGGCGTAGCGCTGCTCGATCTTGTCCCGGACCTCGTTCATCGAGGGCACGTCCTGGCCGACGGTGACCGACAGGCTGGCCATGGCCTTGTTCATCTGCTCCTGCATCTTGGCCTGGTCGAGCTGGGAAAGGAGCTTCTGGCGCTCGGCCAGCTTCTTCTGCAGGGCCGATGAGTTCTGGGCCACCGCCGCCTTGGCCTGATCCGAAGCCTGGGCAGACTGGAGGCTCAGCTCCTTGAGCGAGTCGGCCTCCTTCTCGATGGCGATCAACCTGTTGGCGAAGGCCTCGGCGGCGCGGGTGTACTCCGCCGCCTTGTCGGCGTCGCCCTTCTTGGCCGCCTCGTCGGCCATCATCACGGCCTGGCGGGTGGAGCCGTTGAGCTTCTCCATCTCCTCCATGACGCGGTTGAGGCGCATCTCGGTCTGCTTCTGGTTGGCGATCACGTTGGCCGCCTGCTCGGTCAGCCGGCGGTGCTGGTCCTGGGCCTCGAGCAGGGCCTGCTCCAACTGGACCTTGGGATCGGCCAGTTCGTTGAACTTCCCGGTCAGGGCGGCGGTGATGTACCGGCTGATCTTGCGTAGCAGCTTGAGCATGGCCCGAGGCTACGCCGTGCCTCCGTTCACGGCTTGCCGAAGTGCCTCCGGCCCTCCTAGGCCCGGTGTGCTCCCGGCCCTCGCCAGGCCCGGTGTGCCCCGCTACGCCGTGACCTCCTCCACCGCCTGCCGTAGTGCCTCCAGCTCGCCCACCAATGACTCGATGTCTGCCGACAAGGGGCTGAGGTCGTTGACGTCGCCGGCCCTGAGCGCCAGCTCGAGGGCGCGCGCCACGGCCTCGTCGAGTTGAGCGTTCAGTACCCGCAGGCGGGCGCGGGCGTCCTCGGCGACAGCGGCGATGCGCCGGTACGACGACAGCTGGGACTCCAGCGCCTGCTCCGCCCGCTCGAGGGCGCCGGCGGCCGGCCCCTGTGCCGTTCGCCGGTCGTGGCGCACCTGTTCCAGCTCCTTGTTCACGCTCGGCGAATCGAGCTGCGCCAGTCCGGTCTGCAGGGCGTTGCCCTGGCAGGCGATTCGCCAGCACTCGTTCACCCCGTCGTCCAGCCGCCGGCCGAGTTGCGCCAGGTTTTCCCGCAACGGCCCCGGCCGGGCCTGCTCCACCACGTTGTCGAACCGCTTCCGCGCCTTGGTGGCGTCGACCACCAGGTACCGCCACGGCTCGTCCAGGGCAAACGGGTTGATGCGCTCCTCCCTGGGCCGGCGGGGGAGCGACATCGCCACCCTTGCCGCCCACGCCAGCGCCCCCACTCCGGCAGCGGCGAGTATCGGCAGCCCCCCCAGAATGGCAGCCGACATCCCGGCCCCCGCCACCAACACCGCCGACGGCGCCGTAACCGCTCGCGCAACCGCCGGCGTCCGCGCCCCCTCCGGCAACCGCTCCAGCACCATGGCACTCAGTCTGCTCCTAAACCGCGGGCGGACGCACTAGCGCCGTAGGCGCCAGTTGAACGCCGGCGGCCGCCGAAGGCGCCGGAGGCGCCCCCACGGATGCCGGCAAGAAAGAGGGAGCGGAGGCCGGTCCGGCTTGCCGGTCGGCCGGAGCACGATTGAGCTCGCCGAGCAAGCTTTGCTTGCGAGGCGAAATCAGAAATTGCTTACGACGGCGGTGAAAACCTTTTCGATGGTGGTGGGGTCGCTGGCGTCGTAGGCGGCGGCGTTGGTGGCCTCGGCCATGCGCCGGAGCACGCCGATGTCGGCGCCGCTGCCGTAGGCGACGGTGAACAGCCGTACCGGGCTAACCGTTGCCCCCTCGTTCCCCTCTCGTAGCGCCTTCAACGTCCCGTCGAGATCGTCGTTGCGCGGGTCCTCGTTCCTACCGTCGGTGAGGAGCAGCACGGCGTTGATCCGGTTCGGGTCGAGGCCCTCCTTGAGCTGGCGGTAGGAGTCCTTGGCCACGGTGTAGAGCGGCGTGCCGGAGGTGGGGATGAGGTCGGCGATCTTGGAGCGGATCAACTCCCGGTTGGAATCGATGCGCCCGATGGGCACGAGGTCGACGTAGTCGGGGTGCTCTTTGGGACCGATGTCGGTGGAGAAGATGCGCAGCCCCACTTCGTCCTCGGCCTTGAACTGCCCCAGGGCGCTGATCGCCGCCGTCCTGGCCAACTCCAGTTTGGTGGTTCCCTCGCCGGCGGGGTCACCCATGGAGCCGGAGACATCGAGCACGATCAGGACCCGTGCCGCCTTGCGCTGCTCGCCCCACTTCTCGATGAGCCGGACCAGCACCGGCGGCGCCGGCACCCCGAGTGTGGTCTGGGGCTGGGCCGGGTCGACCCCGTTCGCGGTGGCGATGGGCGGCCCCGGCGCCACCGCCGGGTTGCCGGGGCGGAAGCCGGCGCCCACCACCTTGCGTTGGTTGTCCGGGCGCTGGACGAAGCGCTCGAAGGCGCGGGCGCCCTTTTTCTCGGCCGCGTTCACCCACGGCGCGTCGAGCACGTAGAAGGGATTGTCCGAGAACAGTGTCCCCTCCTTGGGATAGATCGCCACTAGGGGCACCTTGGGCGGGCGGGGCCGTTCGCCAGGGTCGGTGATGCCGTCCGGGTCGCCGCGGTTGTAGTCGATGACGGACTTCTCCTCGACGGCCACGGCGGAGACATAGGTGAGCGAGGTTCCCCGGGCGTCGTTGCGGTACCAGTTGTTGAGGAAGGTGGCGGTGATGTCGCCGTAGTGGACGACGGAGGACTCCACGGCGCGGATGAAAGCATCGACCTTCGGATTCTCCAGGTCCTCGAGGGTGAGGTCCCGCACCTTGGCCGTCGCCGCGTAGTACTGGGCCACCGTGGCCGACAGGGCGCTGGTGGAGAAGTTGGGGTTGGTCTTCCCGAACTTGAACCGGCCCCACTCCGGATGTCCCTTGGCTCCCCAGCCGGCCGGGTCCTGCGACAGGGCGATGAGGTCGGCGTAACCGATCGGTGTGGTGGGGTGGCCGAGGGCCTGGGCCATGGGCCGGGGCATGGCGATGACCAGCGGAGTGAGCATGAACGGGCGGGCGTTGGCCGGAGCGATGGGCGGCTGGTTCTTGACGGCGAGGCGCTGGTTGACGATGGCCCCCCACGAGCTGGCCGCGGGTGACCACATCACGGGTCTGGGGCCTTCGGCCGCCTCGTCCCGCCAGCCGTCGGCCAGCACGGTGGCGACTGCGCCCGATGATTTCTTCTGGATGCGCACGAACGTGCAGCGTCCGCCCTCTCGTGCCGCCGGCGACGCGTTGAACGCCCGAGCCAGGCCGGTGAGCAGCTCGACCTTCTCCGGAGAGACGGCGGCGTCCACGGTGGCGCACCCCTTTGGCGCCTCTTCGAGACCGCCGGGGGCGTCGGGATCCTCCGTCTCGCTGCGGCAGGCGCCGGCCATCATGGCCACGGCCAGAGCCACCAAGACCGCCCGCCTGACCGTCACCGGATGGTCTCCCGGACCACCTGGCGCAGGGCCTCGAGCACGCCGGGATCCGGTAGGCCACTGCTGGGTGGGAGTGCCGGCACGGCCGTCACGCCCGGTGCGAGCCGCTGGCCCTGGACCCTCCAGCCGCTGGCGGCGAGAGCCTTGGCGCCGACGCTTCCGGTAACGACATCGGCGACCAGCTCGGCCCGCCGTCCCGGGAGCGAGGCGAACACCACGTCCACCGTCGCCACCGGAGCAGGGTAGATGAGCTGGGGCTTCTCAGGGCGGGCGGAGCGGGCGAGCAAGGGGGCGGCCTCGGCCTCGACAGCTCCCACAGCGTCGAAGGCCGCCGGCCCAGCGAGCAGCATGTCCTCCAGCGGCGAGGCAAAGCGGCTTGGGATCGAGCGCTCCAGGCGGGTCAGCCAGTCCCGGTACCCGTCGTCGTCGAGATCGCTGCGGACCACATCGGCGCGCCCGAAGTACCCCGCTGTCGCCGCGCCCAGCACCGGCAGGCCAGTGGCCGAGGAGACCTCAGGGTGACCGGGTTTCAGCGGGCCCCACGTGGGCTGACCGCCCAGCTCTTCCCAGCGCCGGCCGGCGTTGTCGCCGAGACAGCGCCAGGTCACCTCGGGGACCTTGCAGTGCCGCGCCAGAACGATGCCCCGCTCAGGCCAGACCGCCATCACGACAGGCGACCGCGCCAGCACCGGTCCCGCCGACACCAATGGCTCCAGCCCGGCCCGCCCCCGCGCCTCGGCCACGATCGCCGGCCATGGTGCGGTCACCAACCAACCGTCGATCTGCCGGGACGCCGTGGCGCCTTCGGGCCCGGTGCTCAGTCGCTCAGCAGTTTCGGCGGCTGGCTCGACGGTCACCTCCAAGCGCCCCGTCTCTTCGTCCTCCGCCATGGCTTCACACGCCGGCGCCAGCTCAGTGGCACACACGATGCGCAAAACGGTGGTGGCACGCTCCTCCTTGTCGTCCATCCGGTTACGCACGGCCACGGCCCCTGCCACCATGGCGATGGCGGCCACGAAGGCAAGCAGTCGAGCCGGCATCTCAGCGACGAGCGTACGAGCCCGGCACCCGCTCCACCGGCTCCCCTCCCGCGAGGTCTTGCATCATGCCTACGCCGACCCTGCCGACGAAACGGCGGGTGGTTGCCGTGGCGGGCAGTGCATCGGCCAAGAGCAGTGTGCGTGACGTTTTCTTGCCCGCTGCGGCCGCAGCCGCTTTCGACTTACAGGCCAGCGAGGTGGGCGGCGTCGTTGTAGCGGAGGAGCCGCCACTGTGGGGCGCCGGCGCCGGTGGGGCGTTCCCACTCGGTGATTGACGTGTTGGTGACAGGGAACTCGACAATAAGGGGGCGTTGGATTGTGGACCAGACGGGTGCGGCCAGAGGCGCCCGGCGGATCAGCCAAGGTGGGACACGAAGCGTTCGAGCTGGCGGAGGTTGCGGCATTCGAAGGCGCCGTCGCAGTGGACCGAGTACTCGCTGACCACCGAGTCGCCGGTGTCCCAGTAGGAGCGGGGTTCGGGATTCAGCCAGTAGACGTGGCGGGCCCGCCTGCCTATTTTGGCCACTACCCAGGAGGAGGTGGTGTGGTAGTTGTTGCGGGCGTCGCCGAGCAGGATCACGGTTGTACGGGAGGTGATCTCGGTGCCCCAGCGTTCCCAGAAGGTGGCCAGGGCGTGACCGTAGTCGGAGTGGCCGTCGGCCCAAATTACGTCGGCCTCGGTGTTCACCCGCTGTATGGCCTCGGCGAAGTCGTCGCTCCGCTCGAACAGCGACGTCACCTCGTCGATGCCGTCGATGAACACGAAGCTGCGCACCCGGGAGAACTCAGAACCGAGGGCATGGACGAGCTGAAGCGTGAAGCGGGCGAAGGCGGCCACCGAGCCGGAGATGTCGGCGATCACCATGATCTCGGGCTTCGCCGGCCGGGGATAGCGGAACTTCGGCTCGGCCGGGACGCCGCCGTAGCTGAGTGAGTGGCGCACGGTGTTGCGGAAGTCGAGCGGTCCCTTCCGACCATGACGCCGTTTGCGGGCGAGACGCACGGCCAGCTTGCGCGTCAACGGCTGGATGGCGCGGCGCAGGTTGCCGAGCTCCTCGCGCGTCGCGTGCATGAAGTCGATGTCCTCCGGCAACGGCTTGCGCAGCGTCTTGGCCATCGCCTCGGCGCCGCGGTCGGCGACGAGGCGGCGGCGGATCTCGGCCTCGATCTCCTTGCGCAGCTTGTCGAGACGGGACTCGAACTCGTCGCGCGCCAAGCGCTCTTCGAGGGGCGTGAGGCCTCCGTCGGCCTCCTCTTGCGCGGCGTCCATCATGCGCTCGAGGGTTCCCTCGAGGTCGAGATTGCGCAGGGTCCGGTACAGGTAATAGGTCCCGCCGACGGGCCGGCCGGGCTCCATTCCGGAATAGCGCGTGACGGCCTGCCGGGCGATCGCCTTCATCATCGCCTCGTCGGCATTCATCAACGCCTTGTAGAGCATCTCCGCCAGCTCTTCTCGAGTCATGCCCTCCATGGCGCCGCCGCCCTGGCCCTGCGGGCGCTCGCCCATGAGCTCGTCGAGCATCTTCTCGAGGTCGGCGTCGGTTTTGGGCTCCTCGCCCTCGATCCCGAACTTGTTGCCCCGCAGCGAGAAGTACACCTCGAAGACGGTCTCGAACGCCTTCCAGTGCGCGTTGTTCTTGACGAGCGTCGCGGCGAGCGCGTACTTGAACGCTTCGCGGTCCTCGAGCGGGATGTGCTTCACCGCTTCCATGGCGTCGAGGTTCTCGGTGAGCGACACAGGCAAGCCCGCGCTGCGCAACTCCTGGATGAACCCCGCGATCAGATCGAGCATTGCGGAGTCCTTTACGCCGTGGTCGCGGTGGCCAGCTCTTTGGTCGCCTTGGCGATGTCGCTCTGGTACTTGAGCAGGATGTGCAGCGTCTCCTTGGCCTGCTCGGCGTCGATGCTCTCCACCCCGAGGAGGACCAACGTGCGCGCCCAGTCGAGGGTCTCGGACACCGATGGGTGCTTCTTCAGGTCCATCGACCGGATCGAGCGCACGATGCGCACGATCTCGTCGGCCAGGTGGTCGGAGATCTCGGGAACGCGCGTGAGCACGATCTCCTTCTCCCGCTCGAGCTGGGGGTAGTCGACGTGGAGGTAGAGGCACCGGCGCTTGAGGGCCTCGGACAGCTCGCGGGTGTTGTTGGAGGTCAGGAAGACGAGCGGGATCTGCGTCGCCGTCACCGTGCCCAGCTCGGGGATCGACACCTGGTAGTCCGAGAGGATCTCGAGCAGCAACGCCTCGGTCTCCACCTCGACGCGGTCGACCTCGTCGATCAGGAGCACGACCGGGTCCTCCGCCTTGATGGCCTCGAGCAGCGGCCGGGTGAGCAGGAACTCCTCGGAGAAGATGTCCTCCTCGATCTCGCCCCAGCTGGCCCCGTCGTTGCGCTCGGCCTGGATGCGGAGGAGCTGCTTCTTGTAGTTCCACTCGT
>DATLEK010000080.1:0-43792 GCA_035525365.1 Acidimicrobiales bacterium
TTGCGGGGAGCCTGCTTGGACTGGCGCAGCCTGGCCACGCTGGCCACGTTCGCGGACTCTAATCAGGAAAGGCGCAGGCCAGAGATGGCGCGGGCGATGATCAGGCGCTGGATCTCACTGGTCCCCTCGAAGATGGTGAAGATCTTGGCGTCGCGGTGCCATTGCTCTACGGGGTGGTCCCTCACGTAGCCGGCGCCGCCGAGGATCTGGATGGCCTCCTCGGTGACCTTCACCACCATCTCGCCGGCGAAGAGCTTGGACATCGAGCCCTCGCCGGCCTCGAAGGGCCGCTTCGTCCTGCCCATCCAGGCGGCGCGCCAGATGAGGAGGCGGGAGGCGTCGATGGCCATGCGCATGTCGGCCAGCTTGAAGGCGATGGCCTGGTTCTCGATGATGGCGCGGCCGAACTGCCGGCGCTCCTTGGCGTAGGCGAGGGAGTACTCGTAGGCGGCCCGGGCCACACCGAGCGCTTGGGCGCCCACCGCCGGCCGGGATGCCTCGAAGATGGCCATGGCCGCCTGGCCCCTGCCACTGCTCTGGCCGTCTCGGGCCCGGGCGAGGCGCTCGTCCAGGCGCTCCTTGCCCCCGAGCAGGCAGCGCCCCGGCACCCGGCACCCGTCGAGCACCACTTCGGCGGTGTGGGCGGCACGGATGCCCAGTTTCTTGAACTTCCGGCCCTGGAACAGGCCGCCAGACCCGGGAGGCACCACGAACGAAGCCTGGCCGCGGGTGCCGAGGGACGGGTCGACGGCGGCCACCACCACGTGCACGCCGGCGATGCCTCCGTTGTTGATCCACGTCTTGGTGCCGTCGAGGACCCACTCGTCACGCGCCTCGTCGTAGGAGGCGCCGGTGGACAGCGAGCTGACGTCGGACCCGGCCTCGGCCTCGGACACGGCGAAGGCGGCCACAGCCACGCCCCCGTCCTCACGCCGGAAGCACAACGGGAGCCATTCGTCGACCTGCTCGGCCGTCCCCTGGGCGAGGATGGCCGTCACCCCGAGGGTGGTGCCCATCAGGGCGAGGGTGATGCCGGCGTCTCCCCACGCCAACTCCTCCATGACCAGCGGCGTGGACAGCCCCGTCGGCTCGGCGAACATCCGGGACACGAAGTCGAGCGAGTACAGGCCCTCTCCCGCCGCCGCCTCCACCACCGGCCACGGCATCTCCTCCCGCTCGTCCCACTCAGGCGCCACCGGGCGCATGACATCCGCTGCGAACCCGTGGGCCCGGGACTGCATCTCCCGCTGGGCGTCGTCCAGCTCGAGCGAGAACCCGGCCACCGGAGGAAAGGTAGCTGGAGGCACCGCGGTCGGCTGAACCCGGTGTCGGAGGCGGCCCCATGGCGCCGCTGAAGGCACCGCCCTCGGCTGAACCTGGTCTCGGAGGCGGTGCCACGGCGCTGCTTCGGCCACCCAGTTGTCCCGGGGTCGGATCCGCCCTGGGACGGACGCGCAAGAGAACGCTCAGTCAGATCGATCAGGAGCCGATACTCTTGGAGACAACGAGGTCGGTGCGGACAGTGCCGGCTCTGTCGGGTAGGACACGAGATGCGGCAACGAGGCCAAGCTGGACGACCCACGCAAGGGCGAGTCGGGGAGGACGAGACCGACGCCGACCTGGCGGTGCGCGCCGGCGCGGGTGACATCCCGGCCTTCGAGGAGCTGTACCGCCGCCACTCGCAGGCGGCCTGGCGGGTGGCTCAGGCGGTAACCGGCAATCCCCACGACGCCGCCGATGCCGTCAGCGACGCCTTCACCCGGGTCTTCCAGGCTCTGCCCAACCGCCTCCAGAATGGCGAGAACTTCCGCCCGTACCTTCTGGCGTCGGTGCGCAACGCCTCCATCGACGTGCTGCGCCGGGCCGGCCGCACGACCCCGAGCGACAAGGAGGACGTGCTCGACACCCCCGCCATCGGCCGTGAGCCCTCGGACCTGCTGCTGGCCGATGTCGACTCCGACATGGTGGCCGCCGCCTTCCGGACCCTGCCCGAGCGCTGGCGCACCGTGCTGTGGCTCACCGAGGTGGAGAACATGCCGCCCCGTGAGGTCGCCGTGCTGCTGGGTGTGTCGGCCAACGGGGTGGCCCAGCTCGCCGTGCGGGCCCGCGCCGGGCTCCGGGAACGCTTCCTCCAGGCCCATCTTCACAAGGGCGAGGTACGCAAGGAGTGCCGGGCCACGGTCGCCAACCTCGGTGCCTACGCCGCCGGCGGCCTTCCCCCCCGCGACATCTCCAAGGTCGACCAGCACCTGGCCGGGTGCGAGGCCTGCCGGGCCCGGGTGGGCGAGCTGGAGGATCTGAGCCAGACGCTGCACCGGGCCGTGCCGCCCGTGCCGGCCTTCCTCGCCGCCGCCGTGGTGGGCAAGTGGATGGCAGCCGGGGAGGCCGGAAAGGTCACCGCTGGAGCGGCCGGCGCCCTGGGCGGGGCGGTCAAGGCGGGGGCCGGGGCCGGGGCGGCCAAGACGGCAGGTGCCGGCGCCGGCGCCGTGGCCGCCAAGGCAGGGGCCGGGCTCGGGGCCGCGGCCGCGGCGGGGACGGCCGGGGGCACCGCATCATTGGCCGTGGCCTCGGTGGCGCTGTTCGCCGCCAGTCTCCTCAGCGTGAACGCCGTCCACACCACCAAGCGGGCGGAACGCGCCCGCGACAAGCAGGCCAGCGCTGCCGAACTGACCGCGGCCTCGCCCGAGGTGGGCGCCGGCGACGCCGGCGATCCTCTGGCCGACTATCCCGTGGCCGACCTGGTGGTACCCGCCTCGGACAGCCTCGTGCTGGCCAGCCCCGACACCGACGACATGAGGGCCCGCAACCTCGGTACCCCCGATGCGCCCAACGCCCCTACCACCCCCAGTGCGCCCAATGCCCCTGCGGTACCCGCGGTGGAGCCCATGGCCCAGCTGGGCATGTGGCTCCCCGGTCCCCTCGCCGTGGTGCTGGCGCTGGGTGACTCGGCGGCCATCTGTCCGAGCCTGCAGGTGGGCAGCCTCGCCCTGGGTTGCTCGCCCGAACCGGTGGCCGAGTCCGGCGTCACCGTCACCACCGGCGGCACCGTTCTGCCCGATCAGGAGATCAGCGTCCCCGCGCCCGAGGGAGCGCCGGTACCGGCCCCGCCGGTGAGCGGGCGGTCGTCGATCCGTTCCAACACCACCTGGGGCCCATCGGCCCGGGCCCGCTGACCAGGCGGCTCGATCACCATCGCCGCCCGGTGGCGGCGTTCAGCTACAGAGGCCGGACGCTGGCCGCCTGCAGTCCCTTGGGACCGTCCTGCACCTCGAACTCGACCTGCTGGCCCTCCTCGAGGCTGCGGTAGCCGTTCGACTGGATGGCGCTGAAGTGAACGAACACATCAGCGCCGTCGCTCTGGGAGATGAACCCATAGCCCTTCTCGGCGTTGAACCATTTGACTGTTCCGGTCGCCACGTGACGATCCTCCTTCGTGTCTGTTGCTGCTGCTGAGGAGAATCACGTTCCCGCGACTGCAACGCCATCGTTCCTGCAAGTTCTCCGGGCCGGAAACTATCAGCGATCCGCTCCCGTGTCACCGGTGAATGTTGGTTCCCACCGGGCCGTCCTTGACCGTCCAACCCCGTGCCTCCAGCTCGCCCCGTAGGGCATCAGCCCGGGCGAAGTCACGGGCGGCACGGGCGGCATCACGTTCGACCACGAGGCGGGCCGTTTCGTCGTCGACATCGCCGGCATCCCGCACCGGTTCCAGCCCGACGGCTCGGCCGATCTCCATCGCCGCGGCCGCTGCCGAACGCCCGTCCTCGACGTCGCCGCGGTCGAGGGCGGCGTTGGCCCGGCTCACGAGGTCGAACAGCAGGGCCATGGCCGCCGGCGTGGCCAGGTCGTCGTCCATCAGTTCTGCGAAGCGCTCCAGAGCAGTGGCGTCCGGCTCGGAGCGCGACCCTTCGGCCGGAGCCGTCGACTCCATCCGCCGGCCCAGCTCGTCGAAGCGGGCCAGGCTGCGTTCGGCCCGCTCGATGGTGGCCGGCCCCACCTCCAGCGGCGAGCGGTAATGGGACTGCAACACGAGCAGGCGGTAAGCGCGGGGATCGGTCCTGGCCAGCAGGTCGGTGAGGCTCGTGTAGTTGCCCAGCGACTTGGACATCTTCTCGCCGCCCGGCGCCACAACGTGGCCGCTGTGGGCCCAGCGCCGGGCGAAGGGCCGGCCAAGGGCGAAGGCCTGGGCCCGCTCGTTCTCGTGATGGGGGAAGGCGAGGTCGATGCCGCCGCCGTGCAGGTCGAAGTCCTCGCCGAGCAGGTCAAAGGCCATCACCACGCACTCGGTGTGCCAGCCCGGGCGGCCGGCGCCCCAGGGTGCGGGCCACTCGGGCTCACCTGGCTTGGCCTTCTTCCACAAGGCAAAGTCGACCGGCGACCGCTTCTCCTCGACCACCTCCACCCGTTCTCCCGCGCGGAGCGAATCGATCGACTGGCGGGCCAGGAGCCCGTAGCCGGGGACCTGCTCGGAGTTGAAGTACACGCCGTCGGAGGTCGGGTAGGCAACGCCGGCATCGACCAGCTCGGAGATCAGCGAGACCATCTCCTCGACGTAGGCGGTGGCGTGGGGGTCGGCATCGGGGCGGCGCACGCCAAGGGCGTCCATGGACTCGTACCAGACGTTCTCGTACTGCTCGGCCACCTCGCCGGCGGAGCGTCCCTCGCGTTTGGCCCGCTCGATGATCTTGTCGTCGATGTCGGTGATGTTGGACACGAAGCGCACCTGCAGCCCCCGCCATTCCAGATAGCGGCGCACCACGTCCCACACCAGGGCGAAGCGGCCGTGGCCGAGGTGGGGGTCGTCGTAGACCGTCGGCCCGCACACGTACATCGAGACCTCACCCGGCCTGCGCAGCTGCAGCTCGGCGACTTGCCCTGATGCGGTGTCGTGGAGGTGGAGCACCCGGGTACGGTAACCGGACCATGCCGCCCGCCGTCCCCGAGAAACCGTCCCTCGACGGGCTCGAAGCCAAATGGGCGCAGCAATGGGAGGACACAGGCACCTACCGCTTCGACCGCAGCGCGGAACGGGGCGAGGTCTTCTCGATCGACACGCCGCCCCCCACGGTGAGTGGCTCGCTCCACGTCGGCCACGTCTTCTCCTACACCCACACCGACACGGTCGCCCGTTTCTGGCGGATGCGGGGCAAGGCCGTCTACTACCCGATGGGCTGGGACGACAACGGCCTTCCCACCGAGCGGCGGGTGCAGAACTCCTACGGCGTGCGCTGCGATCCGTCGCTGCCGTACGAGGCGGGCTTCTCCCCGCCCGGGCCTGACGCCAAGCCACCGGTGCCGGTGTCGCGGGCCAACTTCGTGGAGCTGTGCCAGCAGCGCACGGAGGAGGACGAGGGCGTCTTCGAGCAGCTCTTCCGTCACCTGGGCCTGTCGGTGGACTGGAGCACGATCTACACCACCATCGGGGAGAAGGCCCGGCGGATCTCCCAGCTCTCGTTCCTGCGCCTGCTCGACCAGGGCCACGCCGAGCAGCGCTGGGCGCCAACCCTCTGGGACGTGGACTTCCAGACGGCGGTGGCCCAGGCCGAGCTGGAGGACCGGGAGACAGCCGGCGCCTACCACCGCCTTCGCTTCGACGACATCGAGATCGAGACCACCCGGCCTGAGCTGCTGGCCGCCTGCGTGGCTCTGGTGGCCCATCCCGACGACGCCCGCTTCGCCGGGCGCTTCGGCTCCACCGTCCGCACGCCGCTGTTCGGTGTCGAGGTCCCCGTGCTGGCCCACGAGCTGGCCGAGCCCGACAAGGGTTCGGGCATCGCCATGATCTGCACCTTCGGCGACGTCACCGACGTCATCTGGTGGCGGGAGCTGAAACTGCCCGTCCGCTCCATGGTGGGCCGTGACGGCCGGGTGCCGGCCGATCCCCCTGACGGTGTGGCCGCTGACGGGCCGTGGGCCGAGCTGGCGGGCAAGACGCTGAAACAGGCCCGGGCCCGGGTCGTCGAGCTGCTGGCGGAATCTGGCGAGATGGTGGGCGATCCCCGGCCCGTCACCCACCCCGTGAAGTACTTCGAGAAGGGCGACCGGCCGCTCGAGATCGTCACCAGCCGCCAGTGGTTCATCAACGTCCTCGACCGGATCAAGGTCTTGAAGTCGCGAGGCTCGGAGCTGCGCTGGCACCCCGCATACATGGAGGCCCGCTACCAGAACTGGGCGGACAATCTGAATGCCGACTGGCTCATCAGCCGCCAGCGGTTCTTCGGCGTGCCCATCCCGCTGTGGTACCCGGTGGGCGAGGACGGCGAGCCCGATTACTCACGCCCGCTCCGGCCTGGTGACTCGGCGTTGCCGATCGACCCGTCGACGGATGTGCCGGACGGTTACGCCGAGGAGCAGCGGGACCAACCCGGCGGGTTCAGCGCCGAGCCCGACGTCATGGACACCTGGGCCACCTCCTCGCTCACGCCCCAGATCGCCTGCGGGTGGTCGGTCGACGACGACCTGTTCGGGCGCACCTTCCCCATGGACCTGCGCCCCCAGGCCCACGACATCATCCGCACGTGGCTGTTCTCGACGGTGATCCGGTCGGAGCTGCAGCACCAGTCCCTGCCGTGGACCGACGCCGCCATCTCCGGTTGGGTGCTGGACCCCGACCGCAAGAAGATGTCGAAGTCCAAGGGCAACGTGGTCACGCCACTGCCCCTGCTCGAGCAGTACGGCTCGGATGCCGTTCGCTACTGGGCTTCCAACGGGCGGCCGGGGACCGACACCGCTTTCGACGAGGACCAGATGCGCAACGGGCGCAAGCTGGCGACCAAGGTGCTGAACGCCTCGAAGTTCGTGCTGGGCCTGCCGGCGGCCGATGGTGTCGCCGGCGCGCCGGCGCCCATCGACCTGGCCCTACTCGCCCGCCTGGCCGGCGTGGTCGACGAAGCCACGGTCGCCTTCGAGGGCTACGACTACGCCCGGGCCCTGGAGCGCACCGAATCCTTCTTCTGGGACTTCTGCAACGACTACCTGGAGCTGGTGAAGAACCGGGCCTACGGCGGCGGCCCCGCGGCCGGGGCGGCCATCAATTCGCTCCACCGCTCGCTGTCGGTCCTGCTCCGGCTGTTCGCCCCCTTCCTCCCCTTCGTCACCGAGGAGGTCTGGTCGTGGTGGCAGGAGGGCTCGGTCCACCGGTCGACCTGGCCATCGGCCGGAGAGGTGGACGCCGGCGCCGGCGCCGGCGACCCCCTGGTGTTGGAGATGGCCGCCGGCGTGCTCGGCCACGTCCGCCGGGCCAAGAGCGAAGCCAAGGTCTCGCAACGGGCCGGAGTCGAGCGTTTGGTGGTGCGGGACAATGCCGAACGCTTGGCCGCCCTGCGGCTGGCCGAAGCCGACCTGGTCGCCGCCGGATCGGTCGCCGATCTGGTCCTCGAGGAGCTGGCCCCCGACGGCAACTCGGGCGTCGAGGTCATCCTCGCCCCCCTGTAGAGGAGGGTGCCGCCACCCTTTACCGAATCCTTATCTTCGTCCCCGATACTGGGCAGCGAGAAGGTTCAGGAATCCATGCAGTACGGCGGAGCCAACCCCTGAGAGGAACACAGGACCACTAGTGCCCTCCAACCCGAAGGCCCGCGTTCTCGTCGTCGAGGACGACGAGTTGATCCGTGACGCCCTGGAAATCGCCCTCGAAAGAGAGGGCTACGAGGTGAGGGCCGACCAGGACGGCCAGAGGGTGGAACAAGCAGCCGAGGTGTTCGTGCCCGATCTGGCCATTCTCGACGTGAACCTCCAGAACGGCCCCGACGGCTACACGATCGCCCGCCGGCTCCGGGGCAAGAGCAGCGCCCCCATCCTGTTCCTGACCGGCGCCGACGCCGTGGCCGACCGGCTGGCGGGTTTCGAGGCCGGCGGGGACGACTACATGGCTAAGCCCTTCGACATGGACGAGGTGCTGGCCCGCATCCGTGCCCTCCTGCGCCGGGCGGGAAAGTTGTCGTCGGCGGTGTGGCAGGTCGGCGACCTGATCGTGGACGAGGGCCGCCGCACCGTCGTCAAGGCCGGCCAGCTCATCGATGTGACACCTACCGAGTACCACCTGTTGTCGATGCTGGGCCGCCATCCCGGCCAGGTGCTCTCGAGGGGCCAGCTCCTCACCCATCTCGGGGGCTACGACGATCCTGACAGCAACGTCGTGAATGTCCATCTGAGCGCGTTACGGCGCAAGTTCCAGGGCCACGGGCCACCGGTTCTGCACACGGTGCGGGGTATGGGCTACAGCCTGCACACTTGACACATAATGGCTCTGCAGGCCGCTGGAGTGCGCGAGGCTGCAGGGATGACTTCAGCGGGCTGGCGACGGGAAACGGCACATAGCTCGGAGGATCCGGAGGTCCGGTGCCGATGGTTGGAGGAGAGGCTGAGGCAGCTCGTCGAGACGACCACCACGCCGTTCCTGGCCACCGATGCCGACGGCGCGGTGATCGAATGGAACGGCGCCGCGGAACGCACCTTCGGCTGGCGGCGCGATGAGGTCGTGGGCCGGCCGCTGACCCATACCCTGCTCGCCGGGCCGCTGCCATCGGAGCTGCGCCGGCTCCCGCCGCCGGAGGGGAACGGCAACGTCGTGCAGGGTGAGCGTGCGCTGGTCGCAGGGCGGCACGCAGACGGGCGGATGTTCAGCCTCGGCCTCGACGCCTGGACCAGCGGGCTCGGCCGGCGCCCCACCTTGAACGCATTCGCCTACGAAGTCGTGGAGGACGAACCGCCACCCGACCGCTGCCAGATGGGCTCGCTCATCGACTTCACCGGCGAGCCCATCATCGGGACCGACCTCGACAACACCGTCTGCACCTGGAACCTGGCCGCCGAAGAGACTTTCGGATATCCGGCCGAGGAGGCACTGGGGGCCAGCGTGGCCCTGCTGTTCACGCCGGACCGCTTCGAGGAGCTGCGCGGGGTCCTGGGCCGGCTCGGTGAGCAGCGGGCGGTGGAGCACGAGACGGTGGCCATGCGCAGGGACGGCACAACCCTGGAACTCGTTCTCACCGTGTCGCTCGTGCGGGACAGCGCCGGCGCCGTCACCGGCTACTCGGCGGTGGCCAGGGACGTGACCGAGGAGCACCGCATGCAGGCCGAACTGGACGAGACGCTGCACGGGCTGGAGGCCGAACTGGACAGGGCCCGTGAGGCCGAGGCCCAGGAGCGCAGCTTCCTCGCCGACGTGGCCCACCAGCTCCGTACTCCCATCGCCGGCATCCGTGCGTCGGCCGACACCCTGCTCAAGGGCGTGTCCCCCAGTGCCCACGAGCGCCTGTTGTCGGGCATGGTGCGGGAGACGTCCCGCGCCGCCCGTCTGCTCACCTCCCTCCTCCAGATCGCCCGCCTCGACGAGGGCTACAAGCTGGCGCCCGGGCCCTGCGACATCGTCACCATCTGTCAGGAAGAGGTGGAGCGCGCATCGGCTTTGTCCCGGGAGTTGGCTGTGCGAGTCCGCGTCGCAGGGTCCATCCCCGACAAGGTTGAGTCCGACCCGAACGCTCTCCGGGAGATCCTGGCCAACCTCCTCGACAACGCCCGCCGCCACGCCGCCAGCCGCATCGACGTGGTGTTCGACGGAGACGGGCTGCGAGTCGAGGTACGCGTGGCCGACGACGGCCCCGGTCTCGCCCCCGACATGGCCGAGCACGCCTTCGATCGCTTCGTCAGCCTCGACAACAAAGGCGGCTCGGGCCTGGGCCTCCCCATCGCCCGAGGCCTGGCTAGAGCGCAAGGTGGCGACCTCACCTACGAGGCCGGCGCCTTCGTGATCCGCCTGCCGGCCGGCCGCGCCGACGAGACCTTTGACCACCTTAAGTAGCATTTTGAATTATTTCCATATCTTTACCGAATCCTTATGTTGATCATCGATACTGACGGAGTATCAACCCTCGGACGTTTGCGGTTGATCTCGCGCCAGGTCAGCGCTACGCCATGATCTGCTTCGTCGTCGACCCCGACGAGAAGTCGCACGCGGTGAAGGGCATGACCTCAGAGTTCCGTGCCGGCGCGGAGAGTGGCTGACGTCGTGGCGAAACCGTCTGGACAATTGCCGCGAACCTCACTTCTCCTCGTCGGTGCCGTCGTAGCTGCAAGCATGGCCGGCGCCACCGCCGGCTGGGCCTGCGTTCCGCAGCCCATCATCACGTCCGTACAACCGCGAGCCTCTGGTGCTCCCGACGATCGCGTGACGGTCGTCGGCGAGAACTTCGAACCGGTGCCCGTGGAGATCCGCTGGAACGCTACCGATGGACCGTTGCTCGAGAAGGCCACCGGACCGACGTTCTCGGTCGCGGTGCGGATTCCCAATGGCGATCCGGGTCTCTACACACTCATCGCGCTGTCTCGCCAGACCAGCGGCGCGGTCATCGGAACGGCGAGGGCCGCGTTCCAGGTGACAGTCGGCAGCAACGGCGCAACAGCGAAGCGCACAACGCAGACGGATGGAGGGGCCGGCTCCAGCTCCAACGACGGTGTCCCGACATCAGCGGTCGTGGCGGGCGGCGCCGGCTTGGTCGTGCTCGGCGCGGCGGGCGGGGCGCTGGCGTCGTCACGCCGCCGGCATAGGTAGGGATCACAATCGGCGCCTCCAGGTCGGTCGCCGCGACTCGAATGGCTACCTGCCGACGCTGATTGTGGTCGAGCGGTAGGAGAACACCCATGTCGCGCCCCCGACCGGCAGGGTCTGCTCCTCGCGGTACCCAGAAATGTGGTAGCCGCCGGCACCCCCGTTGAGATTGGGGTCCCATCGGGCGGCGAAGTCGTGGCCCGATAGAGAGGCTGCCGTGGTGCCCGAGGGGTTTCCGACCATTGAGGCTCGGTAGCCGCCGAGGGGCAGGTCCACGGCGTCGGTTCCCTCGCCGGCGAGGCTCACGAGGCGGGGACAGGAAAACCATGCCCAGTAGCCACGGCCCTCGGCAACAGCCTCATTGCCGGGCTGCGTTGAGTAAGAACCGCGGGCACCAAGATCGAACCAGCTGTACAGCGGCGACTGGGCATCGACCCGCGTGCCGGCAGGTAGGCCGACCATGGAATAGCCGCTCCGGTAGGCGAGCTGGCCGGCACCCGGCACGGGCAGGGCCGGGCAGTTGGCATCCAGCACGGGTGGCGTTCCCGCCGTGGTGACAGACACGGTGTTGGAGAGGGGTCCCTCAACGCCATTGGGCCCCACCGCTCGTACCGCGTAGTGGTAACCGGTGCCGGGGATGAGTCCATGGATCGAGAGCGTGATGGCCCGGCCGAGGCTCGCGGCGGGGAAGGAGCATCCGCCCTCGCACACCGCGGTGGCAGCGTTGAACTCGTCCTCGTTGGTAATTGGAGAGGTGGATTCCTTGACCACGTAGCGAGTGGCAGGCGGTCCGAAGATACCGTCGCTTCCGGCAGTGGTCCACGACAATTCGACGGCCGCCTCGGAATGAACCTTCGCCGCCAGGTCGGTGATCTTGCCCGGTACGCCGGAGGAGATGAAGGTGAACTCGTTGGGCCGTGGCGGATTGGCCAAGGAGCTACCGCCCGGAGTCGTGACAACCACCTCCACCGTCCCCGCCTGGTGCGGCGGCGTAACGGCAGTGATCTGCGTCGCTGAGTCAACGGTAAAGCTGGTTGCCGGCACTTCACCGAAATTCACCCCGGTGGCACCGTTGAGCGCAGTTCCGGTGATGACCACGGAGGTTCCCCCGGCACTCGGTCCCTCGTTGACCGAGATGCTGGTCACCTTTGGCGCCAACGAATACACCTCCGCGGACGGCACTGTTAGATTCGGATTCGTCTGGTCCCCGCCAGTGACTAGGACGCTCCCGCACAGGCCGCAGTTGCCCTCTTGGAGCGCGATCGCGGTGTGCCGCACCCGGCTCGTCGCCATCGGGCTCGTCTTGTTCCACTCCCCAGTTCGCGGATCGAAAATCTCCGCCGAACTCGCAAGCCTCCCATCGGCGACGTGTCCGCCGACGACGAGCACTGTCCCGTCGGGCAGCAGGGCCGCCGTGTGGTCTCGTCGGACCTCGAGCAGTTGGCCCGCGGTGGTCCAGCGCTTGGCCAGATCCGGCTCGGTCGGGTCGTACAACTCGGCGGACATGAGTGATAACCCGCCTCTGAAACCGCCCGCGACCATAACCTTGCCGCAGAACGCGGGCCGGGGCAGGGTACGGCACGCCGGGCCGTCGAGGCGGGTGGCGGTGTGCAGAATACGGGGCGTCTTGAGGTTGCCGGCATCGCTGAAAGTCTGCGTGGACGGGTCGTAGAGCTCTGTCCTCGCCGCCTGGGGGCCCGCCCCGCCGACCAGCAGGACCTTGCCATTCTCTAGACGAGTCGCGGTGTGGGGAGCCCGCTGCTGCTGCGCCATTGTGCCTTTGGTCGCTTGCCACGTCCGGGTCGTCGGGTTGTAGAGCTCAGCGGTCGCCAATTGACCGCCCGATGGCGAGCCACCTCCAGCGACCAAGACGTTCCCGTCAGCGAGCAAAGTGGCAGTCGGCCCGATCCGGCGCTCGACAACACGACCAGTCGTCGACCATACCCCCGAGCGGCCCGTGGCCGGGTCAATCAGGTTCGGGTCGAAAGTTTCGGCGACATCGCGGCCCAAGTTCTCGACCGCCCCAGTCGGACTCGAGGCCGGCACGCCGGCAACGAGGACGCCGCCTCCCGCGAGTGCCGCCGCCGCATGGCCCCATCGGGGGTTCGCCATCGAGCCGGCCGGCGCCCACGTCGACGTGGAGGGATCGAAGACCTGGTCAGACTTGAGGGCCGCCCCCTGGTTGAGGCCCCCGGTCAGGAGCACCCTGCCGTCTCCCAGGGTGGTGGCGGTGTGGAGCGAACGGCCGGCGCAGTCGCCGCTCGCAGGTCGACAGTCGTTCAGCGAGGCGGTCGGGCTCCAGGCGCCGGGGGCGTAGAGGTAGGGTACGCCTCGAGTGGTCTGGAGCGGGGATGTCGAGACGGTGACATCGACGACACCCTGGGGATGGGCCGGTGCCACCGCGATGATCTCGCGATCGGACGCCACGGTCAGCCGCGTCGCAGGCAGCTCCCCGAAGCGGACCGTGGTTTCCGGCTGGAAGAAACCAGATCCGGTGATCCTCACCTCGGTCCCGCCTGAAGTCGTCCCGCCGCTGGGCGAGAGCGCCACGACGCTCGGCTCGGCCCGCGACGACATCGGGTCGAACACCTCGGCGGAGGCCACCTGCCTACCGGCCTCCCCGATACCGCCGGTGACTAGCACCCTTCCATCGCCCAGCTTGGTGGCCGTGTGGTGTGACCGAGGGACGAGCATATCGACGGTGGGGACGGGGTCGGCGGTGTTTGGGTCGTAAATCTCAGAGGAAGCGATGCTGCAGCCCCCCGCCAGGAGGATCGTCCCATCGTCGAGCGGCGTGGCCGTGTGGCGGGAGCGAGCCGAGCCGGGCTGCCAGTCCGACTTCGCCCACCTCCCCGACTCGTAGATCTCCGCGGTGGGGCCGTTAGGCACTTCACCACCGACGACCAGGACCCTCCCGCCAGGGAGCGCTATCGCGGTGTGGCGCCACCGAGCGCCCGCCATGGCGCCCACTGCGGTAAACGACCCGTCGGATGGGTCGTACAGCTCGGCGGTCCTGTCCGGGCCACCTACGAGGAGCACCTTGTTGTCGGAAAGGACTGTGGCGGTATGGAACTGGCGGGAGGCGTTCGGTCGGCGCAGCGCGAGCTCGAACCTTCGCTTTGACGGGTCGTACAGCTCGGCGGTGGCTTCACCGCCGCCTACGAAAAGAGCGTTGCCGCTCGGGAGGATCGTGGCCGTGTGGCCGTTGCGGGATGCCTTCATCTCGCCGGCGTCGCTCCACGTCTGCGTAAGAGGGTCGTAGAGCTCCGCCATCTTGGTGCCGCCGCCGGCGACCAGCACGTTTCCGTCAGAGAGGAGCGTGGCAGTGTGGTCCGACCTCGCCACCTTCATCTCCCCGCGTGCCTTCTGGAACCGCCCGGACGCGGGGGCGTACAGCTCCGCCGTCTTGCTGGCACCTCCGACGATGAGCACCGTGCCAGCGGCGTCGTTCAGTGGCGTCGCTGTGTGCCCGGCACGGGGGGCCGACATCGCCCCGGTGGCGGCCCACGTGCCGTTCGGCTCGTGGTACGTGAAGCGGCTACCGGAGTGGGGGGAGGAGGTGCCTGCCGGGGTTGTAACGGTGACGTGCACCGCCCCAGAGCCGGCAGGCGCGGTGGCCACGATCCGCGTCGAGGACTCCTGGCGGAAGTAGCTGGCGTCGCCATCTCCGAACTTGACCCCCGTGACCTCGTTGAACCCGGCGCCGGTGATTACCACAGCGTTCCCACCCGATGTCGGGCCGGTGGGTGGCTCGAGTCGCACGACCGAAGGGGGACGCACCTGCAAGGAGGCATCGAAGATCTCGACGGCAGCACCGGTGGCGTCCCCGCCGGCCACGAGCACCTTGCCCGAGGGCAGGGCGGTCGCCGTGTGCCCGGCGCGTGCAAGCACGAGAGCGTCAGTCCGCTCCCAGCCACCGCGCACAGGTGCCCCGGTGTCGTCAGTCCCCGGCGCCTCGGGGTCGAACAGCTCGGCGGTGGCGAGCGGTTCGCCCTCGGCGCTGTCGCCATCCGTCTTGCCGGCAGCCACCAGGACCTTGCCACCGCTGCCCGGCAACAAGGTGGCGGTGTGCTCACGTCGCTTGTCCGTCGTGAACGACGCTGCGGGGGTCCACGTGCCCGTCTCGGGTTGGTACAGCTCAGCGGAGGCCGTCGTCCCACACGGACTGCTGAAGCTCCCCTGGAGCGTCGCGATCGTGCGACCGACAGGGCTCGTGCCGCAGTTATCGCCTCCCGCGGCGAGCACTCGGCCGTCCTCGAGCAACGTTGCGGTATGGGCACGCCTGTTGTGGATCGGTGGATCGGTGGGCACCCAGGCGCCCGTGCTCCCAGCGGGCCCAGGGTGATAGAGCTGGGCCCGATCGACGCTCGTCCCGCGTCGGACGGTCCCGCCGACGAGGAGGGCCTGTCCGCAATACACAGGGGGGCTCGATGACCGGCAGGCGGGCCCGTCGAGGAGCGTTGCCGTGTGCTGCGCTTGCTCGTATCTCATGTCGGGCCCGGTCGTCCAGCCCCCGCCAGACGCGTTGTTCCCGCTCGCCGGGGTGTACAGCTCCGACGAGGTGAGGAGCTGCGGGCATGTTTCTTCTCTCTCGTAGCACTGACCGGGCCCGGAGAAGCCGCCCGCGACCAACACCCGTCCATCCTTGAGCAGCGTGGTCGTGTGGGCGTGGCGTGCTGTCGAGAGGGACGGCGCCTGCGTCCACTGACCAAACCGAGGGTCGTACAGCTCGGCGGTGGCCAAGGGGTCCAAGTTCCCGTCGACGCCGGCCACCACCAGCACCCGCCCGTCGCCGAGCAGCGTGCCCGTGTGCCGGGACCTGACAGCGCTCATCGAGCCGGTCGGGCTGGTCGTCCGGGTCATTGGGTCGTACAGCTCCGCTGTCGCGGTGCCGCCGCCGGCGATCAATATCTTGCCGCATGTCGGCGGAGAGGCTGCCGCGCATGCCGGCCCCGACAGCACTGTGGCGGTGTGCGCCGAGCGGGAGGTGCTGAGCGTGGTCGTCACGCTCCACGAACCAGCGGCGCGGGCGAGGCCCGGCCCGGCAACGACATGCACCCCGGCCAACACGAGCAATGCCGCTACCACGACGGCGACATGCCGGACACCACCGTTGAGCCTACGACCCTGCCTCATCATCCGTTCTTTCATCTTCGTCGTGTGGTGTGTCTGAACGAACTACTCACACAGCCGGTTAGGGTTGACTGGCATCCGGCACAGCACCATCCCCTCGGCTGATCCGACGACGGCTCAACCGAGGGGATGGCTCGAATATTGCTCTGGGGCGACTCGGTTATCCCTGGCGGCTGGTGCTGACGACGGCCGCTCGGCGGCGGCCGGCTTCTGCCAGGGCGAAGCCGGCGAAGAGGGCAAAGAGGGCAACCAGAGCAGCGCTGAACAGTCCGGCCACCGCCTGCGGTGAGACGCCGGGGTTGGAGCCGGGAGCATCAACGAGGCTCGGGCCGACTGTCGCCGCACTGCCATCGAAGCCGCTCCACAAGTCACCCGCCGCCGTGGCTTTCGAGACGGGTATGCGGTCGTCATCCCTGACGGGGGCGGCTGAAGGCGAATCGGGCTGGGGCGCCGACAGGCCAGACGCAGCAGGCACGGAGGCCGCATTGGCTCCCCTCGAGGAGGCTACCGCCGAGGAAGCAGCCGCGGGCACCGCATCAGCCCGTCGCCCCGTCGCTCCTGACGCCGCGGCGGGGGCGCCAACGCTGTCAGGCTCGCCGGGGACGGCGGCGCTACCGTTTCCACCGGGCTCCCCGGGGAAGGCGGCGCCACCATTGCCGACGGTCCCCGATGAAGCAGGGGCAGTGCCGGCGTCACTTCCAGAGGTGCCGGTCGACCCTGACCCGCCCGCCGTGCGGGCCGAGGCCGTCTGTCCGGTGGAAGACGTGTCCCCGCTCGAGCCGGACTGGTAGCCACCACTCTCAGCGGCGCTCGCAGGAGTTACCTCGAACGGCACAGCTGCCTTGCCGAGGATGACGCTGCCGCTCCGCTGAACGGCGACGACGGAGTAGGTGTTCGGCGTCGCCGGCGGAATGGTGATCTCCACCGAGAAGTCCGGGCCGTTTGCGGTGGCGAGCAGCCGTCCACCGGTGCCGTTCCAGCGGATCTCGACGGGACCGGGGTTGAACTGCGAGGCCGTCACGGTGGCACGGGACCCTGGCGCCCCAGAGCCGGGGTCGATCCGGCCGACATAAGCCTGAGTCGTGCACGCCCACGCCATGCTGGCCGCTCCGAGGATCAGGACGGCTGCCGCTGCGGCGACCAGACCGGCGCCCCTCTTGGTACCCTTCATGTCTTCTCCTTGTGCTCTGTTGTCGATCAAACGGGATGTCACTAGTCCGTTGGGGCTAGCCAATTGCCACTATGGCAGCACAACTTCAAGCTTCGATAAAGAACTCCAAGATTCTTGGAATTTCTTTGCGGCGAGAATGGGGGGCGGTGATCGCCCTCCTGAGGCGCCGGCCGGCCTTCGCCCGGCTGTTCGCCGCCCACGCCGTGTCCCGGGCGGGCGATGCGTTCAACACGGTGGCGCTGGTGGTGCTGGTGTTCCGCCTCACTGGCTCCGGGGCCGGGGTGGCGGGGACGGTGGCGTTCGAGATAGCTCCGTTCCTGCTGCTGGGGCCGGTGGGGGGCTGGTGGTCGACCGCTGGCCGAAGCGCAACGTCATGGTGGTCGCCGATGTCGGGCGGGCGGTGCTGGCGGGGGTGCTGGCGCTGTCGCACGGGTCGGTGGGGCTGGCCTACGGGGTGGCCTTCGGGCTCTCGACGGGCTCGCTGCTGTTCAACCCGGCGGCCTCGTCTCTGGTGCCCGAGACGGTGGAGGCGGACGAGTTGGTGGAGGCCAACGCCGGCCTGTGGAGCGTCGCCGTGGTCGCCCAGATCCTGCTGGCGCCCACCGCCGGCCTGGTCATAGCCGCCTTCGGCGTCGGGTTGCTGGTCGTCCTGGCCGGCGACTGGCTCGACGTCGGCCCATCGGGGTTCGGCGCCCTGCTCGGGGCCATCGGGCTGGGCGCGGCCGGCGGTCCCCTACTGCTGCGCCGGCACATCCGCCCCGGCCATGCCGGCTGGCTGTTCGGGCCGTACGCCCTACGGGGAGGGGTCGACCTGCTGCTTGCCGCCGTGGCCAGCCCCGTAGTGGCCGGCGGCGCCCTGCTCCTCTACGGCGTGGGCACGTCAACCGGAATGGTCGCCTACCAGTCCACCCTGCAGACGGCGGTGCCCTCGGCCGTCCGGGGCCGGGCCTTCGCCTTCTACGACGTCACCTGGAACGCGGCGCGCCTCGTTTCGCTCGGACTCGGGGGGCTGCTGGCCGAGGCCGTCGGCATCCGGGCCGTCTACGTCGTTGGCGGCGTGCTCCTGCTGGCCGCGGCCGGCGTGGGGCTTCAGTCGACGGTGAGGCGGCCGAACAGCTCGGCCTTGCGCTCCTCGAACTCGTCGTAGCTCATGGTGCCGGCGTCGAAGTGCTGGTGGATCTCCTCGATGCGCTGGAGGATCTCCTCGTGGGTGAGGTTCGGTGAGTAATGAGTCGAGGCAGGCTCGCCTTCGAGCCCGGCGTCGGTGTCGATGTCGCCCTCAGGAACGCCGTTGATGCGCTTGTCCCGCTTGGCCGCGGCCTTGGCCTTCTTGGCACGGTCGCGCTGAAGCTTGTCGAAGCTCGTTCGCTGCGCAGCCATTCAGAGACCTCTTTCGATCAGATCGTGGGGCACGACAGAGCCGCCGGCACTAGTGCGCCGGCGGCTCTGCGTGACACGGAGTTTCAGATGGGGCGGACGTTCTGGGCTTCCTCGCCCTTGCGACCGGGGGCCACGTCGAACTCGACGTGCTGGCCCTCTTCCAGCGACTTGTAGCCGCTGCCTTGAATGTTCGAGTAGTGGACGAAGACATCGTCGCCCTGCTCACGTGAGATGAAGCCGAAGCCCTTCTCCGAATTGAAGAACTTCACTGTTCCTGTTGCCAATGCACTTCCTAACTGTTCACTGCGAGCAAGTCCCACTGACTCCTCGTCTCCACCAGTGTAGGACACATTCCCGGCCGCGGCGCCTCCCTGCTACAGTGGGCGGTTCATTGCCCGGTGCAACTGCCGGGTGATCGTCGGATCGCTTAGTCGCTCCTCCGACGGGTCGTGCCCCGAGATGTTCTCGGTTTGCGGCCATGCTCACCGCCGGCACCGTGCCGGCGAGAGCCTGCCCACCGGGTTCATCACGCCCGCCGTCCCCCGCGGTTCTTCGCCGCGGATCTTCAGGAGCTCCATTTCCAGTGACTGCCTCATCCACCTTTCCTGCGTTGCCGGCCACGCTCGCCGTGCCGGCGTCGACCACCACCACGTTCGCCGCACTCGGCGTGCCCGCCGAAGCTGTCGAGCGGCTTGCCCGGCGCAAGATCACCGAGCCGTTCCCCATCCAGGCCGCCACCCTGCCCGACGCCCTCGCCGGCCGCGACGTGTGCGGCAAGGCCCCCACCGGGTCGGGCAAGACCCTCGCCTTCGGCATCCCGCTGGTCCAGCGCCAAGGCCGGGCCAAGCCCCGCCGGCCCCGCGCCCTGGTGCTGGTGCCCACCCGTGAGCTGGCCGCCCAGGTCCACAAGGAGCTGAGCCTTCTCGCCGGGCCGAGGGGGCGCAGCGTCGCCACCTTCTACGGCGGCGTCGGGTTCGGCGCCCAGCTAAACGCCCTGCGCAAGGGCGTCGACATCGCCGTGGCCTGCCCCGGGCGGCTGGCCGACCTCGTCAACCGGGGTGAGTGCAAGCTCAGCGATGTCGACATGGTCGTGCTCGACGAGGCCGACCGCATGGCCGACATGGGCTTTTTGCCCGAGGTGCGCCGCCTGCTCGACCAGGTGCGCCCCGACCGCCAGACCCTGCTGTTCTCCGCCACCCTCGACGGCGACGTCGACGTGCTGATCCGGCATTACCAGAAGGACCCCGTCACCCATGAGCTGGCGGCGGAGGAGGATGCGGCTCAGAGCCGCCACGTCTTCTGGCAGGCCGAGCGGGAAGATCGTGTGGCCTTGACGGCAAGGGTGGTGAAGGCCGAATGGCCCACCATGGTCTTCTGCCGGACCAAGCACGGGGCCGACCGCCTGGCGACTCAGCTCGGGCGGGCAGGCGTCAGCGCGGCGGCCATCCACGGCGACCGCTCGCAGAACCAGCGGGAGCGGGCACTGGCCTCCTTCGCCTCGGGGCGGGTTCAGGCACTGGTGGCCACCGACATCGCCGCTCGTGGCATCCATGTCGACGGCGTGGCGTGTGTGGTGCACTTCGACCCGCCGGCGGACGAGAAGGACTACCTGCACCGGTCCGGGCGCACCGGCCGGGCCGGCGCCTCTGGGACCGTGTTGTCTCTGGTGGGACGTGAGCAGGTAGCCGACGTGCGCAAGCTGCAGGCAAGGCTGGCGCTGCCCACCGGCATTGATGCGCCTGACCACGACGGTCTGGGCGACGACCGCCATCTGGCCCGTCCGGTCGCCACGACCGGCGGCGGCGGTGGTGGTGGCGGTGGTTCCCAGCGCAGTGGCGGTGGCACTCCTCGTCGTGGCGGTGGTGGTGGTGGTGGCGCTCCTCGTTCGAGGGGTTCCCGTGGCCGCGGCACGCCGGCTGGCCGAGGTGCCGGCGGCACCGGTGGCTGGAACGGCGGTCGCAGCAGTGGCCGCCCCGGCGGGAGTGGCGGCCGGCGTGCCGGCTCGTCCGCAGCGTCGTCGTCCTCGTCCAGCTACGGACGGGGCCAACGCCGCGCCAACGGCTAAATGCCCAAACGGGCAAGATCCTCGGTGTCGGCCGCTCCCACGCCGGCACGGGCGGGTACCGGCCAGCCTTTGGGGCGATGGGGGGCGACGCCGGCCATCTCGTCGAGGAAGAGTGAGGGGCGGGACTGATCGGCCAGTACGGCCACGCGGTGGCGGCCGCGGGTGATGGCGACGTGCAGGACCCGGCGCTCCTCCTCCTCGTCGAGGGCGAGGCGGTGGGGGACGATGCCGCCGGTCACGCCGAACACGGCGACGTGGTCCCACTCCATCCCCTTGACCCGGTGCACCGTCGACAGGGTGACGCCGCCGGGTTCGGCTTCCCGGTGGAACACGGCTCGAAGCCACGGCTCGAAGCTGGACGGGTCGGGGTGGAGCGCGGCGACCTGCTCCAGCGCCTCCAGGTCGTCGAGGTGACTGGAGCCGCCCTCGCCGGTGGCGGTGCCGTCGAGCAGGCCCATGGCGCCGCCGAGGCCGACCCGGTCCTTGATGACGGTGAGGGCGTGACGGGTCGTGCCGCCCTGAACGGCTCTTGCCACCAACTCGAGGTCGTCCACGAGGTCGTCGACCTTGGCCGCCACCTTGTCGTCGTCGATCTTGTCGCCGATGCGGCGGAGCGCCTCCAGGCTGGAGTAGCCCCGCAGCCACTTGGTGAACCACTGGGGGAAGCCGCGGGAGGGCCGGCGGTAGATCTCGATGACGTCGGCGCCACTCACCCGCCCCGGATCGGCACCGATGCGCAGGTAGGCGAGGGCGGCCCTTACCCCGGTGCGGTCGAGGACCTGGGGGCGCAGGACCGAGTTGATGGGTATCCCGGCCTCAGCCAGTGCGACGTGGGGCGCCAACAGCAACGAGTTCACCCTCGTGAGCACGGCGATCTGGGCCGGGCTGACCGCCGGCTCGGCGAGCCAGGCCTTGACGACGTCGGCCAGGGCGGTGGCGCCGGCGTCTGGAGCGTGGCGGAGGACCTGGAGCGATTCCGCGGAATCCTCGGACTCGGGTCCGGGGCGGATCTCCTTGACCACCCGGAGGTGGTTGTAGGAGAGGAGGTGGCGGGCGGCGTCGATGACAGCCACCGGACAGCGGTAGTTGACCTCCAGGCGGTGGTCGGCGGCGTCGGGGAACCGGTCGGCGAAGTGGACGAGGAAGGCGGGGTCGGCGCCGGCATGGCCGTAGATGACCTGGTCGTCGTCGCCCACGCCGAAGACGTCGAGGCCGGGCATGGCGAGCAGGCGCAGGAGGAGGACGTGGGCCGGCGTGAGGTCCTGGAACTCGTCCACCAGCAGGTGACGGCATCCGTCCTGGGCCCGCCGGCGGAAGTCGCCGTCGCGAAGCAGCGTCTCGATGGCGGCGTAGACCTGATCGTCGAAGTCGACGGCGCCGGCGGCCAACAGCTGGCGCCGGTAGGGGGCGAAGGCGGCGGCGAGGCCGGGCACGTCGTCCCGCTCCTCCTCGACCTCGTCGGGGTCCCGGAGGCCGAGCCTGATCAGCGAGAGGCCCTCCAGGTAGGGCGCCATGGGATCGGTGTTGGCCCGGCGCTGCCGGCGGGGCAGCAATCCGTCGAGCATCTGGCGGACCTCCCGCTCCTCCAGCACCCGGGGCGCCCGACCACGGGCCTGGCGCAGGAGGGCGTAACCGAGGGCGTTCAGGGTCTGGACCCGGGGCCGGAACGACGAGCAGCGCTCCTCCAACTCCTCCTGCGCCTTCTTGTTGTACGCGACGGCCAGGATGGCCTCCCGCTCGAAGCCCCGGTCCACCATGAGGTGGCGCAGGCGCTCCGTGAGGACGCGGGTCTTGCCCGAACCAGCTGGCGCAATGACCCGGGCGGGCCCGCCGGCGTGGGCGACGGCGGCGAGCTGGTCCGGCGCCAGCTGGGCCGCCGTGGCGGCGGCCGGTGGCGCCGGCGGCGGGACCGGCGTGAGCCGGCCCAGCTCCACCGACTCTGCATGGATGACGATGGCAACAGCTGGGCCGGCGCCAACCACCACCGTCCGCGGGCCCCCGTCGATCCATGCCGACGTGCCGTCGTTCAGCACGACGTCGGCAGGTCCCTCGGGTGTGGCCTTCGCACCCAGACCCGAGCGCTCTGCCTTGCGGCCCCACCACCAGATGGGCGCTCCCCTGCCGCGGGCGTCGTAGGTGTTGGCCCACACGAGGAACTGCAGGCGGTCGAGCCACGGCTCGAATTCAGGCCCGAGAGCCCAGGGGTCGTCGGTCCACGAGCCCGGCGACCGGAACCGTGCCGGGTCCACGCCCAGCACCACCACTACTGGTCGCCGCCCGGCCCATGCCTCGTGCAGCTCCGTTACGACGGCACCTGGGCCCGCCAGCGCCGCTTCGTCCACCGTCACCAGCGGGCATCCGGCCCACGCCGGCGGCACCTCGTCGCCCACCGTGACCACCACCCCGCGGCCCAGCACCGAAGGTCCAGGCGCAACCACCGCCGCCGACCTTAGAACGCGGGCGCCCGCCACCCGCCACCCGCCACCCGCCGCCGATGACGTGCCGACGCCTCCACTGATGTACCATGGAGGCGCTGTCCCCCCGCCGGGTCGACGGCGCTCGGCTCTGGTGGTCGGAGCGGGCTGGTGTTTGCGGGGTGCGGTCCCGTGGCGGCGGACGTCCCTGGGCCGCGAGAAGTCGGAGACCGAACTGAACCACATCAACTTCGAGACGCTCGTCTCGGCCGAAGCCGGTGGATACGCGTCCGCCGAGGAGCTGGCCGCGCTCGAGGCCGCCCCCGATCGGTGGGCGACGTGCCTTTGGCGGCTCCTGCGCGAGACCGATGAGGCGCTGTTGGTGGCCGCCGGCCGCATCACCGGCGAGGAGCGGGACCAGGTGCTGAACGACATCACCAGCGAGCGCCAGAGCCTCGCCTCGGCCATCCGGCGACTCACGGGACAGGACGTGGAGGCGCCGCCGGCATTCGCAGGTGGAACCAAGAACGGACAGGGCGGCAACGGCAACCACGCCGGCAACGCCAACGCCAACACCAGGGCCCGCAACCACAACAACGAAGACGACGACAACGAGGACGACGGCGCCACCGGCCGCCACCGAACCGCCTCCTCCCGGTACCGCTCCGTCGACGACAGCCCCGTCGACGACGGACCGGCGGCGGCGCCGGCGCTGCAGGCGTCATGGGCCAACGGCCGCGTGGTCGTGTGGGCCGGCAACCGGGCCGTGCCGCCCGCGGCGGACGAGGAGCTGGCCGCCCTGCTCGACGCCGCCGGCGCCGCCGCCATCGACTGGACCACGCACCACGACGTCAAGCTCCCCTCCGGCGACGAAGCGCCGGCGCTGGCCGCCCCCATCAGCGGCGCCCTCGGCTGGCTGGTGGGAGTGGGCGCCGGCCAGGTCGGCCACGACGCAGGACCGAGCGTGCGCTGGCTCGGCGACGTTGCCGTCTGGGCCACCGAGCTGGTGGCGCAGGGACGGATGGTGCCCACGCTGGCTCGGGTCGACCCCGGCAGCGGCGGCGGCGCCGACGCCCAGGGACCCAATGGGCCGAGCGCCGACGCCAACGGGGCTAACGGACGCGCCGGCGCCGGCACCGCCCAGTTCAGTGTGCGGTGGGCGCCGGCGGTCATCGACGGCCCCCGCCTCCGCAGCACGGCGCTGCGCATGCCCGGCGCCGTCGCCGCCCTCGATCACACCCCCGCCCCGGAACGGGTCTGTCGCACCCTGCTCGCCGCCGCCGTCGACGCCGTGTGCCGGGTCGGTGCGGCCAGGCTGGTCGCCGCCGCAACCGTGTCCGTCGCCCGCAGCCGGGGCGACGTGTGCGAGGCGGTGCTGGCCGGTCTCGCCGGCACGCCCTTCCACGCCAATGCCCGCCACGCCGCCGACCTGGCCGACGACCTCCGGCGCTGGGCCACGCCTGTCACCGCCGACCGCGCTGTCGGCCTCACCGTGCGCCTCGACGCGCCCGAGAAGGACGGGGGCTGGCTGCTGACGGTGGAGGCCACCGGTGTCGAGCGCCAGCCCCTCCCCGTGGAGCGGGCGCTGGCCACCGCCGGCCGGGCCCGGGCACAGGAGGTGGAGACCCAGCTGCGCCGCCTCGAGCGGCTCCTGCCCGCCCTGCGCCGGCCGAGCAGCCGCCGCGGTCAAGTCGTAATGGGGACCGACGAGGCATGGGAGCTGCTCACCGGGACCGGCAATGCCCTCGTCGCCGCCGGGTTCGACGTGCAGGTGCCGGCCATCTCCACCAGGCGGGCCAGCCCGCAGTTGAAGCTCTGGGCCGGCGACATGGGCGGTCCGTCCAAGGTGGGCGCCCAGCAGCTGTCGCACGTGCGGTGGTCGGTGCTGTTCGGCGACGCCGAGCTGGACGCCGCCGGCATAGCCAAACTGGCGGCTGAAGCCCGCCCCCTCGTGAAGGTGCGGGGCCGATGGGTCGAGCTGGAGCGGGCCGATCTCGACGCCGCCGCCCGGGCCCTGGCCGAGCAGTCCTCCACCACCGAACTGTCAGGCGCGGCCATCATCCGCATGGCCGTCGGCCTCGAGGGAACGGCCCTGGGCGGCACCGTCGCCGTCGACGGCGGAGGTTGGGCCGTCGACCTCGTGCGGGGCGCCACCGACAACCCGCCCCAGCCCATCGGTGCCCCCGACGGCTTCAACGGCGAGCTGCGCCACTACCAGTCCGAGGCCCGGGGCTGGCTCGAGTTCCTGGACCGTGGCGGCCTCGGCGGCTGCCTGGCCATGGACATGGGGCTCGGCAAGACGCCCACGGTGCTGGCCCACCTGCTGGCCACCCGGGGGAACGGCCCGTCGCTGGTCGTCGCCCCGCCGGCGGTGCTCGGCAACTGGGCGGCCGAGGCCCAGCGCTTCACGCCGGAGCTGCGGGTGCGCGTCCACCACGGCACCGCCCGGGCCAGCGCCGACGAGATCGTCGGCATGACCGGGGACGCCGACGTCATCGTCACCACCTACGCCACCGCCGTCCGCGATGTGGAGGCTTTGGCCGCGGTCGACTGGCAGCGCGTGGTCGTCGACGAGGCGCAGACGATCAAGAACCCGGCCAGCGACACCGCCCAGCAGCTGCGCCGCCTGCGGGCCCGTTGCCGGCTGGCGCTCACGGGCACGCCCATCGAGAACGGCCTCGGCGACCTGTGGGCCATTCTCGACTTCACCAACCCGGGTCTGGTCGGGCCCAGGCCGGCGTTCGTGGCCCAGCTGTCCAAGAGCGACGGGGGCCAGAAGGCGGCAGGGGAAGCGGCACTGCGGGCCCTCAACGGCCTGCTCGTGTTCCGCCGCAGCAAGATGGAGCCGGAGATCGCCGCCGAGCTGCCCGACAAGATCGACGAGATGGACCACTGCGGCATGACGCCCGAGCAGATCGGCCTCTACCAGGCCGTGCTCGACCGCCTGGTGCCCACTTCGGCCGAGCAGCTCGACGGCGAGCCCGACGCCCGCAAGGGCCAGGTGCTGGCCGCCATCACCGCCCTCAAGCAGATCTGCGACCACCCCGCCGCCTACCTCACCGACGACACCGGCCCCCTCGAGGGGCGTTCGGGCAAGCTCACCCGGCTCGAGGAGCTGGTCGAGGCCATCTTCGCCGCCGGCGAGCGGGTTCTCGTCTTCACCCACTTCGCCCGCTGGGGCGAGCGCCTGGCCGACCACCTGAGCTCGCGCACCGGGATGCCCATCGCCTGCTACCACGGGGGTTTGACGCGCACGGTGCGGGACCGCCTGATCCGCGAGTTCCAGGAGGGCTCGGGGGCGGGGGCACTCGTCCTTTCCATCAAGGCCGGCGGGTCCGGGCTCAACCTCACCACGGCCAACCATGTCGTTCTTTACGACCGTTGGTGGAACCCGGCGGTGGAGGACCAGGCCCGTGACCGGGCGTGGCGCATCGGCCAGGACAAGACCGTCATCAGCCACCGCCTCGTGTGCCCGGGAACGGTGGACGAGCGGGTGGAGGAGGTGGTGGCCGGCAAGCGGATCATCGCCGACCTGGCCCTGCCGGCCAGCAGCTCCCTGGGCGACCTCGGCCCCGAGCAGCTGCGGGCCGCTCTAGGCCTTCGTCCCGACGCCCTGGTCGCCGAGACGGCCGAGCCGCCCGGAGCCCGCGCCGATGACGCCGGCTCCGAGGAGACGGCGGCATGAGCAGGCGCCGCCGGCCGGCCAAGCAGCTCTCCCCTGCCGACGCCTTCTGGGGCAAGGCCGATCCGGCGCCGGCCACCGTCCAGCCGATCCGCCCCACCCGCGACGCCGACGCCGTCCCCCGCTCGTTGGGCGACCCGCCCATGGCCCCCAACCCCGCCGCCGTCCAGCGCCATCTGGCCGTCGTCTACGAGGAGGCGGTCCGCACGGCCACGGCCCTGGCCGCGGCCAACGGCCTGCTCGACAAGGACGCCCTCTCCTCCGACGACTGAGCCGGCGGCGCCGGCCCCTTGCCGGCGCGGGAACCGGAGGGGCCGCCGGCGGCGTCAAAGGAACATGAACGCACGGGTCAGCAAGAGGGCACGCAGGAATCGTCGGGGAATGGCCGTGCTGGCCGCGCTGGCCGTGGCCGGTGGCGCGTGCAGTGACGGCGACGACGTGGCCAAGGACCCGGAGCGCCGGCGGGGGACGACGTTCCAGCTGGCCAGCGCGCTCACGCCGTTCTCCAGGTGCGAGGACCTGCAGGAGTACCTGCGCACCGAGGGGGCCAAGCTGGTCGGCCCGTACGGGTTGAGTGGCGGCGGCGCGGGAGACATGGGTGACTTCGGCGGTCCCATGCCCCTGGCGACCACCGACGACGGCCGAGCGGTGGCCGGTAGTGCGGCCCAGGCCCAGGAGAGCGCACCGCCGGCGGAGGCGGCGGGCGACATGAAGGCCGGCGTCGACTACTCGGGGACCAACGTGCAGGAAGAGGGAGTCGACGAGCCCGACCTGGTGAAGACCGACGGCAAGCGCCTCGTCACCATGGCCGGCGGGCGGCTGCGCATCGTCGACCTGACCGGGGAGCGCCCGAGGGTGGCGGCCACGCTGGCCATCACCCAGCAGCACCCGCAGCCCGAGCTGTTCCTCGACGGCGACCGGGTCCTCGTGCTCCACGCCGCCGAGCCCGAGAACACACCCCAGAAGCCCACGCCGGTGCCGGATGCGGGGGACGACATCTCGTCGTCGATGATCGCCCCTGTTCCCGAGCCCGGCCGGGCCCAGGTGACGGTGGTCGACATCGCCCAGCTCGACAACCCCAAGGTGGTCGCCGAGGTGAAGATGGACGGCTCACTGGTGACGGCTCGAATGGTAGACGGCGTGGCCCGGCTGGTCCTGCGGTCGGGCGGGCCCCGGCTCGGGTTCACCTATCCGCAGGCCGGCCAGGAGAGCGTGAACCGGGCCGCCGACGCCAACAGGGCCGTCGTGGCCAAAAGCACGGTGCAGGACTGGCTGCCGACCTACACCTACGGCGAGCCGGGGCGGGCCGAGGCGGCGGCGTCGGGACAGCTCGTGGGATGCAACGAGGTGGCCCGGCCCAAGGATTTCAGCGGTCTCGGCATGGTGTCGGTGCTCACCGTCGACGCCAAGGATCCCCGGCCCGGGCCGGCGGCCACCGTGCTGGGCGCCGGCGAGCACGTATACGCCAGCACCGACAACCTCTATGTCACCACCAGCCGCTGGACTGGCCCGATGCCGCTGCAGGACAGCGGTGGTGGTGGCGGCAGTGGCGGCAGCGCCCGGGAGGATCGGGTCCGCCCGAGCATCGCCCCGGACCCCGGCACCTCGGACATCCACAAGTTCGCCATCACCGACAAGGTGCGAACGAGCTACCTGGCATCGGGAACCGTTCCCGGCCGTCTTCTCAACCAGTTCTCCATGTCGGAGCTGTCGGGTGACCTGAGGGTGGCCACCACCACCGACGGCATCACCCAGGGCCGGGACGAGGCCGGCGCCTCGGAGAGCCGGGTCGTCGTGCTGCGCCAGAAGGGCGACACTCTCGACACCATCGGGTCGGTGGCCGGCCTGGGCAAGGGCGAGCGCATCCACGCCGTGCGGTTCCTCGGCGACCGGGCCTACGTCGTCACCTTCCGCCAGACCGACCCGCTCTACGTAATCGATCTGGACGACCCCACCAAGCCGGCGGTCAGGGGCGAGCTGAAGATCCCCGGCTACTCCGCCTACCTTCACCCGGTGGCGGAGCACCGCCTCATCGGCGTTGGCCAGGACGCCACCGACGAGGGCCGCACCCTCGGCACCCAGATCTCGCTGTTCGACGTATCCGACCCCGCGTCCCCCAAGCGCCTCGCCCATACCGTGCTCCCCCGGGCCAACTCCGAAGCCGAGTTCGACCACCGGGCCTTCCTCTACTGGGCCAAGACGGGCCTGACCCTGCTGCCCGTCCAGTCCTACGGCGACAGCGACGTGATCATCCAGGAGGGGAGGCCGTCGGATCCGGGACTGGGATCGAAGGCCCCCGAGCTACGCCAGCAGTTCGTGGGCGCCGTCGGTTTCACCGTGAACGAACGAGAGGTCAAGGAGCTGGGCCGTATCCGCCACCGTGGCGACACGCCCATCCGGCGCTCGCTGGTGGTGGGCGACTCGGTTCTCACGGTGTCCGACGGCGGCCTGCTGGCCAGCGACCTGGGCAGCCTGGCCGACCGCAGCTGGCTCGCATTCTGACCGGCGCGCCGGCCGCGGGTCGGCCCGGTTTGACAGGAGGTACCCGGTCAGCTCCCTGTCGGTTTGATGGTGCGTAGCTCGGTGGCGGCGCCCTTCAGGACACGGATGGCCAGCTGTCCTTTGGCCAAGGAGGCCTCGACGCCGCCGCCGTAGCCGTCGGGCAGGTCGATCTCCCGCTCGTAGCCGCCGTACTCCCACTCGTGGATCAGGTACTCCCGGGGCCCTGAGCTACGGAGGCCGGCCCAGAACCGCAGCTTGCCCGGGCGTAGTTCGATGGTGACGTCCTCGGCGGCCACCGCCGGGAGGGGCGCCACCACCACCAGCGCCTCGGGAGCTTCGTGGACGTTCACTGGCACGGTCTGGGGGCGCATGGTGGCCTCGGTGGCCTCCGTCGCCTCCACGACCTCATCGTGACTCGGCTGGTTGATCACCATGGCCCCGACGCTAACGCGTCAGACGAGGCGCCCGTCCACCGTGATGGGGACGTTGTTGCGCAGGGCGTTGGACACCGGGCAGGAGCCCTCGGCGGCTTCGAGGCCTTCACGGAAAGCGGCCTCATCGGCGCCGGGAACGGTGGCGCTGACGTCGAGGGCCATCATCGTCACCTTGCCGCCCTCGAAGGTGCAGATCGCCTCTACCTGAAGCTTCGACGGCACGTGGCCACGGCTGGACAGCTCGTTGGAAAGAGCCATGCAGAAGCACGCCGCGTGGGCGGCCGCGATCAGCTCCTCGGGGCTCGTGCGGCCGCCCGAGTCCTCGGTCCTGGCCGCCCACGTCACGCCGGCGTCGGTGAACAGCCCGCTGCTGAGCGCCGACACCACTCCGCCGCCCTCGAACAGATCACCCTGCCAGGTTGCACTCGCCCTGCGCTGCGCCATCTGTCGCCTCCTCCTTGCCGTGTTCCCGGATCGGGAACTTCGATCGGTGGGAGCCTACGTGCGGGCCCCGCCGCCGCCGCCGGACAGCGGTGAGTCATCGGCGCCGGCGGTAGACATTGGCGGTGACCGGGCCGATCGTGGTGGTGGGCGCCGGTCACAACGGCCTCGTGGCCGCCTGCTACCTCGCCCGGGCGGCCCGGGAGGTGGTGGTCGTCGAGCAGCTCGACCGGCCATACAGAACCTGTTGGACCTCTTTTTACCCTGAGGAGTTGTGGCTGAGGAGTGGGCTCAGCCGTCGAGCACCTTGCTCACAGGGCTCACGTCCAGGTTGGCCAGTAGCTCGGCCACGTCCTCGTAGACGCCCACCGCCCCCGCTTCCTCCAGCTGCTCACGGGTGGCGCCGCCGGTGAGAACACAAACGGTCTTCAGGCCCAGCTTCCCGGCGGCCTCGACGTCCCAGGGTGTGTCGCCTATGACGAGGGCCCGGGCCGGATCGACCTCGAAGCGCTCCAGAGCGGCCTCGAAGATGTCGGGCGACGGCTTGCTGTGCTCCACGTCTCCTTTGGAGATGGCGTCGGCGATGGCATCGTCGGCGCCCACAGCCTCACGCAGCCGCTTCAGGTCCTCCTCGTCCGAGGACGTGGCCAGTACGACGCGTGCCCCCCGCCGGGCCAGCTCGATCAGCAGCTCCGCTGCCTTGGGGAAGGCGGTGATCTCCTTCTTGAACGGCTCGTAGCGCCGGGAGTGGGCGTCGCTGGCCTCCTTGCTCTCCCGCCCTATGAGGCGGTGTACGAGCTGGTCCGATCCCATGCCGATGAGCGGGTGGATCTTGCTCATGGCGACCAGTTCGCCGATGTCCCTGAACGCCCGCCACCAAGCGACGGCATGGAAGTAGTTGGTGTCGACGAGCGTGCCGTCGATGTCAACGAGGATGGTCCCGCGGTCGTCACTCACGCCACCAGCCCTACCCACGCCTGCCTGATACGGAACGCGCCGGCGACTAGGCGGCGGCCATCCCGACGACAGAGCGGTTGAGGGTCAAGGCTCCGGTCGATCCCTCCTGGGCCCCCGCCGGTGCCTAGCCTGGAGCCATGGCCATGGCCTTCTCCCCCGTCCGCCTGAACCACGCCGTGCTGTTCGTGGCCGACCTGGACCGCGCCCTCGGCTTCTACACCACCGTCTTCGGCATGGAGGTCGTGGCCCGCGAGCCCCGGGCCAACGCCGCCTTCCTGCGTCTGCCGCGGTCGGGCAACCACCACGATCTGGGCCTCTTCGGCGTCGGCACCGGTGCCGACCCGGCCCCCAAGCGCCGCGGCGCCATCGGGCTGTACCACCTGGCGTGGCAGCTCGACACCGTCGACGAACTCGACGAGGCCCGGCAGGTGCTGATCGAGGCCGGCGCCTATACGGGTGAATCAAGCCACGGAGCGACCAAGAGCGTCTACGGAGTGGACCCCGACGGCAACGAGTTCGAGGTCATGTGGATGCTGCCCCGCGAGGAATGGGGCGAGTACGAGAACAGCGCACCCATAGACCACCTGGACCTGCCGGCCGAGCTGGCCCGCTGGAGCGGCGTGGCCACCGCCGGCCAGATCAGAGCAGGCGGGGTTCCTTGAGGTCGAGGTACTCGTCGACGGTGGCGGCGGCCATCCACTCGCTGAACATGGCCTGCATGTCCGGCGGCATGTCCTTGTTCTCGTTGGCCCGGGCCTCGGCCTCCGACTTGAAGTAGATGGCGTCGGTGTAGGTGCCGTCGGGGTGGGTGACGGTGACATCGCCGATCACGTCCGGTCGGTGAGCGGCCATGGCCTGCTCGAACTCCGCCAGGCGCGCCTGCATCTCCTTCATCTTGGCTCCGTCGAGGATGCGGCCCCGCATGACCTGGACGAAGCCGGCGTCGTTCGATCCACCGCCGCCCATGACGACGACGTCCTCGCTGTTCTGGAAGGTCACCTCCTCGAGCGCCTTCTCGGTCTCGGCCCACCACTCACCCTGCTCGGGACGCTCGCTGTTCTTCTGGGCCGCTTCCTCGGACTCGAAGCGGGCCAGCACGATCATGCGCCCCTCCTCGGTCACACCGCTGGTGCTGCCCAGAAATCCCATGGCGCCGGGGCGTATCTCCTTCTCCCAGCGGTCCACCTGCCGCTTCATGCCTTCGGCGTCGACCACCTTGGCTGTGATCACCTGAACGAACATTCCGTACCCCCTTTGTAGTCGTCCTTCCGGTATAGCACTTGGACCTCCTCGGGGAACGGGAATTTAGGAGCATCGTGATAGCCACAACCTGCGCCCGTCTCTGCGCAGTCGTTCCTAGGGACTGACCGGGTCGAGGTCCTCGAGGGCGGGGAAGGTGGCGGAACGCATCCAGTGCCGGACGGCGGCGGTAGCCCGCACGTCGTCCTCGTTGTAATCGAGGAGGCGCCGGCGGGCGGCGGTGGCTTCGTCGCCGGCGCCGGCGCCGGCGCCGGCCACCGCGGTCCGGTGCCACAGCATCGACAGCTCGCCGGCCGGCTCGTCGTCCCGCCAGGCGAAGCCGGCCCGGGGCGCGATGGTCTTGAGGCCGTTGCCGGCGCCGCTCTCCAACTGTGACTTCAGGACGGCCAGCAGGTCGACGAACTCGTCACCGGCGACGAAGGCGGCCACGGCCTCCCGGGCCCCGATGGCGCCCAGGTGCGTCTCGGCCAGCGCCGCGCCCGACGTTAGCGCACCCCGCTCGGCGCCGGCCGACCAGCAGTAGAAGGCGATGCGACGACCGCTGTCATGCGCCATCCGGCGCTGCTCGGTGATCCACTCCCAGAAGCGGACGAAGAGCCGGGCTTCGAGCAGCTCGCTCGGCGGGCCCCAGTCCACGAAGGGGATGTACGTGCCGTCGAGGAGCGCACCCCAGAGGTAGATCGTGCCGTCGAGGGTGTTCTCCATGTCGATGTCGATCTCCACGTCGGCCCCAGGCACATCCACGGCGGCCACCCCCCGCCGGCGGTGGAGGGCGCTGGCGCCGAATGCCGCCACCCGGGCGACATCGATGGCTCCCGCCAGCGATCCGCCGACCAGGCGGTTGTGCATCGACAGTGCCCGTTGGTCGAGAGCGACCACGTCGCCGGCCGTCAGCACCCCGTGGTCGAGCAGCACCTCCATCAGCTTGGTGTCCTCACCGACCAGATCCGCCACCGGAGTCCCGGGGTCGGCGCCTGCCGCCCGCGCGACCAGGTCGGTGATGTCGCTCGACGCCGGCAGGGTGTCTCGCAGGAGGGCGGTTCGCCGGTCGAGGCGGGCCAGGTCACGGCGGGTCATGACGCCGGCGTGGCGATGGCTCTGCCATTGCACGTACCCGTGCAGCGGCAGGAGGGAGATGCTGTCGCTCTCCTCCAGGCGCGGCCCGCAGTGCGAGTACCACGGGCAAAATCCGCATTCACTCACGTAGACGGGCTCCACGATGTGGTCCCCGGCCAGGGCGGCGGCGAGCACGTCGAGGCGGAAGGCGAACTCGAAGTCGTAGCGCTCGAGAGCCGACTCGGAGTCGTCGCCCTTCCACGTGGCCCGGAAGCGCAGGGCGTCGAGGTCGAGCCAGGCGACGAGCCGCTCCTTACCGATGATCCCGCCCCGCGGCTCGCCGGCGCCGGCGTGGCCACACGCTTCGAGCATCCGGTGGTAGTGGGCCAGCTGCAGGGCGTCGTTCCGCAACGACCGCACGGTCCATGCCTCATCGGGCTGTGCGTCGGCCAGGGTGGCACCGGCAAAGGCCGTCAGCAGGGCGGGAGGCTGGTTCTGCCGCTCACGGGGAACGAGGGTCTTGTGGTGCTTCACGTCGATGGGCAGGTAGCCGGCGTTGCCGTGGGCGCCCGTTCCTTCCCGCACCAGCACGTCGGGATTTCCTGTTCGACGGCCACCCTCGTCAACGGGGAGGCGGCCGCCGAGGATCAGCTCGACGCCGTCGGCCATGGCCGCCACGGTGGCGGCGAGGCGCTCGTCCTCGCCCACGATGTCGCCGAGGTGCAGCGCGCCATGGTGGGCCTCGAGCAGCTCGGCGAAGACCCCCGCTTCGAAGGCGTTCCCCTCGTCCATGCGGGCCCGACCCATCACCGACGCCGGCAGTGGCGCCTCCGCCGGCGGGATGAGGTCGAACTGCACCCTCAGGGGGCACCGCTTGGCCACGTAGCCGCCCTGGGGCGGCACGCCGCTCACGTCCCGCCTCGGCGTGTACCGGTGGATCGGCGCGCCAGCGCCGCCCACCGCCTCTGTTCTGTCCAGGTTCGTCATCCTCCAGCGAGCGTACGCAGCCGCTGTGACAACATGCTTCACTCCGTACGTGAAGAAGCTTGCCGACTACGGCCGTGACGATCACCCTGCCGATGACCCCGAGCGGGCGCAGCTCGCCTGGGCCGTCGCCGTCCTCGACGACTGCGACGAGTGCGGCGACCTTCGAGTCGAGCTGACCGTGGAGGAGGTCGGAAGCCCCGGATCCGGCCTCGTTGCTCACCTGTCCCCCGAAACCGCCCGTCGTCTGCACGCTGCTCTCAGGACAGCCCTTCGGGAGGTCGGCGAGGATCTTACCCCATAGGGCACGATCCCGCTGAATCGCATGCCGGCCGCTGTCTGGGGGCGTCCAACGCTGGCTCAGCGAGGACAGCGGCGGACAGGTCCGGCCAGGGATGGCCTCAGGAGGCCAAGCGATCAGCGAAGCGCTCCATCATCGGGGCCAGATCGGGACGACGAGCCCTGGTGGGGTGGCGTGCCCGCGCCGCTTCTTCGCCTGCGGCGTCGCTCGGCTCTGTTCTTGAGGCCATCATGCGACCAGGGCCAGATCGTCCAGCCCGGCGAAGAGCTCCTCGTCGGCGACAAGGCGGTTGAGGCGTTCCCTGACCAGAGAGGCGGCCTTGCGCACCACCTCGCCGGAGACGTTGTGGCGGGCGGCCACAGTCAGCGCCGGCGAAGGGTCTCCCGCGGCGATCTGGCAACGCAGCTCCAACACGATGGCCTGATCGCGCCGGCTGGCCACCCTCTCCAGTGCCTCCAGCACCAGGGCGCACCCGGCGTGCCGGGATGCCATCCGGAGCAACACGTCGAGTTCCGCTTCGTCGTCGTCGCCGGCTGCCGGCGCCTGGCCGTCATCGCCCTCTTCTCCAACGCGCTCGGCGTCGAGCTCATCGGCATACTGGCCGATCCAGTCCGACACCACGCCGGCCAGGCGACGCTCGGTCCACGGCAGCGCCCCGCCTTCGGGCTTCCAGGCGCCACCGCAGTCAAAGAGCACCAGGCCGCCGGCCGGCGATTCCGCGGAATCGCGGACGCCGCCGGCCGAACACGGGAATGCTGGCGATTCCGCGGAATCGCGGACCCAGCCGCCCCAACAGACCGATCCTCACGATTCCGCAGCGGAATCGCAGAGTGGGTCGGCCGAACACACCGAGCCGGCCGGCGCCAGCGAATACATCGAGCCTGACGATTCGGAATCGCAGACGCCGGATCAGACCGATCCTCGCGATTCCGCGGAATCGCACCGGGTGACCGCAGCTGACGCTCTGGTTTCCATGGCCGAGACGATGCTCCGGGCCTCGGCTCCGGGCGGCCCTCGACCAACTCGAGACTGAGCAGGAGCACTCACAGTGGGCCAGTGGAGAGCAAATCGACACGATTTTCGTTGATGGCGTCGAGCAGCACGTGATACAGAGGCCTATGTAGTTCACAGCGAAGCCGTGGACCAGGCGGTGGAGATCCTCTACGAGCTTCAAGCCGTCATTCCATTCGAATGGAGCAAGTGGGATGGGGTGGAACGGCATCTAGGCGGCGCCGGGTTAGACCATGCTCCAGTAGCGGACGCTGTCCGGATGACAACTGCGATCATCCGTGCCGATCGGTTCTGCGAAGGGACGATCGCAGCCGCGCTTGACGACGGGACGTTCCTTGCCGCACTTCGGCGCCTCTGGCACTGGTACGACGCGGAACGCCATCACTTCTAATCGCTGGCCCCAACCTCGGCGGGCGGGGCACCCGCTCTTTTAGCGACCTCCGCGGAGGTTGACCCAGCTCGGGTGACCTGCGCGGCTGGCTCATCGCCCGTCGCCGGCGCCTCTCGACCGCAATCTCCGCCAAACCCCGACGTCGTCGCCCGCTCGGGGACCATGCTGATCGAGCGATCAGGTTCGACCGCCTCGGCGTCGTACAGCCGGTAGCCGGACGGGCTCCGGTCTGCCACCGGCAACAGGCCGATGCGCTCGTAATAGCGAAGGGTGTCCGTCGAAGTGCCCACCTGCTCCGCGACCTTCGACACCGTCAACTTCGTCACAGCACCAGGGTAAACCTTGGAGTCCACTCCAATGTCAACCCCCAATTCAGTTTTTCTACTGGGTAAGTCTTTTTGGTCAGACCCAGGTCGGCGGCGACTCAGGTGATGAGGCGTGTGACCGGCATGGCCGCGGGCATAGGGTTCCGAACACGCCTGGCCGGCATCTGGAACGTTTCTGCACGACGCTCGACTGACACCCCCCTGGCACGGCGTTGACACGCCTCCCCGTCATAGTCACGGTGACGGATCGCGCTTGGGAGGAAGCATGGAGAGCAGGATCGAGGTCCCTGATGATCTGCGAGCACGGTTCAACGGCTTGCTCCTCGGGCCGGGCGACGGCGGCTACGAGGTCGCCCGCCGGGTCCACAACGGGCTGATCAACAAGCGCCCGGGCCTGATCGCTCGTTGTGTGACGACCCCAGACGTGGTCGACGCCGTCCACCTGGGCCGGGAGTACGCCAACGAGGTGTCGGTTCGGGGTGGCGGCCACAACGTGGCCGGGAAAGCGGTAACTGAAGGCGGGCTGATGATCGATCTCGCTCTCATGAAGGGCGTCCGGGTCGACCAGCGCCAACGGACAATCTGGGCTCAGGGTGGCGTGATCTGGAACGAGCTGAACCGGACTGCCGCGGTGAGAGGTCTGGCCACCACGGGCGGCGTGGTGTCCACCACCGGCATCGCCGGTTTGACCCTCGGTGGCGGGGAGGGCTGGTTGATGGGCAAGTACGGCCTCAGCGTCGACAACCTGCTATCAGTCGAAGTGGTCACCGCCGCCGGCGAGGTCATCACGGCCAGCGAGGATGAGCATGAGGACCTGTTCTGGGCCCTACGCGGGGGAGGCGGCAATTTTGGCGTGGCCACCTCGTTCGAGTATCGGGCCCATCCGGTCACCGCCGTGCACGGAGGCCTGGTCGCCCATCGTCTCGATCACGGCGTGGACATGTTCCGCTTCTACCGTGAGCTGACTGGCACCGCGCCCGACGAACTCACCGTCTTCGCCGCGCTGGTTCACGCCCCCGATGGATCGGGCCAGAAGCTGGCGGCCATGCCCGTCTGCCACTGTGGCGATGACCTGGCCCGAGTCGAAACCGACCTCAAACCGCTCCGTGACTTCGGCCCCCCGGCCATCGACCTCATTCAGCCGATGCCGTATCCGGTGGTCAACACGCTGCTCGACGACGCCTTTCCCAAGGGCGCCCTCAGCTACTGGAAGTCGGCCATCTTTGGGGACCTGACCGACGAGGCCGCAGCCGTCATGGTCGAGTGCTTCGCCCAGTGCCCGTCACCGATGACGGCGATGGTCGTCGTGCCCTACCTCGGAGCGGTGACGCGAGTGGCACCGACGGCGACGGCCTTCCCCCACCGCCGGCCCTGCTACAGCCTGGTCATTCTGTCGGAGTGGTTGGACCCGGCCGACACCGAGTCCAACGTGGCCTGGACGAGGGACACCTTCGACGCCCTCCGCCCGCACATGGCCGACGCCGTATACGTCAACAACCTCCCCGCCGACGACAGCGGCCTCGTCCGCGAGGCGTGGGGCCCCAATTTCGACCGGCTGGTCGAGGTCAAGAGGCGCTACGACCCGAAAAACCTCTTCCGCTTGAACCACAACATCGACCCCGCCGGCTGAGCTCCGAGGCCCGGCGTACCGCCGGAGTGCCTGCTTACCACCGCTTCCTACAATTCCGCTCATGGGCGCCGCTGGTTCGACGAGCATGTACGGCATCCTGGGCCCGCTGGAGGTCCGGGTTGACGAGGGCTCCTGGCGGCTGCGCAGCACGAAGCAGCGACTGGTACTGGCCGTACTCCTGGTCCACGCGAACGACCTTGTAACCTCGGACCGACTGGTGGAGGAGCTGTGGGGTGACCGGCTCCCGGCCGATCCCGGCGCAGCTCTGCGAAGCCAGCTCAGCCGGCTCCGTCGCCAGCTGGGCGCGCTGGCCGAGGACCTCGTGACCGAGGAGGGTGGCTACCGCTTGCGCGTCCACAGCCACCAACTCGATGCCGCCCAGTTCGAGGACCTGCTGGCCGAGGCCGACCGTGAGGCTGGGGACGGCGCTCTCGCTGCGCTCGACCGGGCGCTTTCGCTGTGGCGCGGACCGGCCCTGGCCGAGTTCGCCGACCGGCCCTTCGCCCAGCCCGAGGCCGTGCGGCTCGACGAGCTGGGAACCGCGGCGCGAGAGCGCCGGGCCGAGCTTCTCTTGGGGCTCGGCCGACTCGACGATGCGGTCGCCAGCCTGGAGGGACTGTTGGCTGAACACAATCACCGCGAACGAGCGCGGGGTCTGCTCATGCAGGCTCTCTACCGCGCCGGCCGGCAGACCGATGCCCTCGCCACGTATCACGCATGGCGCCGGCAGCTGGCGGATGCGACCGGGTTGGAGCCGTCTCCCGTGCTGCAGGAGCTCGAGGGCGCCATCCTCCGCCACGCGCTGCCATCGGAGCCGCAGTGGCCGGCATCCGAACCACCGCGTCGCGCTCCACCACTGCCCCTGCCGGTGACAAGCTTCGTCGGCCGCGACGCTGAGGTCGACGAGCTGGCCGATGCCATCGCGGGTGCCCGACTCATCACCGTGTGCGGCCCAGGCGGTGTGGGCAAGACCCGCCTGGCCCTGGAGGTCGCCAGGAGGGTGGCTGATCGCTACCGCGACGGCGTGCGATTCTGCGATCTGTCGGTGGTGCGCCGTTCGGGCGGGGTGGCGCGGGCGGTGGCGGCGTGCGTGGGCCTGGAGGAGCGGGCCTTCCGCCGGCTCGAGGACCAGCTCGTCGAGCACCTGAGCAGCCGACATCTCCTGCTCGTCCTCGACAACTGCGAACACGTCCTCGACGCCTCGGCGGCGGTGGCCGAGCGGCTGGTGCGCGACACCGCCGGCGTCGCCGTCCTCGCCACCGCTCGGGAGAGGCTGGCGGTTGATGGCGAGCACGTCCGGATCGTGGCTCCCCTCGCGTGCAGCGGCCCGGATGACCCTGCCGTCCGTCTCTTCGTCGACCGAGCTCGGGCACTCGACCCCGGCGCCGTAGACGACGAGGATCTGACGCTGGTCGCCAGGCTGTGCGAACGGCTCGACGGGCTGCCTCTCGCCATCGAGCTGGCCGCCGGTCGCCTGCCCGGCCTCAGCGTGGGCGAACTGCTCGACAGCTTGCCGGCGCGGTTCGCGCTGTTGACCACTGGCCGCCGGACCGAGCAGCGCCACCGGTCGCTACAAGCCGTCGTGGGCTGGTCCTACGAGCAGCTGCCTCCGCACGAGCAGCGGGTGTTCCGATGGCTGTCGGTCTTCGCCGGCCACTACAACATCGATGCGGCCATCGCAGTGGTAGCCGGGAACGACATCGACGCCGACATGGTCCGGGCTGCCCTTCTCCGGCTCGTCGACCGGTCGCTGGTGAACGCCCGTCGCCACCGATCTGGAACCAGGTACTGGTTGCTGGAGACGCTCCGGACCTACGGCGAGCAGCGGCTTCGCGATGAGGGGGAGCTCGAAGCCGCCCGCGACCGCCATGCCCGGTGGGCTGTCACGTTGGCGGGCGAGGCGGGGGCCGGTCTACGCGGCCGTGAAGAAGGAACCTCGGCGAAGGCCCTCGACGCGCACCTGGACGAACTGCGGGCTGCGCACGGCTGGCTGGTCGGACGGGATCCCGAGCGCAGCCTGGCGTTGGTCGCCGGCCTCCACTGGTACGCGCTGTGGCGGACTCACTCGGAGGTCTTCCGCTGGGCGGAGGTCGCCGCCTCGGCCGCCCCTGGCCTGCGCTCGCCGCTGCTGGCCCAAGCGCTCGGGTCGGCCGCCTTCGGCGCCTCCTTCCGCGGCGACCTCGACTCGGCCAGGGCCCTGGCGCAGGCGGGACTGGACGCCGCCGCCGGGCTGGAGCCCATCGCTCGCCGCCGGCCGCTTCAAGGCCTGGGTGAGGTGGCCCTGCTCCGGGGTGATGTCGAACTGGCGACGGCCCTCTATGGCGAGGCCCATGAGCTCTCGCTGGCGGCTGGCGACGTGGTCGACGCCACCTGGGACCTGGGCGGCGTGGCGGTCGCACTGATCTTCATCGGCAGGGGCGACGAGGCCGGAGCCTTGGCAGACCAGGTCATGGCCTCGGCACAGGCGTCGGACACTCCTTCGGCCGTGGCCTTCGCCCACTATGTCTTCGGGGAGATGACGGCCACAGACGACCCGGTGGCTGCTGAAGCACATCTGCGGAAAGCAGTCGAGCTGGCCGAGCCCGTGGGCAGCCGACTGATCGTCAACCTGGCCCAGGTGACCCTGGCGACATTGCAGGCCCAACATCAGGACCCGACTGACGCGTTGCGTTCCTTCGAGGATGTCATCGTCCAGTGGGAGAGGGCGGGATCCTGGACGCCCCAGTGGGTGACCCTGCGCAACCTCGTCCAACTGCTGGAGCGCGTCGGTGCCTGCGAGGAGGCCTCAGTGCTCCACGGCGCCACGACCGCGCCTCGGACCGGCGCGCCGCCCTTCGGGCCCGACAAGGAACGGGCTCGGGAACGGGCCCACCGCCTCCGAGCAGACCTGGGCGACGACGCGTTCGCTCGATGCACGAAGCGAGGCGCCGAGCTGGAGGACACCGAGGTTGTTGAGTTCGCCCTGCATGCGGTACGGGGGCTCATCAACGAGATCGCCTGACCGCGGTCACCGGGGTTCGTCTCGACTTTGCGTTCGATGGCGCCGCGGCCGGCTAATCCAGGGACGTTAAGCCTGGACTTCGGTACCGGTCAGGGGGTCGTGGCCTCAACCGCAGAGCTTCGGCTCCAGCCACGTCGTCGAAGTCGAGGTCGATCATCAAGTAGTTGACATCGTCGACGGGCCTCTGGATCCGATAGCTGCGGACTCCCGACTGTTCGCGGAAGGGCGCCGCTCTGTCGAAGGCACCCTTCCACGTGTCGTAATCGGTAATGGCGTGCTCGATGCGCAACGCGGTCACGAAATCCTCGACCGGGCCGGATGCATCTTGTTCTGGGGCTACAACCCCTTGGTGTCGCGGCTCGCCCATGCAACCGCCACCAGGGCGGCGCTGCGTCGCGGAGCGACGCTCGTCGTCGTCGACCCGCGACAAGCCGGGCTCGCCTCCAAGGCAGATCCTTGGCTGCGGGTGCGCCCCGGCACCGACGCCGCGCTGGCCCTGGCGATCACCAATGTGATGATCGAGTGTGGCTGGTACGACGAGCCCTTCGTGCGCCGTTGGACCAACGGCCGGCCCGCTTCGAGTTCGTCACCGGGGAGGACTTCTACACCGCGGCGCTGGACGGCCCTCCCTACCGGGCGCGGGCGCTCGTCAGCTTCGGTGCCAATCTCCTGATGGCCCAGGGCGACAGCGCCCGCGGCCGCGACGCGCTGCGGGCGCTCGACTTCCACGTGCACCTGGACATGTTCATGACCCCGACCGCCGAGCCGGCCGACGTCGTCCTCCCCGTGACTGGGGCTTTCGAAGCTGAGGGCCTGCAGGTGGGCTTCGAAGTGTCTCAGGAGGCCGAGTCGATGGTGCAGCTGCGAGCCCCGCTCGTCCCTCCCGTCGGGGAGGCCCGCTCGGATATCGACATCATCTTCGACCTGGCCACCCGGCTCGGGCTCGCCGAGCACTTCTTCACGGCGACGTCGACGCTGGGTTGACGTACCACCTGGAGCCGAGCGGGGTGACGCTCCAGCAGCTGCGCGACGACCCTGCCGGTGTCCGCCTGCCGCTGGAGACGCGCCACAGGAAGTACGCGGTCGCCTGTGACGACGGCGTACCGGCGGGGTTCGACACCGAGACCGGAAGGATCGAGCTGTACGTCGAAGGCTTCCTTGACATCGGCCAGCCACCGGTACCGACGTTCACGGAACCCGTGCTGAGCCCACGGTCACGCCCCGACCTCGCCAGCCGATTCCCACTCGTGCTCACGTGCGCCAAGTCGCTCTACTTCTGTGAGACCCAACATCGCCAGGTCGCCAGCCTGCGCAGGCACGCTCCCGATCCGGAGATCGAAATGCACCCCGCGACCGCGGCCGGGCGCGGCATAGCCGAGGGCGATTGGGTAGAGATTGCGACGCCCAAAGGGAAGCGTCCGGGCCCGGGCCACCGCAGCAAGCGCTCAGTGGCGATCAGGACCGACCCGGGTGCGTCAGGCACTAGTCGTCCCTTGCCTTCTCGGTGTCGTGGAGCCGGTCGTGGAGACCGTCCTGGGTCGATGGGCTGAGGGCCGGCGGCGCCTCGAGGCCGTGGGTTTCCTCCAAGTGGTCGAGCAAAGTGCCGTCCTCGGCGGCCACGGCGTCGTGGCGGTGCTCGCCGGCCGGCGGCGCGGCCGCAGCCTCTTCGATCTTTTCGTCAGGAAGCTCTGGCATCTCTACTCGACTGAGTAACGCGCCGCGGGAGTTCCCGGAGGGTTCGAGACGCCCGGCTTGGCATCGGGGTTCGGCACGCAGACCTCACCCTCGAGGCCGTCGGGGTCGCGGAAGAACACGCTCAAGATGGGACCGAAGTCGGTGACGAACCCGTCGGTGCAACCCCGCTCCATGAGGCGGTCGCGGATGGTGTCGAACGCTTTGATCGAGGCCGCCTGGAGCCCGAGGTGGTCGATGCGACCTCGACCGAACATCGGCGTCTGACGCTGCGCCTCGGTGTTGCCCTGGACCTCGAAGACGTTGAGCTCCGCGGACGGGCCGATGTCGATGAAGGTGAGGAGTGCGCCCTCCCCTGCCGGTTGCTGGCCTCTGACGGTGGCGTCGAAGACCTCGCAGTAGAAGCTGACCAGACGATCTGTGTCGTTCGTGAGGATGGCCACGTGGTTCACACCGTCGAGGAGCATGCACCGCCAGCATAGACGCCACCCCGGGGCATATGGGTTTGACCGCACGGTTCACTCCGAACGTGAAGAAGCTTGCCGACTACGGCCGTGACGATCACCCGCGGGGTGACGGCGGACGGTGCTGCTCGACGCCGGCACCACCACCGGCGCCCTGCTCGACGTGATCCCCACCGACCGCCGGTTGACCGTCGTCACCAACGCCGTGCCCCACGCCTGGCACGAATAGGCCGCCTACTACGGCGAGGTGCTGGCCGCCTTCCCCGGCCGGCGGGTGGTGTTCCGATGGGCGAACAGGCGGTCGAGGCGTTTGACGGTGTCGGCCAGCAACTCGTCCATGGCCACGGCCTGGCGCTCGGGATGGAGGGCTCCAGCCTCGATGCGGCTGAGGTTGAGCAGGTTGGCTGATCGCGCTGGTCAGCGGCCAGATCGTCGCCACCTACCGACATCGACATCAGCCGATCCGTCCCCGTGGTCGCGACGTGCCGTCGTGCCCTGGCCAACGGTCTCCCGGGGGGCGCTCTAGGCGGACTGTGCCTTCTCGAACACGTCGCTCATGTCAACCGCACCCCAGTGCTCCACGATCTTCCCGTTGGAGCAGCGCCAGATCTCAATTCCGCGGACACGCACCTGCTGACCAGATCCCGGCAGGCCGAACGCGTCGCCGCTATGGGTGCCGACCATCGCCCAGCTCTCGACGACGCGTCCGTCGGTGGTGTCGAGATACTCGTCGAACTCGAGCTTCCTGTCCGAGAATGCGCTGACCACGACTTCGACGAGGGCGCGTTGACCCTCTCGCGATCCGGTCATCCCTGGAGGCGGGTCGTGACTCACGAAGTTGTCGGCGAACAGCTCGTCGACTACTTCGACGTTGCCGCCCATGAACGCTTCGTCGGTTACACGCCGGACTATGTCTGCGGCCGATCCCATAGCATTCCCCTCTCGGTT
>DATLEK010000108.1:0-4001 GCA_035525365.1 Acidimicrobiales bacterium
CGCCGCTTGACGTGGCCGAGGCGATTCACGCCGCGATCCCGATGTCGACGCTTGTGGTCATGTCCGGCATCGGTCATGTGAGTAGCGTCGAGGCTGCGGAGCAATTCAACGATGAAGTCCGCGACTTCCTTCACAGGAGTGAGTGGTGAACCGTTCGGTGGTCCTGCCCACTTGCGCAACCTTCGTGTTCGGAGTGCCAGAGGAAGGCAAGGAACAACGTGTCGAGCTTCGGCTCATGCCGCTATGCGGCCCCGGTTGTCAGCTCTGGCCACTGGTCGAGTTTTCTCGGTCTTTCAGCCCGGCCATAAATGTCGCCACGGCGGTGACAGCGTCGTTGGTGAGTAGATCCCAATCGTGTTCGGAGTGCAGGTCGAGCATGGTGTCGGCGTACGCCTGCGGTCCCTGGGCATCAGAGGACGAGAAGTTGCTGGCGAGGTCCTCGAGGGCGGTGCTGGTCTCGCCACCGAGGTCGTTGGCGAACCGGTCGATCACAGCCTCGGCTGCTTCGAGGGGACCTCCGGCGTCGTTGTGGATGAGGACGTAGGCGAGGTCGTACCAGTCCTTGATGGCTCGTCGTCGGTGGGCGGCGTGGGTCTTGGCGAGGAGGTAACCGGCCAGCCTGGCGACGCGCAGTTCGACGTGAATGTCGCGCCCCGGACCTGGCGCGGCGAGCGGGCGGAGTTGCCAGTCTCGTGTGGCGAACCAGGTTCCTCGCAGGTTGACCGCACCGAGCTGTTGGCATCCGTCGAAGGTGACGGTGGCCTGGTTGGGAATATCGTCGAGGTCGGCAAGGAACTCGGCCTTGACCACCAGCCCTGGTGTACCGCGGTCTCGCCAACGCCACACACGCTCCAGATCGGGAACGAACCTGGCCGACCGGAGAGCGGCTTCGAGGCGGCTGGCGTTGACCGATCCGCCGGCGATCTCCAGGTTCACCTGCACGTCGACATCAGTCGTCCCGACGTGCAGCGTCGATGACTGGCTGCACAACAGGTCTGGAACCAGTCCGCCGAGAAGCACGAACTCGGGCACCGCGCCGTAAGCGCCGACTATCCGAACGAGTGCCGCCTCGGCGAGTCGACGTGCGTGGCGGCTACGCGCTGGTTCCGACATCGAGGACCTCTCGGAGATGCTGGGCAGCTTCCGCAGCGCGTCCGCCCTTGGCCAGCAGATCGGCGTAAACCCGTGCCGGCGGTGCGCAGTGCACACCGTCGATCACCGGCCCCGCCGTGGCCGTGATCAGATTCGGAAGGGGGCGGACCTCGATGCGATGGCCACGATCAACCTGTCGGGCATCGAGTAGCCCGGCGAGGCGCGGGGCGTCGAAGACGAGGGACTCATCCACGTACAGCTCCACGACGGTGAGGTTCGACAGGTAGGGGGCGAGCAGCATCGAGGCCGCCGCGCCTGTTGCCGCCCACGCGACCTGCGCTTCTGCGATCATCGGAGCAAGCTCACCGATGAGCGAGTCGAGCGGGTCGTTCCAGAGGCGATGTAGTCGCACCACCGAAGTCTTGGCGGTGAGCGTGGCGACCGCTGCCGAGTAGCGGTCGAGTAACGCGGCACCGTCGGCGATATGTCGGGCTGAGCCTGGGCCTCGTGCGGTTGACCGCTTGAGGCATCCCTCGTGCTCGAGCTGAGCGAGCGCCTTCGCGGTCGCGCCGCGTGACAAGTAGGTCGCGTACTGGACGCAGTCGACTCGTGGATCGGTCCCCGACAGGATCGCCTCGGCCACCGCAACCGTCGAGCGAGTCCATCGCGCTCCACCTGCCGGCGACTGAGCCTTACCGTCGGCGTCTCGGACCACCACCAGCCCGCTGGGGAGCGTTATATGCGCGCCGCCGGTCTCATCGATCCACCCGACCTCGCGCTCAGCGAGCGATTCGCGCGCGCCGACGGACACCGAGCGTGCCGCGACGACATCGACGTTCGGGGCGAGCCTGAGGAGCCGTTCGACATCGGCGGGCCACCCCTCCGAAGTCCACCCCGTCACGAAGAGATGCTCTGACGTGCCGGCCCGAACCCGCACCGTGAAGGTAGGCACGACCTTGTCGTGTGGCTCAACGTCGACGCGAAGGCCGCCCGGCAGCGCCGAGCGAAGGGCATCACGTATCCTCGTAGCGGGTCGGCGCCCGGTCATAGTTCACCTCATACGCTAGTTCACCATGCTAGTGAACTATAGCTTATTAGTGTACAAAATGTCAGCAACTTGCCATCCGTTGCGGACAGTGCGGCAAGGCGATGTTCGGCGCCACCGGCAATCGCTCGGCCTGTTGGCTGCCACTGACAAACCTCCTTCCAGGCAAACTTGTATGTTCCAGAAGTATAGGTGTTCCGGCTGAGCCGGAACAGAGGATTTACCGGAACGCTTCTGACGATTCTTCTAACGCATCGGCTGGCAGAGGACCCCGGTCGACCCGCTCCGACCGCATCCGACTATGAATCGTGACTCATGATGAGTCCCGACTCATAGCGTGGAGGTGGGAAGTGGAGCGAGTGGGACGACTGGGCGGTCCCGCCGTCGATGACCTGTACGACAACTACCTCGAAGAGTTGGGCGCCCGCCTGGAACTCGTGGCCGTGTTCGACGACGACGAGGAGCGCCGGGTGCCGATCCACCTCGGCAGGGAGCCGCCGCATGAGAGGTGCTTGTCAGCGGATTTGTCAGCGCACCACCGACCTCTTACAACTAACTGTGGCATACTAGATCCCACGAGATATCTGGCAAACTACGTCCTGAGCTGCACTAACTAACGCACACAGGAGCACACGGATAAATACCAAATAGGACCGTGACCAGCGGTCTCAGCTGGCCGGTCGAGTCCATCGATGACCTCCGCCTCGCCCCCGGCCAGATCCTCGCCGGCGAAGGCAAGGTCCACGCCCTCACCAACCATCTTTGGCATCTCGAAGTACTGGGCCGCCTTGCTGAGAACGACCCCACGACCTTCCGCGCCACGGCGACCACGATCGTCGACCTCGACGACGAGACCAGCGAATCGGCCGCCATTGAGGGTGGGAGGAGCTCACCGGCCGAGGCGGTGAGGGCATGGTGGTCAAGCCCGTCGATGTCGTTCACCGCGGACAGAAGGGCCTCACCCAGCCCGGCATCAAGTGTCGCGGGCCCGAGTACCTCCGCATCATCTACGGACCCGAGTACACGGCCGAAGCCAACCTGTCACGCCTTCGTTCCCGCGGACTCGGCCACAAGCGCTCGTTGGCCCTTCGCGAGTTTGCACTTGGAATCGAGGCACTCGACCGCTTCGTCTCTGGTGAGCCGCTCTACCGTGTGCACGAGTGTGTGTTCGGCGTGCTCGCACTCGAGAGCGAACCGGTCGACCCCCGACTCTGAACGATGGCATGAGGTCCTCGGGCGTTAGCCCCCCTCAGCCTTGCCGCATAGCGACGAGGATTGACGGATGAAGCAGCGGCACCTCCGCGCTGGCGACTACCTGGCCGACGACGACGTCGTGGTCGTCCGCGGCGGCGACCTCGATGTCGAGGTGCTCCGAGCTGACGCGCTCCGCTACCACCAGATCTACGGCACCTATGGCGTCTCGGTCTTCGCTGCTCGCGACATCACGGTCGATGAGCTCGCCCAGCAGCCGCCGCTCATCCGCTTCGCGACCCTCGCCCTTGTCGCCGTCGGCGTGCTCCGGTCAGCCGGACTTCGGCTCGACCCGACGGGTCGGAACCGCAGCCACTTCACCGTGTCCTTCGACGACCTCGATGATGGCGTCGAGCGGCTACGCCGCTGCGAGCACCGGCTTTGGCAGAACCCGTACCATGAGGAGTGAACCCCGTCTGGGGGAAAGACCACGACATCGACCTGACTGCCGATCTCAACGCTCAGGATGACGACGGCCTGGGCTGGTCGACTCTTGTCGACGCCCGCGACCCGTCGCGCGTCCGAGCCGGCTCGATGCTGCTCGCCGGTAATCGGCATGGCCAGGCCGTCGTGCGGGTGGTCGCTGTCGACGACGACGGCCAAGTCCACTTCT
>DATLEK010000109.1:0-24636 GCA_035525365.1 Acidimicrobiales bacterium
ATCTTGGTCAGCGTCCGGAGAACGTGCTCGTCGTCGTGGAACACCTCGTCGTGGTAGCCGGACCGGCCTTCATGACGCTTCACGAATATAAGGCTGGGCCCGTTGATCATTAACTCCCAGACGTTGTCGTCGGCCAGGAGGGGCTCCAGGGGTCCGTAGCCGGCGACGTTGCGATAGGCACGTTCGGCGACCGTGCCCGGATCGGCGATGTCGAAGGCGCGCAGGCCGCGTTTGTAGTCCGTCGACCATCTGGCCACCTCCTCTTCCACCAGCGCCCGGAGCCGGGCGCGGCCGTCGGCGGCCGCCATGTCGAGGGCAACTTCCTTGGCCCTGGCCTGCACGGCCTGCTCGACCTCCACCAGCGGCGACACCCAGGTGTCGTTCATCGCGACAACGGACCAGGGTCAGGGGCCATGGTGCTCCGGGGGCTCAAAGATGGATCGCCGGGGGAAGCGCTGCGTGCAGTCCTATCTCAGCCAAGGCGCCGGCTCATCCGTGGGCCGCCTGCCCGCCGCCGGCGTGGCCGCCTTCCTCGTCGTCCTCGCCGTCCCCCTCGTCGTTCGACCAGGAGCCGAGCGTTCCGGGTTGGACACGAATGCCGGTGGGGCCGACGTCGCCCCGTCTGGCGTGCTCGCCGTCGGGAGGGTGATGGATCACTGCGCCGAAGGCTCCGACCAGCGGCTCGGTGAGAGCAGTGGGCAGGGGTAGCCCGTCGTGCAAAAGCTTTTCCAGCTTGACCTCGGGGAGGAACATGGGAGGGCCGAAGGATCCACCAACGGGAGAGGCCAGCGCGGAGAGGGTGGCTGTCATCTCCGAGCGGGCCCGTCCACCCCGCGGCGCACGGTTGATCACCGGCACGATCAGCGCCGGCGCCACACCGGCGACGCGCAGTTCGCTCAGCACGCTCACCAACGAGTGCAGGCCCTTGATGCCGGGCGTCCCCACGGCGAACACGACATCGGCACGTTGGGCGGCAGTGCGCGCCATGACGTTGCGCTCCTCCACCTCGATAGAGCCGCCGGCGTCTTCGCCCTCGAGGTCGGCGTCGGCGTCACAGACGACGACGCGGTAGCTGGAGCGGAGGGACTCGAATGCAGCTTCGAAGGCTCTCGGTCGCAACGTCGACCAGGCGCCGGCTCGCCGCAGGCCGAGCAGCAGCTGGTACCCCCGTTCCTCCACATCGAAGGCGAGGGCCCGCACCTCCTGTGGCTGCAGGCGCCTACTCCGGTGGGCCTCCACCAGCTCCTGGATCCCGGGAACGACGTCCCGGGCATCGTGCAACATGGCCTGCTCGGCATGCAGCGCAAGGTCGGCCAGGAGAACCGAACCACCGTTACGGGGGTCGGCACCCGCACCCTGGGAGAGGGCGATGGCGACGGTGGATGCGCCCGTGCCGCCGGGCCCGCACACCATGGCCACCTGGCCGCGCCAGCGGCTGGCCGGTTCCTCGTCGGGATCACCGGGCAAGGTTTCGCCCCGGCGGATGAGCGAGGCGTGGCTGGTGAGGACGTCGAGGAGGGCCTTCGGGTCGAAGAAATCGGGCAGCACCGCCACCGCACCCAGGGCCGTGATGTCCCGCGTGCCGCCACCGGAGTGGCCCACGGCGATCACCACACAGCCGGCATCGCGAGCGAGGTCCACCAGGTCCCGGTCGAAGGTGGGAAGGCTGGCATCGACGAGCATGGCCGAGAAGGTCCGTCCCGACGCCATCCGCGCCCGCAGCTCCTCAGCGGAGACACACTTGACGAACTCAGCGGGGAGCGTTCCGGCGTTGGCCCACTGCGCCACGGCGTGGAACCAGCTCGAGCGGGCCTGGGCCAACCCGATCAGGACGTAACGGTCGGCACCGGCCACCGATCAATCCTCGGGCGCGGGCGGAGGCGGCCCCGGCGCCTGGTAGCTGCTCGAGCCGCCCGTCTCGGCCCCGGGACCGCCTGACTCCACCGCCCCCGCGGTGCGGACGAGGGTGACGGCGCCGGCGTTCACCGCATGGGTGAGGGCCAGGGCCTCTGCCTCCCCTGGAACGGACACGGTGATGACCTCGTCCCGCCCGTCGCCCAGGGCTCCCCGGGGCTGGCGCCGGTTGATAACCCGCACCCCCCGCGCCACCGTGACGGTGTAGGCCTCGTTGCCGGTCCCGTATGTCACGAGCACGTCGACCATCTCGCCTCTCTGGAGCCGCCCGTCCACGGCTCGGGCGGACTCGATGGAGAAGGAGACCTCCCTTCCCGGGGGCCCGCTGCCGCGAACCAGAACGTCGCTGCTCTGGATGAGTTCTCCCTTGGTGACCGGGCCGACGACCACGGCGCCAACCAGGTCGCCGGGCTCCCGGAACGAACGCGCCCGCACCAGGCTCGGAAGCTCCATCGGCAGGTAACCGAGGCTGGAGCGGGTTATGCGCTCGCCGATGGTGAGGTCGGTGCGGGCCACGAGGTAGTTGACCCGTCTGTCGGCGGTGGCGTCGGTGTACCCGGCGAAGACGCCCACTCCGGCCAGTGCCACCAGTAGGGCGCCGACCACGGCACGCCCCCCGGGAAGAGTCCTTCGCCGCCGCAACGGACGTGCGCCCTCGCCGTTGCGGCGGTCGCTTCCCTGCCTGATGTCAGCCCGCACCTCGCCCACCGACCTCACAATAGAACCCCGCTTTCGCCGGCGCTGCTTGAAGGTACCTCATGCTATGTCATGTAGGCTAAGATACCGGATATGGCTGAGGACATCCGCTGGATGAGCACCCGGGAAACATCGGCTCGGCTGGGGATCACCCTGCGCACCCTGTACCGGTTCATCGACGAGGGGCAGTTGGCCGCTTACAAGTTCGGCCGCGTCATCCGGCTCAAGGAGGCTGACGTGGAGGCCTTCATTGAAGGTGCCCGCATCGAGCCCGGAACGCTCGAACACCTCTATCCAGAGCCCGGCGGGAACCGGAGTTCCGACCCTTCCCGGGGGGGGCCGGGAGACTCCTAGTCCAGGAGGGTGACCTCCCGGACGGAGTCGAGCTGCAGGTAGACCGTCCCCGGCGGATCGCCGTCGAGGCGGATGGTGGCGATGTCGACGCCCACGCTCCGCAGCTCGCCGGCCAGCGCTTCGCCGCCGCCCTCCACGATGATCCGTACCCTCGGCCGTTCCGGCGCCAGCCGGGCCAGCACCTCGGCCAGGTCGAGCGCCGGCAACGGGAGCCGGGCGGAATCAGCTTCTCCGGAGCGGTGCCCCGGCTCCGGCCGGACGGTGGCCACCGCACGGAACGAGACCAACGTGGCCATGCCACCGTCGTGGCGGACCACGCAGAAGTCGCCGGCCACGGTGGCGATCCGTCCCTGGAGAGTCCGGCCGCCGGTGGTGCGCACACTCACGCCGGCCCCCTGCTCGGCAAGGTCCACCAGCATGCCGGCGAAGCGAGCGTCCTCGACCGCCTGCTGGCGCAGCCACCGCTCCCGCACCCGTGCGCCGGCCGCCTCCGAGGCGCGACTGTCAGCGGTCCAGCGGGCGAGGTCGGCGAGAAAGACCTCGATGTCGCCGGTGCCACCGGACCCGGCCGTCCCCACGCGGGCCGACCGTAGCGGCTGTAGCGTCTCGGCGATGGTGTCCGCGGCAGCCAAGGCCAACTGTCTGTTCTGTCGCATCGTGGCGGGCGAAGTGCCCTCCGAGCGGGTGGCGACCACCGAGGCCGCCTACGCCTTCCGGGACATCAATCCCGCGGCACCGGTCCACGTCCTGGTGGTGCCTCGCACCCATATCGCCGATGCCGCAGCTATCGAACCCGAGCACGCCGAGGTGGTGGCGGAGCTGTTCACCACCGCTCGCCAGGTGGCTGAGAGCGAGGGCATCGCCACCACGGGGTACCGGCTGGTTCTCAACGTCGGCGCCGACGCCCTGAACACCGTGGAGCACCTCCATCTGCACGTTCTCGGCGGCCGGCGCCTCGAGTGGCCGCCCGGATGACGGGCTGAGGCCCACACTGGCGTACCCTGGTCCCGAACTGCTTTGTCCTCTACCCAAGTCAAGATCCTCGTCCCCGGGAACCTCCTCATGGTCGGGCTCCTCGGGGAGCACGACGAACTGCTGCGCGTGGTGGAGAACTCCTTCCCCGGCACCACCATCCTGGCCAGGGGCAACGAGATCAGCATCGAGGGCGGCGACGCCGAGCGGGTGGGCAGGCTCTTCGAGGAGCTGGTGTTGCTGCTCGAGCACGGGCAGCTCCTCGACCGCGGCAACCTGGGGCGCACGATCGACATGATGAAAGCTGACGAGCGGCCGTCCGAGGTGCTGACCGCCGAGGTGCTCAGGTCGGGCCGGGGGCGCACCGTGCACCCGAAGACCGCCGGCCAGAAGCGCTACTGCGACGCCATCTCCTCCAACGTCATCACCTTCGGCATCGGCCCCGCCGGCACGGGCAAGTCCTACCTCGCCGTGGCTCTGGCCGTGCAGGCCCTGCAGGAGAAGACGGTGGAGCGCATCATCCTCACCCGCCCGGCGGTGGAGGCCGGCGAGCGGCTCGGGTTCCTCCCCGGCGACCTGATGGCCAAGGTGGACCCCTACCTGCGGCCGCTCTACGACGCCCTGTACGACATGCTCGGCACCGACGCCGTTCCCAGGCTCATGGACCGTGCCGCCATCGAGGTGGCCCCACTGGCCTTCATGCGCGGGCGCACGCTCAACCGCAGCTTCATCATCCTCGACGAGGCCCAGAACACGAGCCCCGAGCAGATGAAGATGTTCCTCACCCGCATCGGCTTCGGGTCCAAGGCGGTGGTGACCGGTGACGTCACCCAGGTAGACGTGGCCGGCGGCCGCTCCGGACTGCTCGGCCTGGAGAAGATCCTGGCTGACATCGACGGCCTCGCCTTCGTGCACCTGAGCCCCCGCGACGTCGTCCGCCACAAGATCGTCCAGGACATCGTCTCCGCCTACGAGCGGGCCACACCCAACTCGAACAGCGGGGATCGGTAGGCATGGGGATCGAGGTCTTCGCCGCCGATGAGCAGTCCGATCAGCCCGTCGAGACCCTGCGCTGGCTGCTGCTGGCCCGTGGGGTGCTGGAGGCCGAGGGTGTCAAGGGCGACGCCGAGCTGTCTCTCGTCTTCGTGGACGAGGAGGCGATCGCCGATCTCAACCGGCGCTTCGCCGGCAACGACGGGCCCACTGATGTGCTCTCCTTCACCTTCGACGACGAGCCGGCCGCCAGTGGGCGCTATCCCGACAACCGGGGGAGCGGCCCGAACTGGACGCCGGCGGAAGTGGCCGATCTACCCGTACTTCTCGGCGACATCTACATCTGCCCCACGGTGGCCGCCCGCAACGCCCCCGATCATGCCGGCACCTACGAGGACGAGCTGGCCCTGCTAGTCGTCCATGGCATCCTGCACCTGCTGGGCCGCGACCACGTGGTCGATGCGGAAGCCGAGGCCATGGAACGCCGTGAGCAGGAGCTGCTGGCCGAGCTGCATCGAAAACAACCGGTGGCGGCGGAGGGGACCTCGGCATGAGTGGCGGTGACATTGGCATCCTCGTAGCGATCGTCGGGCTCATCCTGCTGGCTGGTTTCTTCGCCCTGGCAGAGACGGGCCTCACCCGCATCAGCCGGGTCAAGGCGATCACCATGGAGGAGCAGGGCATGAGGGGGGCGGCCAAGCTGAGCCGCCTTGTCGAGCATCCGGAGCGGTTCCTCAACCCGGTGCTGCTGCTGGTGCTGTCCTGCCACGTGGTGGCGTCGATCCTGGTGGGCCTGCTGTTCGAGCGCTATGGAGCCATCGGCGTCATCATCGCCACCTTCGTGGAGGTGTCGGTGATCTTCGTGCTGGCCGAGGCCGCGCCCAAGACCTGGGCGGTGCAGCACACGGAGCGCGCTGCACTGCTGGCTGCGCCCATCGTGTCGGCCATCGCCAACTTCCCTCCGGTGCGCCTGCTGGCGCGCGGCCTCATCGGTCTCTCCAACGCCCTTCTGCCCGGCAAGGGCCTGAAATCAGGACCTTTCGTCTCAGAGGAGGAGCTGTTGGCCACGGTCGACGTGGCCACCGAGGGCGAGGTCATCGAGCATGAGGAGCGGGCGCTGATCCACTCCATAATCGAGTTCGGCGACACCGTCGTGCGTGAGGTGATGGTGCCCCGTCCCGACATGGTGAGCGTGGGGGGCGGCGACCGCGTGCAGGACGTGATCGAGGTGGCCATGGCCGCCGGTTACTCGCGCATGCCGGTCTACAACCAGGGCATCGACGACATCGCCGGCGTCGTGTTCACCAAGGACCTGATGCGGGCCGAGCGGGAGGGCAAAGCCGACGTGGAGGTCCGCAACCTGGTGCGCGAGGCCCACTTCGTCCCCGAGACCAAGCGGGTAAGCGAGCTTCTGCGGGAGATGCAGAAGAACAAGTTCCACATGGCCATCGTGGTCGACGAGTACGGCGGCACGGCCGGGTTGGTCACTCTCGAAGATCTCATTGAGGAGCTGGTCGGCGAGATCGTCGACGAGTTCGACGTGGAGGAGCCGCTCATCGAGCCGCTGCCGAACGGCGATTTCCGGGTCAACGCCAGGATGGCCATCGACGAGGTGAACGACCTGCTGCACGCCGAGCTGCCCAGCGGTGACTGGGACACCGTGGGCGGGCTCATCTTCAACCTGCTCGGTCACGTCCCCACCGAAGGCGAGACTGTGGATGCCGATGGCCATCGCCTGGTCGCAGAGAAGGTTCAGGGCCGGCGCATCGGCCGGGTGCGTATCGCCAAGCTGACACCGGCGGCCCCATCGGCGAACCCGGAATAGTGCCCTCCATGCGCTCGGGCTTCGCCACCCTGGTAGGGCGGCCGAACGTGGGAAAGTCCACGTTGGTCAACACCATCCTCGGCACCAAGGTGTCGATCGTCTCCAACAAGCCGCAGACGACCCGGGCGCCCGTGCGTGGCGTGTTGAACCGACCCGACGCTCAGCTCGTGTTCGTGGACACTCCGGGGATCCACAAGCCGGCGACGCTGTTGGGTGAGCGGCTCAACCAGGTGGCGGTGAGCAGCGTGGGCGACGTGGACGTGGTGGTGCTGGTGATCGACGCCACCAAACCGTTGGGTGGCGGTGACCGTTACGTGGCCGACCGGGTGCCGGCGGATGCCATCGTGGTGGTGAACAAGACCGACCTGGCCTCCAGGAACCAGGTCCTGAGCCAGCTGGTGAAGGCGGCCAACCTGGAGCGGGGCGAGTGTTATCCCGTGTCGGCGGCCACCGGGGAGGGAGTGGCGGAGCTGGTGGACGCCATCGTGGCCCGCCTGCCCGAGGGGCCGGCGCTGTACCCCGACGACATGGTCACCGACGTGCCTGAGGCGTTCTGGGTGGCCGAGCTGGTGCGGGAGCAACTGCTGGCCGTAACCCGCGACGAGGTGCCCTACTCGGTGGCCTGCCGGGTGACGGAGTGGGAGTGGCCGCGCATCCGCTGCGAGATCCTGGTGGAGCGCGACTCCCAGAAGGGGATCGTCATCGGCAGGGGTGGGAGCGTCCTCAAAGAGGTCGGCACGAGGGTGCGGGCCCAGCTGGCGCCTGGCGCATTCGTCGAGCTCTTCGTCAAGGTCGACAAGGACTGGCAGAGAAACCCGGCCGCTCTGCAGCGGCTCGGTTACTAGCCGGCGAAGAAGGCTTCTACGTCGGCACGGTGCTTGGTGCGGCGCATGGGGGGGAGGGCACGGACCAGGTCCCAGCGGTAGGTGGCGGTGGCCAGGCGGGGGTCGAGGACGACGACCACGCCGCGGTCGGTGGAAGAGCGGATGAGGCGGCCGGCGCCCTGGGCCAGCAGGGTGGCGGCGCGGGGGAGGTCGACGAGGCGGAAGGCGCCGGCACCGGCCTTATCGCGCCGGGCCTGAGTGAGGGGTTCGTCGGGGCGGGGGAAAGGGATGCGGTCGAGGGTGACGAGCGACAGTGACGGGCCGGGCACGTCGATGCCCTGCCAGAAGCCCATGGTGGCGAAGAGGGACGTGGGCTCGCTGGATGCGAAGGCCTCGACCAGCGCCGGCTTGGGGAGGTCCGACTGGGTGAGGATCGCCAGCTCGGCAGGGAGACGGTCGCGCAGCGCCAGCACGGCGGCGTCCATGGCCCGCCAGCTGGTGAACAGGGCCAGTGTGCGCCCGCCGGCGGCGCGGATGAGCGCCTCCAGCTCGTCGTGCATGGCCGCCTCGTAGGCCGGTTGACGGGGATCGGGGAGGCCGGCGGCGCAGTAGAGCAATGCGTTCTCGGCATAGGGAAAGGGACTGCCCACGTCGAGCTGCTCGCTGGCGCCGGCCTCGATGCCGAGCCGGGAGCGAAGGTTCGGGGGGACCGTTGCGCTGGTGAGCACCGCGGGCTTGTCGCCCCAAAGTCGTGCCGCCAGCACGCCGGCGACGTCCACGGCCGCCACCTTGAGGACAGGGGCGTGGGCCATTCCCTCGACCCACGCCACGTGACCCTCCGGCATAGACGCGGCCAGGGACAGATCGCCGATGAGGTGACCCCCGGACTGCAGGGCGCGGACCTTGCGGGCGGCGTCGCCGTCGCCCTTACGGACGGCAGAGACGGCCCGCCGGGCACGCTCCTCGCCCAGGGCCACCGCTGCGGCCACCTCCTCACCCAGATCGTGGGGTAGCCGCCGCCCTCGCCAGGGCATGAGTGCCTCTTCGAGCCGGGTGGCGGCGTCGTCCAGCTCCTCGATGACTTCCGCCTCCTCCCGGGCCAGGAGGGGCCGGGCGGTGCGGGCCAGAGCTTTCAGCCGGCCGGCCCCGAGCTCCAGCCCAAGGGTCGTGGCCGCGACGTCCTCCAACTCGTGGGCCTCGTCGAAGATGACGACGTCGTGCTTGGGCAGCACGTACCCGTCGCTGGCCAGGTGCGTGCAGTACAGGTGGGTGTTGACCACGACGACGTCGGCCTGCGCCGCCCGTTGGCGGGCAGCCTCGGCGAAGCACATTCCCCCGCTCGGGCACTGGTTGACGCCGGGGCATTCCCGGGCGCCCACCGACAGGGCGGCCCACACCTTCGGGCGGGGCTCGAAGGGCAACTCGGCCCGGTCGCCGGTGGGGGAGTCGCCGGCCCACTTCAGCACGGCGGCGACCTCTTTCCCGAGCTCCCCGACGTCCGCCGCCGGCTCGAACGACAGCTGCTCGTCGTCGCCCCCGGCAACCTCCTTGGCCCGCTGCCAGCACAGGTAGTTCGAGCGCCCCTTGAGCACGGCGAACTCGAAGGGCTGCCCCAGGTGGCGGGCCAGGAAGGGCAGGTCCTTGGTAGCAAGCTGGTCCTGGAGCGCCTTTGTCGCGGTGGCCACCACCACCTTCTTGCCCGAGAGGATGGCGGGGACAAGGTAGGCCAGGCTCTTGCCCGTCCCCGTGCCCGCCTGCACGACCAGGTGGCCCTTGTCCTCGAGCGTTCGAGCAACGGCCTGGGCCATCTCGACCTGGCCGGGCCGGTCCTCGCCGGCCGGCAGCGCCGCCGTCACCCTGGCCATGGCTGCCGCGACATCGTCGGGCGCCGTCACTCGTAGGACGCTATTCGAGTGCTTTCAGCCGGCTGCTCGGGTGGTCACCCCGGTCAGAAGGCTGCCTCGCCGGTGTTCCACATGAGAGGGAACAGCCACAGCGCAAGGCCTAGGGGGACAAGCCCGAGACGGGCGGCGACACCTTGGCGGCCGAGGCGGCCGAACTTCCAGGTCTCGCCGGCGGCGGCGATGAGGAAGCAGATCACAGCTGCCAGATAGAAGAAGAACTGCCCTTTGCCGTCAATCACAGGTGCCTCCGTTTCATGGGCCGCCTATGCGGGCGGACCGTAGGTTCCCCTCCCTGTTCCCTCGCCGACATGGCACCACACTTCGCCTACGACGATCCGGACAAATGGAATGGATTTTCGTCAGGAGACTTGCTATGTTCTTGGCATCCCGCCCCCCGGGAGCCCGACGACGCCCCTGCCTTCCGGTGGGGGCGTTGTCGCGTCCAGGGACGGGCGTGGCTACGAACAGCCAAGCGTGATTAATTTCCGTGGTGTGGAAGATCCTGCGCTCCGGCGGGTGATGCGCAGCGACAAGCTGCTGCCGGCGCAGCCTGGGGAGCCTCACCTGCGAGGGGCCAAGGTGGGTAGAGCCGAGGTGCTGATGGTGCGGCTGGAGAGCGGGGCGGTGGCCGCCTTTGCCGCCCACTGCCCGCACCAGGGCACGCCGCTGGACGGGGCGACGCTGTTCGACGACAGCCTGCGCTGCCCCCGCCATGTCTTTCTCTACGACCTGAAGACAGGGGAGAACCTGGTGCCGGCCAGGGTCAACAAGCCCGAGACCCTGTGCAAGCTCAAGCCCGGCTACCTGCCCATTCACCGGGCCGAGGAGCGGGACGGGTGGATCTGGGTGTCCGAGGTACCCGAGCCGCCGCCGGCGGCCTACGATCCCCTGCTCGAGCAGGGGCCGCCGGCTGGGGCTCCGGCGGACGACGCACCGCCTGAGGCCACTGCGCCGGCCGACATCGCTCCCGTCGGCGCCGGCGCGGGTACCGGCGCCGTCCAGGCCACAGTGGGGCAGGAGTTCGAGATCGTGCTGCCCACCACCGTCCGCCCTGGCCACTTCTGGAGCCTCACAGTTCCCGGCGGAGGGGCGAGTGTCGTGGGACAGGTCTTCGCCCCCGATGACCCGCCCCGCCACGTGGTGCGCCTCCTCGCCCAGTCGCCCGGCGACGTCACCGTCACCTGCGCCTACGGCACCCCCTGGGGGCCGGCGCCGGCCGAGACCGAGACAGTGGACATCCACATCGCCCCGGCGTAGCCGGCGTACGGGTCAGCCGAGTATGTCGACGGCGCGCTGGCGCAGCCAGTGGTCGGCCAGCACCAGGCAGACCATGGCCTCCACCAGGGGCACGGCGCGGGGCAGCACGCACGGGTCATGACGGCCCTTCGCCGCGAGGCTTACCTCTTCCCCCTCCCGGTCCACTGTCTGCTGGGTTTGGGCGATGGTGGCCGTGGGCTTGAAGGCCACCCGCACCACCACGTCCTCGCCGTTGGAGATGCCGCCCTGGACGCCGCCAGAGCGGTTGGTGAGGGTGCGAGGGCGACCTTCGGAGCCGGTTACGAAGGCGTCGTTGTGGGTGCTGCCGGTGAGGCGGGCGCCGGCGAAGCCGCTGCCGATCTCGAAGCCCTTCGACGCCGGCAGCGACATGAGCGCGCCGGCCAGGTCGGCCTCCAGCTTGTCGAACACCGGCTCACCCAGGCCGGGGGGCACGTTGCGGGCCACGCACTCCACCACACCACCCAGCGAGTCACCCTGCCGGCGGGCCTCTTCGATGGCCGCCGTCATCGCTTCGGCCGCCGCTGGATCAGGGCAGCGGACTGGGTTGGCTTCCACCGCCTCCTCGGTGACACCGGCGGCATCGATGTCGGCGTCGATCTCGTGTACCTGGCTGACCCAGGCCAGAACCTCTGCTCCAGCGCCCACCCGGAGGAGCTTGCGGGCGATGGCACCGGCGGCCACGCGAGCCGCTGTTTCGCGTGCGCTGGCCCGCCCACCGCCCCGCCAGTCCCGAGTGCCGTACTTGGCCTCCGTCGTGTAGTCGGCGTGGGAGGGCCTGAAGACGTCCTTCATGGCCTCATACGCGCCAGGCATGGCGTCGGCGTTGCGGATGAGGATGGCGATCGGGGTTCCTAGGGTGACGCCTTCGAAGACCCCAGAGAGGACCTCGGCAACGTCGCCCTCCTGGCGTTGAGTGGTCAGGCGGCTCTGGCCGGGCCGCCGGCGGTCGAGGTCGTGCTGGATCTCCTCGACGGCAATGGCCAGCCGTGGCGGGCAGCCGTCAACTACCACACCGAGGCCGGTGCCGTGGGACTCACCGAACGTGGTGATGCGGAACTGCTGGCCGAAGCTGCTGCCACCCATGTGGGCACCGTATCGGGGCTGCCCCCCGGAACGGGGCTGTCAGGTCTGGACGGGCTGCGCCTCACCGGCGCGGTTGGCGGACCCCTGCACCTCTCCGGGTATATGGGGAAGCTCGATCTCCACGGTGTCGGTGCCGTGGTCCTCCTCCCAACGCACCACGTTGAGCACGGTGGAGTAAACGACCAGGCGCCCGAACACCAGGAGCCAGGCCAGGATGGCGAAGACCACGCCGATGGACCCGTAGAGGGCGGAAGAAGACGCCACCACTCGGGGCACGTAGAGGGCGCCCACCATCTTGAGCAGCTCGAGCCCGATGGCGCCGAGCACGGCTCCGGGGATGAGCGGCTTCCACCCCACGTCCCGGTTGGTGAGGGCCTGGAACGTCCAGAGCCAGAGGGCGGTGGAGACAGAAAGGCTCACCACCAGAGCGAGCGGCCACGCCGGCCCCGGTAGGAGCCGCAGCGCCGTGGTCACCGCGAAAGAAAGGAGGAAGATGAGACCGGCGCCGAACAGCCAGGCCAGTCCGAAGGCCTTGTCCTTGATTCCCCGGCCCGCGACCTGCCACACGGAGTCGAAGGCGAATTGAAAGGCGGCCACGACGCCGAGGCCGGACCACAGGAGGCCGAAAACGCCGACGACAGATGCCGTCCTGCGACTTTCCTCGGCCTTGACCACGGCCCTGGTCAACATGTCGGCGGCGTCGCCACCGGGCGGGATGCCCAGCCGGCTGATCATCTCGGCCGGCAGGTCGGACGAGTTCCTGGAGAAGAAGCCAACCACCCCGGTGATGAACAACATCAGGGGGAACAGCGAGAGGAAGGCGGTCAACGTCACGGCCGAGGCGAGGTAGTTGCCGTGGACCTCTTCGAACCGTTTCTGGAGGCGCAGAATCGTGGCTGCCCATGCCCAGCGCCGGGCGAGTGGCCCGAGGATGCGGTCGATCACGAGATCGCTGTACCCGACGCCGTGCCGACGGAACCGCCGCGCCAGCTGTATTCGTCCGTCACCGGCCTGGGCGTCCCGGCGCGGTACCGTCGACCTGTGGAGCTGGACGGCATCGACCCGCGGCATCTGCCCGTCCACATCGGCTGCGTCATGGACGGCAACGGGCGCTGGGCCAACAAGCGTGGCCTACCCCGCACGCAGGGGCACGCCGCCGGCGAGGAGGCGCTGTTCGATGCGGTGGAGGGGGCGCTGGAGCTGGGCATCGGCTGGCTCACGGTCTACGCCTTTTCCACTGAGAACTGGAAGCGTCCGGTCGACGAGGTCCGCTATCTGATGCGTTTCAACGAGTCGCTCCTCGTGCGCCGGCGCGACGAGATGCACGAGCGGGGCGTGCGAATCCGCTTCGCCGGCCGGCGGGACTGGCGGGTGCCCCGCCGGCTGATCCGGCGCATGGACGAGTCGGTCGAGCTCACGAAGAAGAACCGCACCATGACCCTCACCATCGCCTTCAACTACGGCGGCCGGGCCGAGATCGTGGACGCCGTGCGTGCCCTGGTGGCCGACGGCGTGCCCGCCGACAAGGTCGACGAGAAGGCCATCCGCACCCGGCTGTACCTCCCGGACATGCCGGACCCGGACCTGGTGATCCGCACCTCCGGCGAGTTCCGCATCTCCAACTTCCTCCTGTGGGAGCTGGCCTACAGCGAGTTGGTCTTCACCGACGTGCTCTGGCCCGACTTCCGCCGCGAGAACCTGTTCGAGGCCGTCCGTGAGTTCCAGCGCCGCGACCGCCGCTTCGGCGGCCTCGACGTATGACCCCCTTCCGTCTGGAGTACATGGGTTACCGAATCGGTACCCCATGTACTCGGGAGTTGCGGAGGTGAGCCCGAGCCGGCTGTACCGGGACCAGGGGGTGGTGCTGCGGACCATCAAACTCGGCGAGGCCGACCGAATCGTGACGCTGGTCACGCCGGGCCACGGCAAGGTGCGGGCGGTGGCCAAGGGGGTGCGGAAGACGAAGAGCCGGTTCGGCTCGCGCCTGGAGCCGATCAGCCACGTCAGCCTGCTGATGTACGAGGGGCGGGACCTGGACATCGTCACCCAGGCCGAGACCCTCGACCACTTCCGCACGATCCGTGAGGACCTTGACCGGATGGGGCGGGCCCAGAGCCTGCTGGAGGCGGTGGACCAGGTGGCCCAGGAGCGCGAGCCGAGCGCCCGGCTCTATTCGATGCTGGTGGGAGCGCTCCGTTCGCTGGCGGCGCGGGACGCCCCGCTGCTGTTGGCTGCATTCTTCTGGAAGCTGCTCTCAGCGGAAGGCGCCCACCCGCTGCTCGACCAGTGCGCCTCCTGTGGTGCCCCCGAGGACCTCGTCGCCTTCGATCTCGTCGAGGGTGGCGCTCTCTGTCGATCCTGTCGCCGCGGAGTGCCAATCACGCCCGAGGCCCTGGCGCTCCTGCGCCGCGTCCTGGGAGGCGGTCTCGCCGCAGCCCTGGACGAACCCGCCGGCCCGATCGTGCTCGAGGTCGAGCAACTGGCCACCGGTTCCCTCGAGCACCACCTGGAGCGCCGCCTCCGCACCCTCCACGTCCTCGACCGCTCCGGTTGAGCGGAGGCCGTACGCGGCCCCTCCAGTACATTCGATCCCATGGCCGCGCCCACTCCGGAGCTGGCGGAGACGATCGTCAACCTCTGCAAGCGCCGGGGCTTCGTGTTCCCGTCGAGCGAGATCTACGGCGGGTTCCGCTCCACCTACGACTACGGGCCGCTCGGCGTGCTCCTGCTGCGCAACGTCAAGGAGGCATGGTGGCGGGCCATGGTGCAGATGCGCGACGACGTCGTCGGTATCGACGCCGCCATCCTGTCCAGTCCCAGGGTGTGGGAGGCATCAGGGCACCTGGCCAACTTCACCGACCCGCTGGTCGACTGCCGCAACTGCAAGGAGCGCTGGCGGGCCGACCACATCGAGGGCACCTGCCCCAAGTGTGGATCAACAGATCTCACTGACGCCCGGGCCTTCAACATGATGTTCAAGACTTTTGTCGGCCCGGTGGAAGAGGGTGCGAACGTCGCATACTTCCGGCCCGAGACCGCTCAGGGCATGTTCGTCAACTTCCTCAACGTGCTGCAGACGACCCGCAAGAAGCCGCCGTTCGGCATCGCCCAGATGGGCAAGTCGTTCCGCAACGAGATCACGCCCGGCAACTTCGTGTTCCGCACCCGTGAGTTCGAGCAGATGGAGATGGAGTACTTCGTCCCGCCCGACGAGGCCAAGCAGTGGTTCGAGTACTGGTGCGACACCCGCCTGGCCTGGTATTCCGATCTTGGCATCCCCGAGGACATGCTCCGCCTGCGCCACCACGACCCCGAGGAGCTGTCGCACTACTCGGCGGGAACGGCCGACGTGGAGTTCGCCTACCCCTGGGGTTGGGGGGAGCTGGAGGGCATCGCCAACCGCACCGACTTCGACCTGAAGGCCCACGCCGAGGCGTCGGGGGAGAAGCTCGAGTACTTCGACCAGGGCACCAACGAGCGTTACGTGCCGCATGTGATCGAGCCGGCGGCCGGGGCGACGCGGGCCATGATGGCGTTCCTTCTGGCCGCCTACGCCGAGGACGAGGTGGGTGGCGAGGGCCGGATCGTGCTGAAACTGAACCATCGGCTGGCGCCCTACAAGGTGGCGGTGCTGCCGCTGTCCAAGAAGGACACGCTCACGCCGACGGCGCGCGAGGTTCTGTCCCTCGTGCAGCCGCACTGGATGTGCGATTACGACGAGACCCAGTCGATCGGCAAGCGCTACCGGCGCCAGGACGAGATCGGCACGCCCTTCTGTGTGACCGTCGACTTCGACAGCCTCGAGGACCGCGCCGTCACGATCCGGGAGAGGGACACCCTCGAGCAGGTTCGCGTCCCGATAGACAACCTGGTCGACGAACTCCGTACCCGCCTCACCGTCTGATCGGCGTTTTCTGAGGGCTCGGTAGGATCCGGGGCTATGCCCTTCGTTTTCGCCTTCGACCACAAGCACCGCAAGCCTCCGATGAGTCTCAAGGACCTGTTGGGGGGCAAGGGAGCCAATCTGGCGGAGATGACGTCGGTGCTCAAGCTTCCTGTCCCCCCCGGCTTCACCATCACCACCGACGCCTGCCGCGAGGCGATGAGCGGCAGCTGGCCCAAGGGTCTCGACGGCGAGATCGCCAAGCAGGTCAAGAAGCTCGAGAAGGACATGAAGAAGCGCCTCGGCGATCCCAAGGATCCGCTGCTGGTGAGCGTCCGCTCGGGCGCCAAGTTCTCGATGCCCGGGATGATGGACACGGTCCTCAACCTCGGCCTGAACGACGAGTCCGTGGAGGGCCTGGCCAAGCAGACTGATGACGAGCGCTTCGCCTACGACTCCTACCGGCGCTTCATCGCCATGTACGGGCGCATCGTGCAGGGCATCGAGGGTTCTGAGTTCGACTCCCTCCTCGACGAGGCCAAGGAGGCCGACGGCGTCACCGCCGATGCGGAGATTTCGGCGCCGGCGCTGAGGAAGCTCGTAGGTCGGTACAAGGAGGTCGTGGAGCGCCACACCGGGAAGCCGTTCCCCCAGGATCCGGCCGACCAGCTGCGGGGCGCCATCGACGCCGTGTTCCGCTCGTGGAGCGGCCCCCGGGCCGTCGCCTACCGCAACCGTGAGCGCATCCCCCACGACCTGGGGACGGCTGTCAACGTGCAGGCCATGGTCTTCGGCAACCGTGACGACAACTCCGGAACCGGGGTGGGCTTCACCCGTGACCCCGCCACCGGCGCCAAGGGCGAGTACGGGGATTTCCTGGTCAACGCTCAGGGCGAGGACGTGGTGGCGGGTATCCGCAACACCGAGCCGCTGTCGGCCCTGAAGGCCAAGTTCCCCAAGATCCACAAGGAGCTGCTGGCCATCTTCGACCGCTTGGAGAAGCACTACCGGGACATGTGCGACACCGAGTTCACCATCGACCAGGGCAAGCTCTGGATGCTCCAGACCCGGGTGGGCAAGCGCACCGGACCGGCGGCTCTGGGCATGGCTGTCGACATGACCAAGGGCCGCGCCTGGAAGATCACCAGAGAGGAGGCCATTCAGCGCATCACCGCCGACCACCTCGACCAGGTGCTGCATCCCCAGTTCGCGGGCAAGAACCTCAACGTCATCGCCAAGGGACTGCCGGCGTCGCCGGGTGGCGCGGTCGGGCGGGCCTACTTCACCGCGGATGGCGCAGCCGAGGCCTCGGAGCGGGGCGAGAAGGTCGTGCTGGTCCGCACCGAGACTTCGCCCGAAGACGTGCACGGCATGATCGTGGCCGAGGGCATCCTCACCGCCCGAGGGGGTCTGGTCAGCCACGCCGCCGTTGTCGCCCGCGGTTGGGGCAAGCCGGCGGTGGTCGGGGCCGAGTCCGTGAAAATCAGCGGGAAGAGCTTCACCGCCGGCGGCGCCAAGGTGAACGAGGGCGACGTCATATCCGTCAACGGCACCACCGGCGAGGTCGTGCTCGGTGAGGTGGAGCTGTCCACCATCGCCCCGCCGAAGGAGTTCAACATCATCCTGGGCTGGGCCGACAAGGTGCGCAAGGGAAAGATGGCCGTGCGGGCCAACGCCGACACCGGCCCGGACGCGGCCAACGCCCGGCAGTTCGGCGCCGAGGGAATCGGCCTCTGCCGCACTGAGCACATGTTCCTCGGCGAGGACCGCCTGCCCATCGTGCGGGCCATGATCCTGGCCGACACGCCCGAGGAGGAGGCCGCCGCGCTGGAGAAGCTGCTGGCCGCCCAGAAGGCCGACTTCCTGGAGATCCTCGAGGCCATGGACGGGCTTCCTGTCACCGTGCGCCTCCTCGACCCACCGCTCCACGAGTTCCTGCCCTCGACCGAGGAACTGGCCGTCAAAGAGGCCACCACCGGCCTGTCGGCCGAGGAAAAGGATCTCTACGCCGCCGCCCGCCAGTGGCACGAGTTCAACCCGATGCTGGGCACCCGCGGCGTCCGGCTCGGCGTCGTCAAGCCGGGCCTCTACGCCATGCAGGTCCGTGCCCTCATGGAGGCGGCGGCCGAGCGGGTCAAGGCCAAGGGCCGGCCCGTCATCGAGATCATGATCCCCCTCACCGTCACCCGCGAGGAGCTGGCCCTGGCCCGCTCCTGGGTGGAGGAGGCGGTGGCCGAGGCGACCAAGGGGGTCAAGAAGCCCATCGCCGTGCAGATCGGAACCATGATCGAAACGCCCCGGGCCGCCCTGCGGGCGGACGAGATCGCCGAGGAGTCCGACTTCTTCTCTTTCGGCACCAACGACCTCACGCAGATGACGTTCGGCTTCAGCCGGGACGATGTCGAGGGCCGCATGATGAGCACCTACCTCGAGCTGGGCCTTCTCAAGCGCAACCCATTCGAGACAATTGACCCGAGTGGGGTCGGCGAGCTGGTGAAGCTCGGGGCGGAGCGGGGGAGGGCCACCAAGCCCGGTCTCAAGCTCGGCGTGTGCGGCGAGCACGGCGGAGATCCGGAGTCGATCCAGCTGTTCGCCGAAGCCGGCCTCGACTACGTGAGCTGCTCGCCGTTCCGAATCCCCATCGCCCGCCTCGCCACGGCGCAGGCGATCCTCGCCGTCACCACGTAACCGACCCGGGTACCGTCGCTCCTCGTGGGGATCGTGGACGAGGACGTGGCCAAGGTGCGCCACGCCGTCGACTTCGTGGAGGTGGCCTCCGAGCACATCGCCCTCAAGAAGGTGGGCCGGCGCTGGGTCGGGCTGTGCCCCTTCCACGCCGAGAAGAGCCCGTCGTTCTCGGTCAACCAGCAGGAGGGGCTCTACTACTGCTTCGGCTGCCAGGCCAAGGGCGACGTCATCACCTTCGTGCGGGAGGTGGAGCACCTCGACTTCGTCGGCGCCGTGGAACGCCTGGCCTCGCGGGCCGGTATCGAGTTGCGTTACGACGACGTCAAGGAGGGCAAGGAGCGCCACCGCCGCGTCATCCTCACCGAGGCCATGGAGCGGGCCGTCGAGTGGTACCACCAGCGCCTGATGACCGCCTCCGACGCCGCTACCGCCCGCGGCTATCTCCGGTCAAGGGGGTACGACGCCGAGGCGGTGCGCACCTTCCGCCTCGGTTGGGCGCCTGACGAATGGGACGCCCTGGCCAAGGCCCTGCACGTGCCCGACGACATCCTCAAGGACACCGGCCTCGGGATCGTCAACCGGATCGGTCGCCAGCAGGATGCCTTCCGGGCCCGGATCATGTTCCCCATCTTCGACACCGGCGGCGCCCCGGTGGCCTTCGGCGGCCGCAACCTACCGGGGGCCGACGGACCGAAGTACAAGAACTCCCACGAGTCGCCCGTTTACTCGAAGAGCCGCACCCTCTACGCCCTGAACTGGGCCAAGAACGAGGTGGTGAACTCGGGCGAGGTGATCGTCTGCGAGGGCTACACCGACGTGATCGCCTTCTTCCGATCCGGCATGCCGAGGGCGGTGGCCACCTGTGGCACGGCGCTGGCCGACGAGCACTTCCGCATGCTGAAGAACTTCGCCCGCCGCATCGTTCTGGCCTACGACGCCGACGCCGCCGGCCAGGCTGCGGCTGAGCGCTTCTACGAATGGGAGCAGCGCTACGAGATCGACCTGGCCGTGGCCGCCCTTCCTCCGGGCAGCGACCCCGGGGACGTGGCCCGTAAGGACCCGGCAGCTCTGAGGGCGGCGGTGGAGAAAGCCCAGCCGTTCCTGGCTTTCCGGCTGGAACGGGCCTTGGGAGCGGCCGACCTCGGCGGGCCCGAGGGACGGGCCCGGGCGGCGGAGGCGGGGGTGGCGGTCATCCGTGAGCATCCCAACGAGCTGGTACGGGACCAGTACCTCATGGAGCTGGCCGACCGGTGCCGGATTGAGCCCGACCGGTTGCGGGCCAGTCTGAGCCGTCCGCCGGCTCAGGCCCGTACTTCGCCGGCGCCGCGCGCCGTGCCCGTGTCGTCGTCCGGTGACCGCCGGCTGTGCGAGGTCGAGGCCCTCCGGCTGGCCATTCATCAGCCTCAGGACATGGCCGTCCGGCTGGAGGACGTGTTCTTCACCGATGAGCTGCACCTGGCCGCCTTCCGTGCCCTTGCGTCGACCCAGACGCTGCACGAGGCAATCGAGTCCGCCGACCCGGGGGCGGCGGCGCTGTTGCAGCGCCTGGCTGTGGAGGATGTCCAGGACGAGCCCGACGCCGTGGTGGTGGAGTTGGTTCGCAATGTGGGCCGGCGGGCGCTGGCCGCGCTGAAGGCAGAGTCCCGCGAGCATCCCGATCGGGCTCTGGAACTGTCCGCCACCGTCGGGTGGCTGACCCTTGCTCTCATGGAACTTCCCAGTGCCGAGGCCACGGCCAAGTTGGTACCCTGGCTCGTGGAATGGGGTCGGGAGGGCGGATGAGCGAGTCTCACCAGGTTCCTCTCACGCCCGAGGGGGTTCCGGCAGAGGAGTTCGAGAAGCTTCTCGTGGCGGGCAAGCAGGAGGGGATACTCACACCCGATGACCTGATGACCGTGCTCGAGCCGGTGGAGCTCAGCCGGGCACTGATCGACGAGGTCGTGGCCCGTGTCCAGGCCGAGGGCATCGTCTACGACGACGCCGATGACGCCGCGGTGGCCATGGCCCCTCTGGCCGAGCTGGGCGAGGACGGATCGGCCGCCCCGGTGGTCAGGTCGGTTCCCAGTGGCGCGAAGTCTGCCGTAGGGCACAAGGGCATACCGGCTGCGGGTGCTGACTGGGGGCGCCCGGGTGCCGACGCGGTGCGGATGTACCTGAAGGAGATCGGAAAGGTTCCTCTTCTCGCCCCCGCCGAGGAGGTGGCCGTGGCCCAGCGGATAGAGGAGGGCATGGTCGCGGCGGAGCGGATCGCCGCCCTCGAGGGACGCCACGGGCGGCGGGAGCGCATTCCCAACAAGCGCCTGGTGCGGGAGGCACGGCTCGTGGCTGACGGTGCGCAGGCCAAGAAGGAGCTGATCAACGCCAACCTGCGCCTGGTCGTCTCCATCGCCAAGCGCTACCGCAACCGGGGCATGGCCTTCTTGGACCTGATCCAGGAGGGCAACATGGGGCTCATCCGTGCCGTCGACAAGTTCGACTACACGCGGGGCTTCAAGTTCTCCACCTATGCCACGTGGTGGGTACGTCAGGCCATCACCCGGGCGATCGCCGATCAGGCCCGAACCATCCGGATCCCGGTCCACATGGTGGAGACGATCAACAAGGTGACCCAGATCCATCGCCAGCTGCTCCAGGAGAACAGCCGCGAGCCCACCGTCGAGGAGCTGTCGAAGCGGGCCGGGATGTCCCCCGAGCGGGTGCGCGACATCCTGCGCATCAGCGAGCCCACCGTGTCGCTCGAGCAGTCGGTGGGGGACAACGAGTACAGCCTGCAGGACCTTATCGAGGACCGGTCGGCCATCGTCCCTGCGGATGCCGCGGCTCGCGCCATGCTCAACGCCGCCGTAGAGGACACCCTGGCTCAGCTGACAGAGCGCGAACAGGAGGTGGTTCGCCTCCGCTTCGGTCTGGACGACGGTCAGGTTCGCACTCTGGAAGAGGTGGGACAGCACTTCGGCGTGACCAAGGAACGGGTTCGCCAGATCGAGTCGAAGGTCTTGGTGAAGCTGCGTCATCCGATCCGCAGCCAGCGACTACGGGAGTACCTCGAGGGAGGGTGAGCTAGAACTCCGAACTCGGACGGAGGTACGGATTGTCGACATCGTCGCTCCCGTCGCCGTTCCCACCGTTGGTCGAACGCGAATCCACCAGGTCCTTGGCCTTTTCCACGCCGACATCCATGGCGCTACGGGCCTTCTCAGCGGCCACCTCAAAGGTGTCGCTCCGCTTGAGCTTGTCCACCCACTGGTTGATCTGCTCGTACCGCTCCCGCCCGGCCATCGTGCCCAGGTAGTAACCGGTGCCCATACCAACAACGAAGCCCACTCGAAATCTCATGCCCCCTTCTTACCCCCCAACGCACTTCTTGACAATCGAACGTTCGTTCTGTTAGGCTGTGGTCATGGGGTACAGAGGCAAAGTTGTGGAGCAGGAGCAGGCAAGAGAGCTACGGGCGCTCGGCTGGACGATGCCCGATATCGCCGTGAAGCTGGGGGTCTCGAAGGGTTCGGTCTCGTTGTGGGTGCGGGCGCGGATCTACCTTCACCAAGGCCTCGACCTCGACGGAGCCCTCTCGTACTGGTCGGAGGTGACGGGGGTTCCGATGGACCAATTCGGGAAGCCGTACCGAGCGGTGCCCGACGTCGGCATCCGCCACAACAAGCATGAGCACGGTTGCGCCACCTTCATCTACTCCTGCACCAGGACTCACCGCGCCATCATGGGCCTGTGCCGGGCACTGCTATCGTGCGATGCGCGCCCGTTCCGGGGTGGTGAAATCGGCATCACGCGGGCCTGTTAAGCCCTTTTTCTGGGTTCGAGTCCCAGCCCCGGAGCATCGTCTTTGTCCGGGCGCTGGGCCTGTAGCTCAGTGGTCAGAGCGGGGGACTCATAATCCCTTGGTCGCAGGTTCGATCCCTGCCGGGCCCACCATTGTGACCTGCGGAAACGTTGTTTTTGAAGCTCCCCGCCAGATGGCCATCCAACATCTATCCAACATTTTCCCGAAAGCGCGACATCGACTGGGACAACGGAATGGCGACCGTGGCGTGGGGCATCCTGGAATTGCCTCGCCAGCCGCTGAGCGAGATCCCCACCAAGAACCGCCGCGAACGCCGGGTGGCCCTCGACGAGCTGACGATAGGCATGCTCCGAGCCCAGGTCGACATCATGCGTGATCGCGCCGCGCTGGCTGATGTCCAGCTCGTGGAGGACGCCTACGTCTTCTCCGACGCGATCGACGGATCCGAACCGTGGCGGCCGGGAGCATCACGTTGTTCTTCGCCAGGCTGCGAGAGCGCGTCGGCCTCGAGCACCTGGACTTCCACTACATGCGCAAGTTTATGGAGACCTACGGCCAGCACGCCGGCTTCTCGCCGATCCAGGTCGCCATGCGCGCCGGCCACGATCCATCGGTTGCCGCCAAGCACTACACCGGCAACGTCGAGGAGGTCGACCGTGCATTGGCACTGCGGTGGCGTCGCTACTGGTCCGCAGTGACTGACCGACGGTCCGTGGGAGAGGCGTGTGCCGGGGCCTTTTCTACGCGGCCTGAAGCGGCAACACGCGGGACCGGAGGTCGTGCGGCACGAGCTGAGCGGCACCGATCCCGGCCACTTGAAAAGCAGACTTGATGATCCCAACCCCGAACGCCAGCGCCTCGAACTCTTCCTGCTGGTCGACGGTGACGCCGACGGTGAACTCGACGTTGTCATCGATTCGCCGCGTGCCTACGGAGGGCTCAACCGGCGCCTCGTCAAGATCGTCTACGAGATCCTCGATCAAATCCGTGATCTCATCGTCCGTGAGGCGGCGGTCGCTGGCCAGCGTCACTTTCACCTCGACGAGGAACATGCCCCTCACGGTACCTGCCTCGAGCATGTTGCGATCATTCGTCCTGCCTTCTGCCGAAAGTGATTTGGGTTCGACGGCGTCTTGTGCAACGTCTCCTCGTGGTCACCGCAAGAGCACCTCATGATGAGATAGCCACGCTTGGTGGTCCGGGCCACTGTCCAACCGTGTGCTGCCACCAGCTCGACCGCTTCCTGTCTGGTCAAACGACAGCCCGATCAGGTGCGGTCATGATTTCTGCTCGTGGCCCGTGGAAGTCGCCCGCCGGCGGCGACCGAATTGCTTGGCTGATGGCGGCTGATCCTCAATATCGCCTGATGCCGCCTCGTCCGCACCCAAGCCGGAGCGGGCGAAGTCGGCGTCGTTGGTGTGCTCGGCGATGAAGCCGCGGATGCCGACCTGGCGCAGGTGGTCCACCCAGCGCCCGAGCTCGTCGACAGCGTTGTCCTGTGAATCGGCGTGGTCGTTGAGCAGGGCCAAGAGCAGCTCCTTGCGCCGCTTCTTGTAGCTCCAGCGCCGGGCGCCGCTGGGCGAGCCCGTGATCTTTTCGACCGCCGCCTCGGCTTCGGTGGGCTCCGACACGCCGAACTCACGCAGTCGGGCGTACAGCGCCTGGACTGCGTGGTCGCCGCCGACGACCTGCGCGGCCCCACCAGAACACGGCGCGCCGAGAGCGGGTCGCCGATGCCGGGGGATCCACGCCGCCGAGCACCTTGTCGGCGAGAGAGCGGGCGATCTCGACGATCCTCGCATCGTCGACGGGAGGCATCAGGAGGAGCTGGCCTGTCGGCGTCCCACCGCCTCCTCGTAGTCCACCCCCGTTGCCCACAACTGCTCGAAGGCCAAGGCCTGGACGCTGGCGTAACCGGGGTGCTCGATGAGCAGGGTGGTGGGGTAGCCGCCTTCGGAATTGGAGGGGTCGTGCATCCCGACGAGCAAGGCCCGCCGGTCCACCACAACCAGCTTGACAGGCAGCTCCTCGACCACCCGGGCCTTGACTCCTGCTTGGTGGTAGGCCTCCATCTCGGCGCGGAAACCGCTCGCATCGGGATCGTCGATCTGCTCCTGTTGGTAGAGGACCCGGGCGGGCACACCACGGGCGGCCATGTCGAGCACGGCCTGGTTGATGTTGTCGACACCCGAGCGGTAGGCGAAGGGGGGCCTGGTGAACATCAACAGCTCGGTCTCCGCCCCCGACAACAGCGCGTCGTACACCGCCCGGACGCGGTTGGCACCGTGGAGTTGGTGGACGAAGGGAAGTGCCACCGAGGGCGCCTCTGGGAACGACTCCTCCAGCATCTGGCGCACCTTGGCGCTTTGGCTGCGGTGCTCGGCCAGTCGCTGTTCGGCGGCGGCGGCCAGGGCCGCATCGAG
>DATLEK010000113.1:0-7316 GCA_035525365.1 Acidimicrobiales bacterium
CTACCGCTACGTGCGCCAGCGGGTGGAGGTGCGCCTGACCTCCCAGACCGTGGAGGTGTTCAAGGGAACGGTCCGCATCGCCAGCCATGCCCGCGAGTACACCCGGCGCCGCTACGTCACCGACCCGGCCCACATGCCGGCGTCGCACCGGGCCCACGCCGAGTGGACCCCGCAGCGCCTCATCTCGTGGGCGGGGAACATCTCCGCGTCGACCGGCGCCCTGGTGGAGAAGGTCCTGGAGTCCCGGCCCCACCCCGAGCACGCCTATCGGGCGACCCTCGGCATCATCGGCCTGGCCCGCAAGTACGGCAACGACCGGGTCGACGCCGCCTGTGCACGGGCCTTGGCGGCCGGGGCGGTCAGCTACACCTCTGTCAAGTCGATCCTGGCCGAGAACCTGGACCGTCTGCCGCTGCCCGAGCCGGCTGCGACCCCGCTGCCCCCCGAACACGACAACCTGCGCGGCGCGGAGTACTACGCCGGAGAGGAGGTCGGGGGATGCTCCTGAACGCCACCATCGCCAAGCTGGAGGCCCTCGGTCTGGGGGCCATGGCTGCCGGGCTGGCCGACCAACTGGAGCGTCCCGGTCCGGAGTCGGAGCTGTCCTTCGAGGACCGCCTGGGGTTGCTGGCCGACCGGGAGGCCGACGCCAGGGACGCACGACGTCTGGCCAACCGGCTGAAGGCGGCCAAGCTCCGCTACCCGGCCGCGGTGGAGGACATCGACTTCCGCACGCCGCGGGGCCTGGACCGGGGCGTGATCGCCTCGTTGGCCGGAGCCGGTTGGGTGACCCGGGGCCACAACGTGTTGATCACCGGGGCGACCGGCTGCGGCAAGAGCTTCGTCGCCTGCGCCCTGGCCAATGCCGCCCTCCGCCAGGGCCACACCGCCCTCTACGTGCGGGCCCCGCGGCTGTTGGAAGAACTGGCCCGGGGCCGAGCTGACGGCCGCTACGTGCGCATGCTGGGCTCCCTGGCCCGGGTCTCCCTCCTCGTCCTCGACGACTTCCTGCTCAGCCCGGCACCGGTGGAGGCCTGCCGGGATCTCCTCGAGGTGATCGAGGACCGGGCCGAGCGGCGGGCGACGGCGGTGGCCTCACAGCTGCCGGTGGACAAGTGGCTGGCAGCCACGGCAGATCCCACCCTCGGCGAGGCGTTGTTGGACCGGCTCTGCGCCGCTTCGCACCGCATCGCCATGAAGGGACCATCCCAGCGTCGGCGCCATCCCGGCCCGGTTGACGACGAAGGTGCCGGGCGTTGACCCGCCGGGACGGCTGGCTCGTCACCTACCGCGTCGAGATCGTCTTCGACACCGACAACGACCGCACCCGCTACGACCACGTCGGCACCACCGCCAGCTGCGCCTGCTGCGGGGAACGCCTCGCCCTCCACGGCTCCAGCGAGCCTCTCGTCACCCACGCCAAAGCTCACGAGCAGCGCCTCAGCGTCGACACCGCCGGCGGCACGCTCGCCACCACGACCACGGCCAGGCCACCGTCCAAGATGGACCGGCCGACTCCGGCATAGCCTGCGCCGGCCGGGCTCCGCCGACAGAAAGGAGATGATCCACGAACAACGACAGTGACCAACCCAAGCGGCGCTAACCGCCTCGCTCCCTCCGGTCGCAATCAACCGGAACAGGTGGTCGCCTTCATCCGGAACGGGTGGTCGTTTTCACTGGAATGCTCACACGAGCACGCCGAACAACCAATCACGGTGGCACCGGTAACGAGTGACCGCATTACCCTGCGATTGGTGCCGAGGCCTCGTACGACGGCCGCCGCTGGAGCTGTAATCAGTCTTGGAACCGCGTACCTCGCTCTGTTGAAGTCGACGACTCGGTCCCCGGAGGGTGACTTCTTCGACAGCCCGTGGTTCTGGTGGGGCTGGCTTTTGCTACCTGCGATCGCGGCGGGGGCAGCCTGGATCGAGTCGGAGGGGGCTGCGTACTGGGGTTGGCTCCTGGTTGCTCCGCAGGCAGTGGCGGTCGTAGTGGAAGGCGCGTTGCTTCATGATCCAGGCCAAGGTGCTTCGTTCTGGCCCGTGGGGTTGCTCCTTGTTGCGTTCCTCGGAGTTCTCGCTTCGGGAGCAGCCTGGCTCGGCCGTACAACGCGTAGCCGGAGCGCATAGGTGCCGCTCGGCGCTGCCCCGCCGGCCGGTGGCGATGGTCGAGCGCCGGACGGCCCAGCACACCGAACAACCGCTCGCGAGCGGCGGAAGCGGGCCAACCAGTTAGCCTCTTCAGGATGCCTCGCGAGGAGGACAAGCGCCGGGGTTTCGCCCTCGGCACGCCGACCGGGATGGTCGACGGCGTTGACGTCGCTCTGCTCGACCCTGCGGACCAGGACGACCGACGGCTGCTGATCCTGGCGGATCACCCTGATCTTCAACCAGCCATCGCGGCAGGCAAGCGAGAGATCAAGCGGAGCGGCGAGGTGGTCAACCCGGAACTCCATCTCCAGATGCACCTCGTCGTCGCCAACCAGCTGTGGGACGACAGCCCCCCAGAGACGTGGGACACGGCCAAGCGGCTGGACGCTTCCGGTTACGAACGCCATGAAGTCCTCCACATGCTTGCTTCGGTCGTGTCCGCGGACCTCTTCGAGGCTCTCGAGGGCGGGCTGCCCGATACCCGTGGGACGCTCGAGCGCCTGGCGGCGCTACCGGCAAGTTGGGAAAAGCGGCGCGCCGGTCTCGGTGAGGAGCGGCACGCCAACCGTGCCGAGCGACGCGCCATGCAGAAGCGGTCCAGGCACTGACGACCATCGTGGTCAGTGGCGTGAAGGACGCCCGCGGCACCGATCACTCTCTCGCGCTGGCCGAGCGACGGCGCGACCCGGCAATCGGAGCGCGGTCTTGTCATGCTTGGGTCATGGCGACCGACGGGCTCATCGACCGGTTCTGGCAGGAGCATCGGCTCTCCCAGGGAACTCGACAGGAACGGCTCGAGGCGTCTGGAGCTGCTTGGGGCGAGGTGGATGACCTCTTGGACGGGCCGGCGTCGGAGGTGGTGCGAATGTTGGTGGCCCTCGCTGAGGCCGCGCCCTCGGAGGAGGGGGTTGGCCTCGTGGGAGCCGGACCGATCGAGGAGCTCGTTGCGCGGCGCGCTGGGCAGTTTGACAGCGAGGAAGGTCGTGAGCTTCTCGAGGAACTCGATACAGCGGCACGACGTAGTGCCCGCTTCCGGTCGGCGCTCGCGTTTGCGTTCTTCGGGGACGAGGTCCCGAAGGGCGTCCGCGAACAGCTTGAGCGCTTCAGGTAGCGCGTATTGCTCGGCGTGGGTGCGCCCCGGAGCGTAAGGAGGATGGCTCCACGGCGGAGGAGCACCGATCACTCCATCGCGCTGGCCTCGATGCCTCCTCGCGAACCCGGCCTCCCCCGGACTACTCGGCAGACCGGTCCTACAGCGACAGTTCTGGCCCCTGCCGCTCGATCCCGCGGTCCCGCCACAGGGTCGCCTCCAGGGCGTGGGTGGCCTCCTGAGCGGCACGTCGACTGGCGGCGTAGGCGTCATCGAAAATGCCCGGAAACGGGCCGAGCAGCTCCCGGTCGTCGGTGACGCCGAAGGCGGTCACCGGTGACCGTCCCTCATGACGAGCGCGGGATCCTCAACGCCGGCGCGGGAGGCACAACTGTGCACTCGTCTGTCAGTGGTTGAGACGGGGGGAGGAAGAGGGGGGAGGGTAGGAGGGGGCGTGGGGGTGGAGCGGGTGGGGTGGGAGGAGGAGGAGGACGAGGGGGAGGTGGGTGTGGGGAGGGGAGGCGTGGAGGTGGGGGCAGGTGTGGGACGGGGACCGCCTGAGGTGCGAGCGGCGCCGAACGCTTCGACGGAGATGGCGGTGCCGGCGAGGTCGATCTCGAACATCGAAGACATCGAGCCAGGCCTCCCGGCCGACGCAGTTCGCCGGAGCACCCCGGCCCGCACCAGCTGGCGCAGCCGGCGATGCACGGTGTCCTTGGAGATAAAGCCGAGGCGCCCGGCGATGTCGCGAACGCTGGCCCTCACCACCAACCCGCCTCCCCGAATCTCGGCGTGGGCCAGAAGGTCGTGGAGCACAGCGAGGGTCTCAGGGCCGTGGCGGCGGAGAAAGTCCATGGCCGCCGGGTAGGCGTGCTCAACCCGGACTTCAGTGCCCATGTTCTCGAGCCCTTTTCGTCGCTGATCCCGAAGGCGGTGCGGCCAGCAGCTCGAGCTGCAGGCCGCCATCGAGGCGAGGAGGCCGGGCTTTGCCCAAACGCCTTCTCTGGTTGGCCGCCGGCCGCTCCTGGGCGGCGGCCTCGGGCTCGCTCGCCATCGTCGGGCCGGGCTCCACCACCGGCGAGGTGTCTGGGCGCGCGCCGCGGCCAGCGACACCGGCCGTATCAGCCGGGCGATGGTCCCCCATGGATGGCGCCGCCATGTGTGGTGACTCCACACATGGCGCTCCCGAACATGGAGGGTCGCAACACGGAGCGGGACCGGGGTCCACCACCTCCAAGCCGGGGATGGAGCCCAACACGTAGCTCGACGGCCCGAAGCGCCCGGATGGACCGCAACAACGGACGTGGCTCACCAGTCCCAGGGCGCGCAGGCGGGCCAGAGCCCGAGATGCGGTGCCGGCGGTGAGCCCGAGGCGTTCGCCGACCTGCCGAGCGTTGGTGGGGGCCACCAGGACCCCGGTCTCGTCGGCGCCGGCGGCGAGGGCCACCTCTTCGAGCACCATCCACTCGATGGGTCGCAGGGTGGCCCGCAGCTCTGCGCTGGCCGGCCCGATCCGCAGCTCGCTCACCGCAGCCCGCTCACACCCGGGCGTCGCCCGCTTCTGGGGTTCCACGGCGGGATCGGCTCCAGGCGGCTGGCCTCCAGGTAGGCCTCGATGTCGGCCTCGGCCAACACGATGCGCCGCCCGGCATAGGTGAAGGCGATGCGCCGCTTGGCCACCAGGCGGCGGATGAGGCGCACGGTCAGCACCCCGGGGTAGGCGTCGGCCGCCTGGGGGATGGTGAAGTAGCGCCCACGAGCCGGTCGGGGCCGGGACGCGTCGTTTCCCCGGCGGGGCATCGCCCTGCCGTCGCCAAGCGCTGGCGCGGTTGCGCCGGAAGACTCAGGCCGCCGGGCCACGGCGGCAAAGTTACGTCAGTGTCGTTCGGTCGTCAACTAGAATGTTTGGCGGAACCTGAAAACTTGATACAGGATAGCACCAGGCGGTACTCAGTGGTAAAGAACGGCTACCAACGGACACCGAAAATATTCTCAGAAATTTTCAAGGACCTGCTCATTCCAAGCGAATTTCCGGGTGGATGCTCGCCAGGCCCGAAGCCGAGCTTGCATCTAACCGGGATCAATCACTAGCATATGGGTCACTGTTCACATTGATACAGGAGCGTACGGGACGATACAGGGGGATACCAGGTGGCACGGAGGAGACCCAAGAGTGCAGCCCACGAGCACCGGGGGCTCATCTTCGGCCTGAGCCCCAACCAGGTGGTGGCCTACAACCTGGCCAGAGCCCGGGAGCTCAAGGGCTGGACCCAGGATCAAACCGCTGAAGCCCTCGAGCCCTACCTCGGGGTGCTGTGCTCCAAGGCCAGCCTCTCTCAGGCGGAGCGGTCGGTGGCCGGGCGTGTGGTGCGCAACTTCAGCGCCGATGAGATCGTGGCCTTCGCCCGGGCCTTCGAGGTGCCGGTGACGTGGTTCTTCATGCCGCCCCCGGCCTGGGCCGGCCCGGGGGTGCAGACGCGCCTGGACGTGCCCGACGCCCCGGCCTTGGGCGAGACCGTGGCTCTGCTGGTGGACCTGGTGTTCGGGGACAAGGCGCAGCAGGCGATGTTGGCGTTGCGCCTCGACGCCTTCTTGGGCGAGTCCGGGACCGGGGTGCTCACCGGCGCCCAGGCCCGCATCACCGCCCTGGGTCGCCACAAGGTCGAGACCCTGGTCCGCCAGTCGTTTTCAGGACCTGGGTCGCTGGCAGACCAGCCTGCGGTCCCTGGCCAACCAGCTCGAGGACCTGGAGGTGCGGGCCAAGCGAGCGGTGGCCGAGGAGGTGGGCATCGCTCGCTCCGAGCTGCGCCTCCCGCCCGGAGCCGAGGAGGATGGCGAGATGGGATGGGACCTGGATCTCCTCGCCGGAACGGAGGCAGACTCTTCTGCGGCGGCGCCGGCTGAGGTCGAGGGCGACCAGGCGGCTCCACCGAATCCCCGCAAGCGTCGTACGCCCTCCCCCACCAAGAAGACGACCAGGAGGAAGAGCTGATGGCGTCCGTCGACAAGCAGCCGAACGGCCGATGGAGGGCGCGCTACCGCGATCCGGCCGGACGCTCCCGAAGCAGGACCTTCAAACGAAAGGTGGACGCGGAGCAGTTCCTGGCGGCCACCGTCACGGACATGCGCCGCGGGTGACTGGATCGACCCGAAGCTGCGGCGGATGCGATTCGACGAGTGGGCCGACGCCTTCGAGGACGGGCTGGTCCGCTTGGCCCCCACCACGGCCCGGCGATACCGACAGATCCTCGACCTCCAGGTCCGTCCAGCCTTCAACGGGTGGTCCATCGCCAGCATCGACCACCAGGACGTGGCCGCCTTCATCGTCGAACTCCTGAACCGAGGCCTCAGCCCGAAGACGACCAGGGACTGCGTGTCAGTCCTTTCCCTGGTCTTGCAGGGGGCGCAGCAAGCAAGGGTGATCCGGGACAATCCGGCGGCCGGGCACCACATCAAAGTCGCCCGCCAACGAGGCCAGGTGCTTCCGTTGGATCAACTCCTCCGACTGGTCGAGCACACGAGAGCGGACTACCAACTCGCCGTTCTCGTCCTCATCTATACCGGGATGCGGCCAAGTGAGCTGTGCGGCCTCCGGGTCCGCCGGCTGGACCTGTTCAAGGGAACAGTCCATGTCTGCGAGACCCTCACGCCTGTGGGTAGCGGTCTGGTGGCGGGGACAACAAAGACGGATCAGGAGCGCATCCTGCCCCTGCCTGACTTTGTACGCGATCAGCTCGCCGAGCACCTTGCCGGACGGGCCGCGCAGGTGGGACGAGCGCTCTCACCGGAGGACTACGTCTTCGTGAGCGTGAAGGGGGCGCCGCTCAACCGTGACTTTCTCCGCAAGCACGTCCTTGTTCCCGCGCTCCGGGCGACGGGGTTGCCGGCGAGCTTCCGCACCTACGACCTGCGCCATGCCCATGCGTCACAGCTGAAAGTGAGCGATGTTGCAGAGGAAGCATCATTCGACATGGTTCGCGATCGTTGTGCCATAAGGGAAAAGGATTTCTCGTCGATCGCCGCAGCCGGGTGATCCCTCGCATAACCCCTGGTGAGGCCCGGTATCCACCACCTTA
>DATLEK010000114.1:0-14691 GCA_035525365.1 Acidimicrobiales bacterium
GCCGACGAACCCCGATGCCTTCTCCCAATCGTTCGACCGGCTCGTCGCCCGGTGCGAGCTACCGCGAATCCGACTTCATGATTTGCGCCATTCGCACGCCTCGATCCTGCTCAAGGCCGGCGTCCCGGTGAAGGTCGTCAGCGAACGCCTCGGCCACGCCAACCCCGCGTTCACTATCACCGTCTACCAACACATCATCCCCGGCATGCAGGCCGACGCCGCCAGTGTCTTCTCCGACCTCGTCGCCGGAGTCCTCCCGGCCGCCATGCCGCTCAGCGAGGTCGCTGACTACGAGGAGTAGTCGTCTCTGCGGCCCGCCGACGTACACGTCATCAGGGTCGAGGTTCCTCAGCGGCCTGGTCTAGAACGTGACGAGGTCTCGCTTGGCCCGCCCGCTTGGCGTGGTGCTTTCGAACCCGAGGACCATCCGCAGGTCGAGAGCGTGGGCGATGCGGGACAGCGTGTCGAGGTTGGTGCGGTGCCGGCCGCTCTCGATCCGAGAGATCTGCGAATTGCTGGTACCCACGAGCTCGGCCAGCTTCTCCTGGCTGAGCCCCTTGTCCATTCGGTACTTGATCAGAAGCCAAGCAATCTCCCTGAAGCCGGCTCGATCCTCCTGCTGGGCTCGGTACTCGGGACTGCGAGCGGCGCGACGGGCGGACGCCTCCTGAGCGGTGCTGCCGACCGGACTGGCGATCGCTGCGCGTCGGGGGGGCTTCTGCTTGGCGGCGGCTTGGCTGGAGGAACTGGCCTGGCGGGGCATGGAAGGGACCTTATCACTTTTGATAAGACCTGCCATCGACCTCGTCCTATGGGGCGTCGTGCCCAGCGGCCCGGGGAGGTCGGCGAGGCTGTTGGTCCATCCGGGTCCGAAAGTCCTCGAACCTCTTCTTCGCCAGGTCGATGTCGACCTGCGGGAGTGCACCGGTCCGCTTCTCCAGCGCGTGGAGAAGGACGAATTGGTTGCCCGACCTCTGGTACAGGACCCGATACAAGTCCCGCCCGTAGTGGCAGCGCAGCTCGCGGAGCTGCCCATCGACCTGCGAAGTGTGCGGGAACGGGAGGGGCGGGTCGTTGTTGGCGACGCGGTTGAGAAGCCCGATCTTGAAGTCGATCTCCTCCTGCCGTTCGGCCGCGAGGTCGTCGATGAAGTCGTTGACGGGCTCCTGGCCGTCGGTGTCGCGGTAGTAGACGGTTTGCACGTCAGCGGCTCTCGGTCGAGAGTGAGACGTACCCGCGTTGGGGCTGCTCGAGGGACTCCTTCTCGAGTGGGGATGAGGCGTCGAGCGAGCCGTCGAACTCCACGTTGAGACGGTACCTGCGACCGCTCCGACAAGACCCTGCTCCGGGGCGCTCTGTCCGCCCCCAGTGCCGCCGGGTGACAGGTTGTGTCGGCCCGTGTCGGAGTGTTCGGTAGAAGATCCGGTAGAAGATTCCCTTGAATGCAGAAGGCCCCACTCCGAGAAGTGGGGCCTGACCTGCACTTACGTTAGTGGCGGGGGTAGGATTTGAACCTACGACCTTCGGGTTATGAGGGTGTTTGAGGCTGTTCCGGCTGATCACGATCAATCACGGATGAGGCCGCTGAACAGGGGTTTCGCGGGTGCGCTGTGTTGCTCATGCACGGCCGATCTCGGTCGGTCCCGGCTTGTTCGTTAGAAGATCCGTTAGAAGACTCGGTCCGTCAGCCCCAGAAGATCGAGGTCGGGTCGGCGTCGATCTCCGCGAGCAGCTTCGCCACGTTTGGGCTCGGCTCGATGCGATCGTAGAGATGGAATTTCTGGTTCCGATCGCGCCAGAAGAGGGACCACTCGCGTCGCGACTTCGTGTAGCGCAGGCGAGCGACCGGATGACGCGTCCACTCGGGTCCGTAGTCGTGCCTCCACGGCGGCCGACACTCGACGATCGTGATCGACCGAGCGTCAACGTCCATCTCGTAACGGATCAAGCCGACCGCCCGCTCAGGTAGTCCGTCGTTGCGGGCATCGATCCAACGACAGACGCGGGCCATGTCAAGCTCCGGTACTGGCGCCATCCCCGTCATCCTGCCTCGCCGGCGCATGCGGTGGCGGCCGGGTCCAGAGCGGTGGCTCGGGATCGAGCGAATTCTGGAACGGGTACCTCGGGTGATGGCTACAGGCGAACCCGCTGCACATCCACCTTGACCCGCGTTCCATCAGAGATCGCCTTGGCCCACGACTTGATCTGTCCGGCGGCCGGCGTGAAGTCGGCTCGGCGCAAGGCCGACAGCAGCGCAGCCTCGATCTCGCTAGGCGGCTTGCCTTGGTAGGTGCGATAGACGCCATCGAGGGCACGCTGAAGGCTGACACCAACCTTCTTCATGCCCTCGTTGGCCGTCTTCTCGACGGCCTTTTTTAAGTCTCGCTCAAACTGGCCGCTGTTGAAGCTGCTCATGCCTGAATCCTCTGGGGTGACGGGAGCCGGGGTGCTCCGATCCGATTCTCCCAGGAGGGTGTGAATCAGTCACAGAGGGAGGGAGGGGCCGCCCCGGCCCTATGGCTCGATGCTGACGCCGTGCTCAACCTGTCGATCGACAACGGGCTCAAGACCGAGGTCGACGGTCCGGAGGTCGATGGCCATCGACTTCACGTTCATCCCGCGGAGCATGCGTCCGAACTCGGCGGCGTCGTCCGGCGTGATCTCGGGGAGGTGACGGTCGCCGTCCCGGTGGTCGTCGGCGTCGGCAAGGTACACGTCGTTGCGTTGACAGCCACGCGACAACGCCGAGTAGGCGCGCTCGCGGTCGAGGAGGTGGTCGGCAAGGAGGAACGTGCGGTCGACCGTGGTGCCCTGGGCCTTGTGGATCGTCATCGCGTAGCCGTATGTGAGGTGGCCGGCTGTGATGTAGTCCGCCGGGACGCGAACGGTACGACCGTCGTCGGCTTCGACCGTGAGCACTCCCAGGTTGTCGTCGGTTGCGGTGACCGTAGCGAGGGTGCCGTTGAGAAGACCGAGGTCGTAGTCGTTGCGGAGCGCGAGAACCCTGTCTCCGACAACGAACGATCGATCGCCGACGACGACTCGGTCCCCGCGGAGACGGCCGACAGAGTAGAGCTTGGCTCGGGCGCGGGCGTTGAGGTCGGCGACATCGCTGCGGCGGCCGGCCAGCAGGAGCGTGTGCTGGCCAGCGTCCTCGGCGGCCCACCAATCGTCGATGAGCTGATTTCGGAGCTCGAAACCCGAGGTCGCGGTATGGAGCCGACCGTGCACTTCGTAGGCGGCGAGGGCGGCGTCGGTGTCGCCGTGGCGGAGCTCGGCGAGGGCGGCCCGTTCCCAAGGTTCTTGTTGACGACGGTTCTCCTGGAGTTCGGCGGCGGCGAGTCGTCGGGCAAGGGAGGCGAAGGCCCCTCCGGCGTCGATCTCGGCGAGCTGGTGGTGGTCGCCGACAAGCACGACCTTCGCTCCGGTCTGGTGGGCGTGGTCGAGCAGGAGCGCGAGCTTGCGGGTCCCGACCATCGCGGCCTCGTCGACCACGACCACGGTGGCCTCGTCAAGCCTGTCCCCTCGTTCGAGTCCATTCAGGAGCCGGTCGAGGGTGGTGGAGGGGATGCCGGAACCGTCCTCGAGTTGGGCGGCCGCCCGAGCGGCGAGAGCAGCTCCGACGACCCGGTACTCGCTCGCCTCCCACGCCTGGCGGGCAGCGGCCAGGGTGTAGGTCTTGCCGGCGCCGGCGACACCGACCACGGCATCCACACCCTGGCCGGCCGTACACAGTCGGCGGACCACGTCGATCTGCTCCGCGGCCAAGGTCGGACGATCAGCGATGGCCCGATTGACCGTCTCGTCGGGGACCACGGCGCTTCCGCCCGCAGTTCGGCTCATAGCCATAGCGACGAGACGCTGTTCGGTGGCCAGCATCTCGGGCGTGGTCCAGCGGGCGTTGTCGACCGGGGCGGGTGCGAAGGTGCCGTCCGATCGATGGATCACGTCGGCTTCGCCGCGCACCGGGACGGCATGCGCGGATGCGAGGAAGCTCTTGGCCAGGCCGAGAACCTCGTGGACCGGCGCGCCGGCGGTGAGGTTGGCGGCGATGGCTTGCACGACCTCGCGTCGACCGAAGGTGGCGTCTTGGCGGGTCAGCCCGTCGGGCGAGGCGAGCCGGTCGAAGAGTCGGTCACACTCCGGCGCGTCGGCACATACCGGTTGGTCACGCTGGGTCCGGGTACAGGCGGCCGTCAGCGTCGGCTCGTCGAGACCGGCGGCAGCAGCTCGCGCTCGCCATTCGGGGACAAGTCCGGCAGGATCGAGGTCCGGATCTTTCGCAGTCCGGGTGGCGTAGGTGGCGATCTGGGCAGCCCGTGCACCGTTCACGCCGTGAGCGGCAAGGTGGGCTTCGATCTGTTGGCGCCGGCGGGAGAACTCCCGGATCGCGGTTTCGGGAATGCCGGCGAGATCGGCGATTCCGTTCGTGACCTCCTGTCAGGCGACGCCGAGGCGGCGGGTGAGCTCGTGGAGCAAGTGGGTTTCGTAGAGGTAGCCGGCAGTCTTGGCCCATCCATACAGCGGACGGGCGTCTAGCGCTGACCACCGCCCGTCGACGGGCGAGTAGACGAGGTTCGCTACCAGTACATGGGTGTGGAGATGCGGGTCTCCCGCCCGTGAGGTGCGGTGCCGGAACGCGGCGGCGACGAAACCCTCGGCGGGGACCTGGATGAGGCCGCCCTTGCCTCGGCGGGCCCGGGCCGCTTCCTCCTCCAGAACCTCGAGAGCTGCGGTGACGGCAGCGTCGTGGGCATTGCGGACCTCGTTGGACACCTCAGGGTCGCCGAGTGCGAACAGCAGCGAGACCGACTTCGGGGCATTGAACGTGGCGTCGAAGCCCGGAATTTTCGGCGCCCCTTGGGCGCGGGTGAGCCGCTCATTGGTGGTGGGGTCCAGACCGGCGAGGAGTTCGCCGAGGTCGTCACCATCGACGACGCCGTCGAGGCCGAGTCGGGCGGCGGAGCGGCCGAGCCATTGGCCGGGGGCTTCTTTGGCGCCGGTGTAGTACTCCTCTAGCCCGGCCGCGACCGTGTCGAGGTAGTAGTCCTGCTGGCCGGGCGCGAGCTTGCCGATGCTCAGCACGGCCGCTCATCCCCTCGCCGTTGCCGGGCGGATCGGGCCCGGGGCACCCCAGGTGCAAGTGCGTCAGGTCGATGGCGGTGGTGGGTTGGGGATGGGGCGAAGGAGGGCGTGGGGGCGGAGGGCGTGGGGGCGGAGGAGAGCATCAGTCGGTCGTGAAGAGTTGGAGGTCGTCGGGCTGAGGTGAGCGGCGACGGCTGGGGCGGGTGCGACGGGCGGGGGGCTTGGGATCGGGCGGCTGGTCGAGGTCCGGCTCGATGGTCGGCTCGTCGGCGGTGGCGATGTCGAGCGCGAGGTGGAGCGGTCCGCCAGCCTGAGCTTCGAGCCAAGCTCGTGGGACCCGGAGGAGAAAGCCGAACGGGACGACGCAGATTCCCTCGGCGCCACCGGTGTCTCGGTACCGCTTGGCCTGTTCGTAGGCATGGTTGCGCGTGAGCCGAAGAATCCGTGCCGCCTCGGGGATGGTGAAGAAGTCCGGTAGTTCGCTCGTCATCTCTGGTCTACCCTGTACTCAACGTCATGGATCGCGTTAGATTACTGTTATCAGCGGTATTGTGCAACAGATCGACCGCTCAGCGGTCCTCGACAGGAACCGATCGAGATCAGGAGGAACGATGAGAGGGCATATCGCCAAGAAGGGTGGGCGCTACTACGCCGTCGTCTACGAGGGCGTCAACCGCACCACCGGCAGGGGGCGGCACCGTTGGTACGCCAGCGGGACGACACGACGAGAGGCCGAGAAGGTGCTGGCCGGCCTCATCAAGCGCCAGCACGATGGCGACTACCGCTCACCCGAGCGGATCACCTTCGGCACCTACCTGCTGGAGCGCTGGCTGCCCGTGCAGCAGACGCGGTTGAAGCGCAGCACATGGGACAACCAGCGGCGCAACGTCGAGAACCATGTGATTCCCCACCTTGGCAACATCCCGATCCGCGAGCTGCAGCCCGAGGACATCGACGGCCTCTACGCTCACCTGCTCACGGTGGGCCGGCGCAATTGCGGTGGTGGCGGCCTCTCACCGAAAACCGTGCGCAACGTGCACGCCTTGATTCGTAAGGCACTCGGTGACGCGGAGCGGAAGGGCACCGTGCTCCGCAACGTCGCGACGCTGGCCGACCCTCCCCGCGTCTCCAGCGCTGCGGCCGGTGACTTCGTCGTGTGGACCGCCGAGGAGTTGCACCAGTTCCTTGAGCACGACGTGAGCGCTGAGCGGCTGCAACCAGCGCTATTCCTTGCCGCGTTCACCGGGATGCGCCGGGCGGAGGTGCTCGGGCTTCGGTGGCGGGCCGTCGACCTTGAGGCGGGACGGCTGTCAGTGCAGACATCGCTCGTCAGTGTCGGCTACAAGGTGAGGCTCGAGGAGACCAAGACGAACTACTCCCGCCGCACCGTCGACATCGACCCCCGCACCGTGGCCGTGCTCCGCCGCTGGCGGACCCGCCAGCTCGAGGAGGCCGTGGTCGCCGGGTGGCGGCCCCGCGCCGACACGCTCGTTTTCACGAAGCCCGACGGGACCTGGATTCACCCCGACTCGTTCTCCGACCTCTGGGTGACCCTTGTCGAGCGGTCGTCGCTACCCCGCATCCGACTGCACGACCTTCGCCACACGCACGCGTCGACGATGCTGGCCGCGGGCGTGCCCGTGCGGGTCGTCAGCGAACGGCTGGGCCACTCCAACGTGGCGTTCACCATGAACGTGTACCAGCACCTCATCCCCGGCATGCAGAGCGACGCCGCCAAGCTCTTCTCCGCTCTCGTCTACGGCGACGGCGACGAGTAGATGTGGCGCCCGTCAGCCCTCGGCGTCGTCGGCGGTCACCGTCTCGGGGTCGATCCGGTTCTCCCGCAGCGTGGCGATGACTTCGTCGAGAAAGAAGTGGAACTTCCGGCCACCCGGCAGCCGGCTCGCCGGCAGTCGCCCGTCGCTGGCCATCGTCATGATCGTCCGGATGTTGAGATCAAGCATCTCGGCGACCTGGGCCGTAGTGAGGATCGGCGGGTACTGCTGGCGGAGGCGCTCCAGCGTCTCGTCAACCGCCTGCTTCTCCCTCCTGGGCACCCGACCACGTTACTTTGCTCAGATGGCGCTAGATACTCCTTGATTCCTCTCAGTACGTCGGGAAGCGACACGGCTCTCAGGCTTCCCGTATCATCTGTGTTACGCTCACTGCAAGCTAAGGGAGCAGACGATGGCAGCGAGGACCGGAGCCGAGCAGTACTTCGAGCGGCAGCGCAAGAACCCGGAGTACGAGCGCGCCTACCAGGAGGCCGCATCCACGGTCCGCGCCATCGACGAGCTGGTGAGGTCGATAGACGCCCGCCGGGAGGAGCGGGGGCTTTCGAAGGCCGAGCTCGCCCGCCAGGCGGGCCTGCCGCCCGAGGCAGTTCGCCGCCTGTTCACGATGCGCTCGCCGAATCCGACGGCGACAACGCTCGTCGCGTTGGCCCGGGCCCTCGACCTCGATCTCGTTGCCGAACCTCGGACCAAGCCAGCGCGGAAGGCCGCCGCAAAGAAGCGGGCGCTCACCAAGGTCTGACAACTGTGGTCATCGCAGCACCGTCCGTCGCTTCAAGAACTCGGCTCGGTACCGCTGCGCTCGCCGGTAGTCGCGAGGATCCGCGGCCTGGCGAAAGGGCTTCGACAGCCCATCGATGACGACGATGCTCGACCCGCCGAGGTCGGCCGCGTCGCGTTCAAGGATGCAGAACAACCGATGGTTGTGACGGTCGGCGCCTCGCACTCGGACCTCGTAGAAGCCGGCCATTTCGTCATGCATGACCTCCCATTTGCCTCCCCCGGAGAAGGCGGGCGGCGGCGCCTCGGCGGCGGCCTCGAGCACTGCCTGCATCTCAGCGCGGACCTTTATCGGAACATCGTCGAGGAAGTCGATGGCCGGGACCGTCCGGGCCTTGTCATCGCGGACGTCGCGCTGGAAGAAGTGGATCAGCCAAGGCTCGCGCCGCACTCTCGACCGTTGGCTCACCACGTCCTCTTCTCAGCCCCAGAAGCTGCACGTTGGATCGCGGGCAACGTCGCCATCACAGTTCCTCCGCTCCTGATGGATAACCGACCGGCCGTGCCTGCAGCCACTGGATAACTGAGCCGTCCTCGGCAACCAGGTACACACCGAACCCCAGAAGCTTGAAGGACAGTCGGGTGCGCTCGAGCAGCGACTCGTACGTCTTGAATCTCGGAAAGCAGATCGCGATCTCTGCGTCTGGTCGCCGCTGCCGGAGAAGCATCATTCCGAGCAGCGCGTGCGAGAACCACTGTCTCGCCTGGTTCGTCGGCTGAGTCGGCTTCGGCAGTCCTCGATTGGGTCCGTGGTCATAGGTCGTGTTCGGGTAGCCCTTGACCTCGACTGCCAGCCACCGGTCCCCCATCGTCGCCAGCAGGTCGATTCCCGGTGCCTTCGATTCAGTGTCAGCAACCTCGCGGACGTCCCAGCCCTCGGCGGTCAAGTGTGCGGAGAGTGCGTCCTGCACGCGACCCTCCCAGAACCAGGGCCTCTCGCCGAACATTGCTGACACGCCACGACGGTACGCAAGAACGGTCGTCTGTACGGTGTATGGGTGCTCGTGAGGCGGGGGCGGTGACCAACAAGAAGGCGCTGAGCGAGTCGGACATCTGCGACCGCTTCATCACGCCGGCCGTCACCAAGGCCGGCTGGGCCACCAGCCGGTGGCGGCGCGAGTACGGCTTCACCGATGGGAAGATCATCGTCCGGGGAAAGCTCGTTGCCCGGGGCAAGCGGAAGCGCCTCGACTACCTGCTGTTCCACACCCCGAACCTGCCGATCGCACTGATCGAGGCGAAGGACAACAACCACTCGGTGGGCTCGGGCATGCAGCAGGGCCTTGCCTACGCCGAAACGCTCGACGTGCCGTTCGTGTTCAGCTCGAACGGCGACGGGTTTCTGTTCCACGATCGCACGGGGACGTTCGCTCCGATCGAACAGACCCTGACGCTCGACGAGTTCCCCTCTCCCGAAGCCTTGTGGACCCACTACCGGAAGTGGCGCGGTCTCGAGGAGGCCGACGAGGACCTCGTTGCCAGCCCGAACCACGCCGAGGCCGGCGGTAAGGAAGCCCGGTACTACCAGCAGCTCGCCATCAACCGCACCGTCGAGGCGGTCGCCCGAGGTCAGCGGCGCCTCCTGCTGGCGATGGCCACCGGGACGGGCAAGACCTACACGGCGTTCAACATCATCTGGCGGCTCTGGAAGAACAAGACCGCCAAGCGGGTGCTGTTCCTGGCCGACCGCAATATCCTGGTGGACCAGACGATCCAGAACGACTTTCGCCCCTTCGGCGGGGTGATGAAGAAGCTCAACCGGACCTTGGTCGACGAGAACGGTCGCGTCGACACCTCGTATGAGATCTACCTCGGGCTCTACCAGGCGATCATGGGCACCGAGGATAAGGAGCCGATCTACGACAAGTTCCCCAAGGACTTCTTCGACCTCATCGTGATCGACGAGTGCCACCGCGGCTCAGCGGCCGAGGACTCTGCCTGGCGAGAGGTGCTCGCCTACTTCGACTCCGCCATCCAGCTCGGCATGACGGCGACCCCGAAGGAGACGAAGTACGTCTCGAACATCCACTACTTCGGCGAGCCCGTCTACACGTACTCCCTGAAGCAGGGCATCGAGGATGGGTTCCTCGCCCCCTACAAGGTGGTGCGCGTCGACCTCGACCACGACCTGCTCGGCTGGCGTCCCGAGGAGGGACAACTCGACGACGCCGGCGAGCCGATCGAGGATCGCATCTACAACCCGAAGGACTTCGACCGCGACATCGTCTTCCCGCAGCGGGACACGCTCGTCGCCGAGCGGATCTCGTCTTTTCTTCACGGCACCGACCCGATGCACAAGACGATCGTCTTCTGCCAGAGCATCGACCACGCCGAGCGCATACGGCAGGCCCTCGTGAACGTGCCGGAGAACGCGCCGCTCGTCCAAGCCGATTACCGCTATGTGATGCGGATCACCGGCGACAACGACGAGGGCAAAGCTCAACTCGACAACTTCATCAATCCCAAGCGGCCCTATCCCGTGATCGCCACCACGTCGAAGCTGATGAGCACCGGCGTGGACGCCCAGACCTGCCACGTCATCGCCCTCGACCAGCGGATCCAGTCGCTCACCGAGTTCAAGCAGATCATCGGGAGAGGCACACGCTTGCGGCCCGACTACGGCAAGTACTTCTTCACGATCCTCGACTTCCGCAAGGCCACCGAGCTGTTCGCCGATCCCGACTGGGACGGTCCGCCCATCCAGATCTACGAAGTCCCTGAGGGCGGCGAGGACGTCACCCCGCCCGATCCGACGCCCGCTGACGAGCCGATCGAGGACGAGATCGATGTGATCCTCGCCGATCCCGACCACGTCATCGACGAGGCCGAGCTTGAGGATGAAGATCGCCACGTCTACGTCGTGAGTGGCGTGAAGTTCACCGTCATCGCCGAGCGGGTGCAGTACTACGACCGCGACGGCAAGCTCATCACCGAATCGCTCAAGGACTACACGCGCCGCACCGTCCAGGAGGAGTTCGCCACCCTCGGCGAGTTCCTCAAGCGATGGAGAGCCACCGATCGCAAGCAGGCGATCGTCGAGGCGCTGCTGGAGCGCGGCGTGCTGCTCGAAGCGCTGGAGGACGCCACCGCCGGCGACCTCGATCCGTTCGACCTCATCTGCCACGTCGCCTTCGACCAGCCACCGCTTACCCGTCGGGAACGGGCCGACAAGGTTCGCAAGCGTGACGTGTTCACAAGGTACGGCGACCAGGCGCGCGAGGTGCTCGCCGCTCTGCTCGACAAGTACGCCGACCAGGGCCTCGGCTCGATGGGCGAGATCGAGGTTCTTAAGCTCGACCCGTTCCCCGAACTAGGGACGCCCGTCGAGCTGGTGCGTAGGTTCGGTGGGCGCGATCAGTACCTCGCCGCCCTGCGCGATATCGACGCCGCCCTCTACGAACCCGCCTGATCCGGAGCCACCTTGTCCCTCTCAACCACGATCAAGTCCATCCAGGACATCATGCGCAAGGACGCCGGCGTCGACGGCGACGCCCAGCGCATCGGCCAACTCGGCTGGATGTTGTTCTTCAAGATCTTCAGCGACCTGGAGATCGAGACCGAGCTTGAGGACGATGACTACGAATCCCCGGTGCCGCCATGGCTGCGGTGGAACGCGTGGGCCAACGAAGATCTGGTCGGCACTGGCGCGCCGACGGGCGCCGGGCTACTCGATCTCGTCGACAACTCCTTGTTCCCGGCACTGAAGGAGCTCAACATCGCAACCTTCACCGGGAAGGCCCGTCCCCGAGCCGAGCTGCTGCGCAGCGTGTTCGAGGACGCCTACAATTACATGAAGTCCGGCACCTTGATGCGCCAGGTGATCAACAAGATCAACCACGACATCGACTTCAACGAGTCGAAAACCCGCCACACCTTCGGCGACATCTACGAGCAGATCCTCAAGGACCTGCAGGGCGCCGGCAACGCCGGCGAGTTCTACACACCCCGAGCAGCGACCCAGTTCGCCGCGGACATGGTCGACCCGCAGTTCGGTGAGATCGTGCTCGACCCAGCCTGCGGTACCGGCGGCTTTCTCACCTGCAGCTACGAGAACATTCGGCCGCACGCCGATACCGCCGCCAAGCTCGCCCAGCTGAAGGCGAGCATCCGCGGCGTGGAGAAGAAGGCGCTGCCCCACCTGCTGTGCGTCACCAACCTGATGGTCCACGGCATCGAAGTGCCGACGATTCGCCACGGCAACACGCTCGCCCGCCCCCTCCGGGACTACGGTCCGGCGGACCAGGTTGACGTCATCGTCACCAACCCCCCGTTCGGCGGGATGGAGGAGGACGGTATCGAGGGCAACTTCCCGACCGAGTTCCGCACCCGGGAGACCGCCGACCTCTTCCTCGTGCTCGTGATGGAGCTCCTAAAGGACGGCGGCCGAGCCGCCATCATCCTGCCCGACGGCACGCTGTTCGGCGAAGGCATCAAGACCCGGATCAAGAAGAAGCTGCTGGAGGAGTGCAACCTCCACACGATCGTCCGGCTTCCCAAGGGCGTGTTCGCCCCGTACACGACGATCAAGACCAACATCTTGTTCTTCACCAAGGGCGAGCCCACCAAGGATGTCTGGTTCTACGAGCACCCCTATCCCGAGGGCGCCAAGAGCTACTCGAAGACCAAACCCATGCGGATCGAAGAGTTCGAGCCCGAGAAGGCCTGGTGGAACAACCGCGAGGAGACCGAGCGGGCCTGGATGGTCACCGCCGAGGACATCGCCAGCGGCGGCTACAACCTCGACATCGCCAACCCGAATGTGGTCGACGAGGGCCACGAGGATCCAGACGTACTCCTCGCCCGCTACGCCGAGGCCACCACGGAAGTCGAGGTGGCGCGCGAGGCGCTGCGGGCCAGCCTCGCCGAAGCCCTCCTCCGCGACTGATGGACGCCACGACGTTCTTCGACCGCTTCGCCACCATCGTCGACGCTCCAGGCGGACTTCGGCGGCTACGGGATCTCGTGATGGACCTCGCAGTCAGTGGCCGACTTGTCGATCAGGACCCTGAAGAGGAGCCTGCGACCCACATCATTAGGGAGTCCGCGGACGCGCTGCCGACTGCGCGGCAAGGAGGGCGCCGTTCCCGCACTTCCGACGCCACACCGGACGCTCCCGACTCGCTTTTCCTTCCCGACTCCTGGCTGCAGGTGACGGCAGCTCAACTCGGCCACCTAATTCGAGGCGTTACCTATCCCAAAACTGCAGCCTCGGATGTCAAGACCAAGGGCACCGTCCCGCTACTTCGAGCTCACAACATCGATGGCATTATTAACTACGAGAAGTTGGTCCACGTTGCGGCCGAGTTGGTCTCTCACGACCAACGCCTCATCCCAGGTGACCACCTGATCTGCATGTCCAGCGGTAGCGCCCGACTCGTCGGCAAGTCTGCAGTGGTTACCCGCGACGATATTTTCGGGTTCGGAGCATTCTGTTCAGTGTTTCGGCCCGCTGTTCCTTCGGTTAGCCGCTATATAGGGGTCTATCTACAGAGCCCAACCTACAGGCAACGAGTGTGCCTACTCAGCCGCGGAATCGGCATCAACAACCTGCGAGCCAGTGATATCGAGCAACTCGTAATCCCGCTCCCACCGCTCGCCGAGCAGGAGCGGATCGTGGCGAAGGTTGACGAGCTGACCGGGCTGTGCGACGAGCTCGAAGTCCGCCAGGAGCGCCGCCACTGCGCCACCACCCGCTTCCGAGGATCCGCCCTCCACGCCGTCACGGACGCCGGGACACCTGAAGAGCTCCGCCGAGCCTGGGGACGAGTCAGCACCTATTGGCCAGCCCTCACCGCCCACCCCGACAGCATGGTTGAGCTTCGGGCAACAGTCATTCAGCTTGCGCTGTGTGGGCGCCTCGTCGATCAGGACGTACATGATGAGCCGGTCCAATCGCTACTAGCCAAGGTCAAATTGCGACGCGACTCGCTGCCAAAACGGCGTGGCCCACAACCCGGAAACGAGTCCGAGTCTCAGCGTCAGGAAACCCCGTCCGGTCGCCACCTGCCGCCGGGATGGGCGGAGACTCGACTCGGAGATATCTCCGAAATTGTTCGGGGCATTACCTTTCCAGCGGCAGCGAAGCACACGACCGGGGGATCAGATCTGGTTCCGTGCCTTCGAACGACCAACGTCCAAGAGACTGTCGAGTGGCACGACCTCATCTTTGTCCCTAATCAGTACGTCAAGAACGAGTCACAGTTCGTCCGATCTGGTGACCTCTTGATGTCGATGGCCAACAGTCGAGAGCTCGTAGGAAAGCTCGCACTCGTCGGCCCCGAACCGCCACGTGCCGCATTCGGTGGCTTCCTTGCAGCAATTCGCCCGCTCATCATCTCGCCAAGGTTCTTACAACTCGTCTTGCAGGACCCGCGAGCCAAGGCCACGCTCATTGACAGCGCGACACAGACGACGAATATCGCCAACATCTCGCTCGGCCGGCTTCGACCGTTCCGGTGCCCGCTGCCACCCCTCGCCGAGCAGAGGCGGATCGTGTCGAGGGTGGACGAGCTGATGGGGCTGTGCGACGAGCTCGAAAGCGCGCTGGCGACGCAGTCGGGTGTCGCGGTCCTGCTCGCATCGTCTATCACCGCGCAGATCAACCAGCTGTAGGACCGCCCGACGCCCCTCGGAGCGCTACCAGCCGAGGCCGTCGTCGATGTCGAGCTCAGGCTCGGCGTAGCCGGCCTCTGGCAGAAAGTGCTCGATGGCGAGGGGCTGTCCGATCGAGCGGCCGAGCGCGCGTCCGAGGCGTTCGAGCTCGCGCCGCGGCTCGACGGCGGACCCACGCACCCCGACCTGTTCAGCCAGATCTTCGACCGACACATCGCCAAGTCGACGCTGCCGCGCATCCGGCTGCACGACCTGCGCCACACGCACGCTTCGATTCTGCAAGTGAGCGATGTTGCAGAGGAAGCATCATTCGACATGGTTCGCGATCGTTGTGCCATAAGGGAAAAGGATTTCTCGTCGATCGCCGCAGCCGGGTGATCCCTCGCATAACCCCTGGTGAGGCCCGGTATCCACCACCTTA